>CAXSFE010000053.1:0-24381 GCA_964236585.1 uncultured Acetobacteraceae bacterium
CGGGTCCGACGCGGCGGTGGCGGTCACGCGCGAGGCGGTGCTGGCGCTGACGGCGGCGCTGCTCGGGCCGGACCCGGCGGGCGAGGCGGCGGCCTGCGTCGCGCGCTGCCGGGCGCAGGGGGTGTCCGTCGAGTCGGTCTGCCTGGACCTGCTGTCCGGGACCGCGCGCCACCTGGGTGACCTGTGGGTGGACGACCGGTGCTCGTTCACCGAGGTGACGCTGGCGGCGGTGCACCTGCACCGGCTGCTGCACGCGATGGCGCCGCGCGTCGAGGCGGGTGGCGCGGATACGGGCGGCCCGGACGCGAACGGGGCGGCAGGCGTGGCGGCGGCCGCGGCGCCGGGGCTGGCGCTGCTGGTCGCGGCGCCGGGCGAGCAGCACTCGCTGGGGCTGTCGATGCTGAGCGACTTCTTCCGCGGCGCGGGCTGGCAGGTGCAGAACCCCGCCGTGGCCGGGCCGGCGGACGCCGCGCGGGTGGTCGCGGCCCGGCCGGTGGACCTGATCGGCTTCTCGCTGGGGGCCGAGGTGCACCTGCCGCGGCTGGCGCCCTGCGTGGCCGCGGTGCGGCGCGCGTCGCGCAACCGCGACATCATCGTCATGGTCGGCGGTCCCGCGTTCCTCGATCGGCCGGAGCTGGCGATCCGGCTCGGCGCCGACGACACCGCGCGCGACGCGGCCGAGGCGCTCGCCCGCGCCGCCGCCCTGCTGGCCCTGCGGCGCAGGCCTGCCCCCGGCCGCCGCCCCTCGACCGCGCGTGCCCGATGAGCCATCTCGTCAGCCTCCGTGACCCAGGCGCGTGCAGCATCATGAAGACTAGGCCATCCCTTCCCGAAGATCAGGCGCTCGGATCGCTCGACAGCGAGGCGGCGGCGCGGCTGCTGGGGGCGGCGGCCGACGTGGCGCTGGTGATCGACCGCGACGGGGTGGTGCGCGACGCGCGGTTCCGCAGCGCCTCGCTGGAGGCCGACATGGGCGGCGCGGTGTCGCTGCGCGGCCAGCCGTGGGTCGAGACGGTGACGCTGGAGAGCCGGCCCAAGGCGCGCGCCCTGGTGGAGGCGGCGCAGAACGACGACGTGCCGCGGCTGCGCCACCTGAACCACCTCGGCGCGGGCGCGACCAACAGCGGCATGGACGTGGCGGTGGAGTACGCCGCGACCCGCGCAGACGACGAGGGCCGGGTGGTGGCGTTCGGCCGCGACCTGCGCCCGCTAACCGAGCTGCAGCAGCGGCTGATCGACGCGCAGCAGGCGATGGAGCGCGACTACTCCGCGCTGCGCCAGGCGCAGACCCGCTACCGCATCCTGTTCGAGACCTCGCCGGAGCCGCTGATGGTGCTCGACGCGCAGACCCTCAAGGTCGCGGAAAGCAACCCGGCGGGGCGCAGGCTCGGTGGGGCGCGGCGCGCGCAGGGCTGGCCGTTTCCCGAGCTGTTCGAGCCGCGCGACAGGGGCGCGGTGCTGCGGTTCCTGGCCGCGGTGAAGACCGGCGGGCGGGCGGAGCCGGTGCGGGTCAGGCTCGCCGACGTGGCGCTGGACGGGGCGGGCGGGAGTGGGGCAGCCGGGAACGGGGCGGCTCAAGGCGGGGTGGGGGACGGCGACGTGTCGCTGTCGGCCTCGCTGCTGATCGAGGGCGACAGCTCGGTGCTGCTGGTGCGGGTGATGCCGGGCGCGCTGGCCAGCGGCACGACGCTGGTGTCCGAGGTCAGCGACCGGCTGCTCTCGGCGCTGGAGCAGGCGCCGGACGCGTTCGTGGCCACCGACGGCGAGGGCACGATCCTGGCGGCCAACACCGCCTTCCTGTCGATGACGCAGCTCTCGCTGGCCGAGCAGGCGCAGGGGCGCGCGCTGGGCACCTGGCTGGGGCGGGCAGGGGTCGACGTCGACGTGCTGCTGGCCAACCTGCGCCAGCGCGGCTCGGTGCGGCTGTTCTGCACGACGCTGCGCGGCGAGCACGGGCTGCTGACCGAGGTGGAGATCTCGGCCGTTGCCGTGCTGGGCGGGGCGGCGCCCTCGTTCGGCTTCGCGATCCGCGACGTGGCGCGGCGGCTGACCGCGGCCACGGCGCCGGAGGTCCGCGCCGTGGTGCCGCGCTCGGTCGAGCAGCTCACGGAGCTGATCGGGCGGGTGTCGCTCAAGGAGCTGGTGCGCGACGCCACCGACGTGATCGAGCGGCTGTGCATCGAGGCGGCGCTGGAGCTGGCGGAGAACAACCGGGCGTCGGCGGCGGAGATGCTGGGGGTGAGCCGGCAGAGCCTGTACGCCAAGCTGCACCGCTACGGGCTCGGCGACCTGCCGGAGCCGGGCAGCAACTGGGAAGGCTCGTGAGCCGCGCGGCTCTCGCGCCGGGGCTCGGCCCCGTTGGGGTCGCCGCGATAGGCGCGGCAGTGCCCGCGCCGGGCGCACGGCCGTCGCTCGGGGCGATGCTGGAGCTGCTCAAGCCGCTGACGTGGTTCGCGCCGGTGTGGGCGTTCGGCTGCGGGGTCGTGTCGTCGGGCGCGGGGCTCGGCGGGCGCTGGGGGCTGGTCGCGGCGGGCGCGGGGCTCGCGGGGCCGCTGGCGTGCGGCACCAGCCAGGCAGTCAACGACTGGTTCGACCGCCACGTCGACGCGATCAACGAGCCGGGGCGGCCGATCCCGTCCGGGCGGGTGCCCGGGCGCTGGGGCCTGGGCATCGCGGTGGCGTGGAGCGTGCTCTCCGTCGCGGTGGCGTTCGCGCTCGGGCTGTACGTGTGGATCGCGGCGCTGGTCGGGCTGGCGCTGGCCTGGGCGTACAGCGCGCCGCCGGTGCGGCTCAAGCGCAACGGCTGGTGGAGCAACCTTGCGGTGGGCGTGTCCTACGAGGGGCTGCCGTGGTTCGCAGGCGCGGCGGTGAGCCTGCAGGCATGGCCGGGCGGGCGGATCGTGGCGCTGGCCGCGCTGTACAGCCTCGGTGCGCACGGAATCATGACGCTCAACGACTTCAAGTCGATCGAGGGCGACCGGCAGATGGGGCTGGGGTCCCTGCCCGCCCGCCTCGGCCCGGACCGCGCATGCCGCCTGGCCTGCGTCGTGATGACGGTGCCGCAGCTCGCTGTGGTCGCGCTGCTCGCGGCGTGGGGGTTCGCGGGGCACGCGGCGGTGGTGGCCGTGCTGCTGGGGGCGCAGCTCGTGCTGATGCGCAGGCTGCTGGCCGATCCGCGTGGGCGGGCGCCCTGGTACAATGCGACGGGGACCAGCCTGTACGTGCTGGGGATGCTGGCGGCGGCGCTCGCGTTGCGCGGGGCATGAGAAGCAAGGCCAGGGCTCTGCCCTGGACCCGCCAGGGCGAGCCGCCCTGGACCGGCACACATAAGGGGAGCGACATGATGGGACTCCAGGTGGCGCCGGGGTCTGGGGGGCGGCCTCGCCCCCCAGTCTTGCCTGCTGACTTCGATGTCGTCGTCGTCGGCGGCGGCCCCGCGGGTGCCACCGCCGCCTCGGAGTTGGCCAAGCGGGGGCGGTCGGTGCTGCTGCTGGACCGCGGCGGGCGGATCAAGCCGTGCGGCGGGGCGGTGCCGCCGCGGCTGATCCAGGATTTTGCGATTCCCGACAGCCAGCTCGTGGCGCGGGCGACGTCGGCGCGGATGTTCGCGCCGTCGTCGCGCACGGTGGACATGCCGGTCGGCAACGGCTTTGTCGGCATGGTCGACCGCGCGGGCTTCGACGAGTGGCTGCGCGCGCGGGCCGAGGCGGACGGGGCCGTGCGGCGCACGGGGCTGTTCGAGGGGATGTCGGTCGAGGACGGGGTCGCGGTGGTGCAGTGCCGCGAGGCGAGCACGGATGGCAGCGGGGCGGCGTTCGTGGTGCGGGCGCGCGCGGTGGTGGGCGCGGACGGGGCGCGCTCCGGGGTGGCGCGGGCGGCGGGCGTCAAGGGTGCGGAGGCGATGCGCTACGTGTTCGCCTACCACGAGATCGTCCGCTCGCCGGTGGGGCCGGGGTTCGACCCCGAGAGCTGCCAGGTGCACTACAACGCGAAGGTGTCGCCGGACTTCTACGGCTGGGTGTTCCCGCACGGGGCGACGACGAGCGTGGGGCTGGGCAGCGCGCGCAAGGGGTTCGCGCTGCGGCCGGCGACGGCGGCGCTGCGGGCGGCGACCGGGCTGGAGGGGGCGGAGACGCTGCGGCGCGAGGGGGCGCCGATCCCGATGAAGCCGCTGGGGCGCTGGGACGACGGGCGCTGCGTGCTGCTGGCGGGGGACGCCGCAGGGGTGGTGGCGCCGGCGTCGGGCGAGGGGCTGTACTACGCGATGCTCGGCGGGCAGCTCGCGGGCGAGGCGGTGGACCGGTTCGTGGCGACGGGCGACGCACGGGCGCTGCGCCAGGCGCGGCGGCGGTTCATGCGGGCGCACGGGCAGGTGTTCCGCGTGCTCGGGCTGATGCAGCGGTTCTGGTACTCGAGCGACGACCGGCGCGAGCGCTTCGTGCGCATCTGCCGCGACCGCGACGTGCAGGAGCTGACCTGGGCGGCGTACATGACCAAGGAGCTGGTGCGCGCGAAGCCGGTCGTGCACCTGCGCATCCTGGCGAAGAACATCGCGCACCTGACGGGGCTGGTCTCGGCGTGAGCTGGGACGTTGCGGTCGCGGCGGGGGGCGTGGCCGCGGTGCTGTTCCTGGGCGGGCTGCTGACGGAGATCGGGCCGTGGTACCTCGCGTTGCGCACGCCGTGGTGGCAGCCGCCGGGGTGGGCGTTCCCGGTGGTGTGGACCACGATCGGCGTGCTCACGGCGTGGGCCGCGGTGCTGGCCTGGCGGGGTGCCGACGCCTCCGGGCGCGGCTGGGTGGCGGGGCTGTTCGCGGTAAACGCCGTGCTGAACGTCGCGTGGAGCGGGCTGTTCTTCAAGCTGCGGCGGCCGGACTGGGCGCTGCCCGAGGCGGCGGCGCTGTGGCTCTCGGTGCTGGCGCTGGTGCTGGCGTTCTCGGCGTGGTCGCGCTTCGCGGCGGCGCTGCTGCTGCCCTACCTGCTGTGGGTGGGGACCGCCTTCTTCCTGAATCGCGCGGTGGTCGTGCTGAACCGCCCGTTCGGGCCGCAGGCTCTGGCCACCGATCCCGCCCTGCCTGGCTCGGCGCTGCCCGCACGGGAGCGCCGGCCGTGACGGAGACCCCCCGATGAACGCCCTCTCCGACCTGATCGCGGCGACGCGGCCCGGCACCGCGGACGCCCGGCCCGCGGGGGGAGCGGCGCCCACGGCGCCCCGCCACCACCCGTCGCTGCCGCTGCGCATCGGCACGCGGGGCTCGCCGCTCGCCTTGCAGCAGACGCGCGCGTTCATGGCGACGCTGGCCCGGGTGTGCCCGGTGATGCGCGAGTTCGACGTGTTCCAGGAGCACGTGATCCGCACCACCGGCGACGCGGTGCAGGACCGGGTGCTGGCCGAGATCGGCGGCAAGGGGCTGTTCTCCAAGGAGATCCACGAGCAGCTGCTGTCGGGTCGCATCCACCTCGCGGTGCACAGCCTTAAGGACCTGGAGACCGAGCTGCCGCCGGGAATCGTGCTGGGCTGCACGCTGCCGCGGGAGGATGCGCGCGATGCGCTGATCCTGGGCGACGAGTGCGGCGAGCCGGACGAGGCGGACCCGTTCGCCTGCCTGCCGGAGGGCGCGGTGATCGGCACCTGCTCGGTGCGGCGCCAAGCGCAGCTGCTCGCGGTCAGGCCGGACCTGCGGATCGCGATGTTCCGGGGCAACGTGCATTCGCGGCTCGACAAGATCCGCCACGGGGTGTGCGCGGCGAGCCTGCTGGCGATGGCGGGGCTGCGCCGGCTGGGGCTGGAGGCGGAGGCGTCGCTCGCCTTGCCGGCGAGCGCGATGCTGCCGGCGGCGTGCCAGGGGATCGTGGGCGTGACCGTGCGCGAGGACGCCACCGAGCTGCGCGAGCTGCTGCTGCTGGTCGAGGACAGGGCGGCGCGGGTGGCGGCGACTGCGGAGCGGGCGATGCTGGCGACGCTTGACGGCTCGTGCGCCACGCCGATCGGGGCGTACGCGCGGCTGGTCGGCGACGGGGAGCTGCGGCTCGACGGGCTGCTGGCGTCGGGCGACGGGACGGTCGTGCGGACCGGGTCGATCACCGGGGCGGTGTCGAGCGCCGACGCGCTCGGCCGCGAGCTGGGCGCGCAGCTTCGGGCGTGCTTCCCGGCCGAGGCGTTCGTCTAGCGGGCGTTCGGTCCGGTGCGGGGGCGGGCGCGCCTGCCGCTGCGAGGAAGGAAGCGCGTTCTTTCTTGAAAGAAAGAACCAAAGAACTTTTGCCAATTGGGTCCGTGGCCGCTCGCGCGACCGGAGCCTTGGGGGCAAAGTCTTTTTGCTTCTTTTTCTTCAGAAAAAGAAGACGCTTGCTTCGCCTGTGCGGCGGTCCGTTGCCGGTCTCGGGGCTCTAGCCGATGCGGCCGCGCAGGGCTCCCACCACGCTGTACAGACGGCTGACCGCCGTCTGGATCGGTTCCGGGCCTTGCCCGTCCAGCTGGACCGGCACCTCGCTCAGCGTGTCGATGACCTGCTTCAGTTCGGGCAGGGTGTCGGCGCTGCGCTCGTTGGCGGCCAGGTAGAGCAGGAGCATTGCCGGCAGGGCGGTTTCCGCGAAGCCGGCGAGCACGCGCAGGGCACGGTGTTCGTTGGTGGTCGCCGCGGCGTCCGACAGCTCCGGCAGCGTCAGGGGCGGGTCGGCGACGTCATGGTCCGAGGCCACGTGCCTACTCCCGCGCTGGCGGCCGGAGGGCCAGGCATTGCGCAGCCGGCACGACGAGCGAAGCGTGGTCCATGCGTCGGATCTTCATTTCCATCCCCGTTTGCAGTCCTGGCAATGCCGGCTTTTCGCGCCGGTCTTTCAGGCACGACCCGAGTGGGCAAGCCAGCCGGCGTTCCGGGAGATTTCCTTTGCCACGGTGCAATGCCGGACAGGCCGGCAACTTGCCTGATGCACCAGCAGTCGGCATCGAGCCACATCCGGAATATCGCCCCTTCCGACCAGGAGGGTGTTCCCGCAGTAACGGCTGTCGCTCACGGGTTCCGCCGGGTGTTTACCGAGACGGGAGTACACGGTGCAGCCTAAAACCGGGAAGTGCAAGCATTGCCGCCGCGCGGTGCGGGATGATCCGGACCGCAGCCGCGGCAAGGCGGCAGGCGGGGTCCGGCCTCCTTTCCGCCTGCATTCCGGGGGCCAGGAGGCCGCGAAATCTTCGACAGGCTGTGCCCGAGTCCGCAACAGGCGTGGCATCCGGGCACCTGCTTCCTGAGTCCAGGTTTCCAAAGGCTTGCCTTTGGCGGAGTTTGAGGCGGAGCCTCAACCTTGCCTGCGTGCCCCTCAACCCGGGCACGTGCGGAGGGTCGTCCGTTCAGGCCTGCACGCCGGTCCGGGCCGACGGGGCGCGCTGCGGCGGCGAGTCTTGCCGGGCGGGCGAGGGCTGGCGCGCGAGCGAGGCGGCGGCCTCGCGCGCCAGGAGTGCCAGCTTGCGCGGCAGGGGCACGACGCTGCGCCCGCCGGCGAGGTAGGCGGGGCCTGCGCGCAGGATCCGGCGGCCGATCTCCTCGTACAGGCGGCCGGCGACGCGGATCGCGAGGCGGGTGCGGGGCGGCAGGAAGCGGTAGCCGCGCGCGGCGCTGCGGTAGCGCTGGTCGGCCAGCGCGAGGAGGCGGCGGACGGCGGCGAACACGCTGTCCGGGTCGGTGGCGACGTCGGCGGGGGCGAAGCCGGGCGGCAGCCAGGTCGCGGGGAGGTAGAGGCGGCCGCGGCGGGCGTCCTCGACGACGTCGCGGGCAATATTGGTGAGCTGCATGGCGATGCCGAGGTCGACGGCGTGCGGCTCGGCGGCGGGGTCGCGCACGCCGAGCACGCCGCACATCAGCACGCCGACGGTGCCGGCGGCGCCGTAGGCGTAGGCCATCAGCTCGGCCTCGTCGGCGATGCGCACCTGGGTGAGCCCGGGGGCGAGCCCGGGAGTGAGGTCGCCGAGCATGGTGTCGATGAACGCGGTGGTGGCGCGCGGGCAGGCGCCGAGGGCGGCGAAGCGGGCGGCGAGCGGCGAGCGGCGGGTCCCCTGCCCCACCTCGTGGCGGAGTGCGAGCAGGGCGGCGCGGGCGGCGTCGGGGTCGGGCGACTCGTCGGCGAGGTCGTCGACCGCGCGGCAGAAGACGTAGAGCTCCGCGGCCGCGTCGAGGTGGCCGCGGCGCAGCAGGCCGCCGGCCAGTCGGAAGGTGCGGCCGTGGCGCGACAGGACGCGGACGGCGTCGCGGCTCATTCGGCGGCATCCCGGCGCGGGGCTTCGTGGCCTAGAGCTTCATGGCACAGGGCTTCGTGGCCCGAGGCGTCCTGGCGCAGCGGGGCCTCCTGGCGCAGCAGGGTTTCCACGACCTTGGCGGAGGTGAGCACGCCGGGGACGCCGGCGCCGGGGTGGGTGCCGGCGCCCACGAGGTAGAGGCCGGCGACGTCGCCGCAGCGGTTGTGGAAGCGGAACCAGGCGGACTGCATCAGGGTGGGCGCGGTGGAGAAGCCCGAGCCGTCGCGGCTGAGGTAGTCGCGGGCGAAGTCGTCGGGGGCGAGCCAGCTTTCGGAGGTGATGTGGCGCTCCAGGTCGGGAAGGCCGCGCGCCGAGAGGATCGCCACGACGCGGTCGCGCATCAGGGGGCCGGCGGTGCGCCAGTCGATGGGCGCGCGCAGGTTGGGCACGGGGGCGAGGACGTAGAAGGCGTCGTGGCCGGGCGGCGCCAGCGCGGGGTCGGTGGCGGTGGGGCGGTGCAGGTAGAGGCTGAGGTCGTCGGGCAGGTCAGGGCTCGTGCCGAACACCTCGTCGAGCAGCGCGCGGTAGCGTTCGCCCAGGACCATGGTGTGGTGGGCGACGTCGGGGTACTGCCGGGTGGTGCCGAAGTAGAGCACGAACAGGCCCATTGACGGCTGCAGGCGGCGCAGGCGGCGGTCGGTCCAGCGGCGGCGCTGCGCCGCGGGCAGCAGGTCGGCGTAGACGGCGGGGGCGTCCGCGTTGGCGATCACGCGGTCGGCGGGGATCGTCATGCCGCCCTGCAGGACGATGCTGGTGACGCGGCCCTGGTCGGTGGCGATGCGCTCGACGGTGCGGCCGGTGTGGAAGGCGACGCCGTGGCGGCGGGCGAGGGCGGCGAGCGCCGCGACCATGGCGGCGGTGCCGCCTTCTGCGAACCAGATGCCCCAGCGGCGCTCCAGGTGCTGGATCAGCGCGTAGATCGCGGGGGTGCGCCAGGGGTGGCCGCCGATCAGCAGCGTCTGCAGGGTGAAGACGCGGCGCAGCGCCTCGTCCTTGACGTGCGAGGCGACCAGGGCGTGCATCGAGCGCCAGCCGCCCAGGCGCAGCAGGTGGGGCAGCACGCGCAGCATGGTCGCGGGGCTGTGGAACGCGGCGGCGCCGTACTGCTCGTAGCCGATCTCGAAGAGATCCTTCGTGCGCGCCATCAGGCGGGCGAAGCCGGCGGCGTCGCCGGGCGAGAAGGCGGCGACCTTGCGGGCCATCTCGGCCTCGTCGCCGCCGTAGTCGAAGTGGCGGCCGTCGGCGAAGGTGATGCGGTACCAGGGGTCGACGGGCAGCAGGCGGACGTGGTCGGCGAGGCGCTCGCCGAAGAGCGCGAACAGCTCGGCGAACAGGTGGGGCGCGGTGAGCACGGTGGGGCCGGCGTCGAAGCTGTAGCCGTCGCGCCGGAACACCCGGGCGCGGCCGCCGAGCTGGTCGAGGCGCTCGAACACGTCGACGCGGTGGCCGAGGGCGCGGGCGCGCAGGGCGGCGGCGAGGCCGCCGAAGCCCGCGCCGATCACGACGGTGCGGCTGGCCCGCGGGGCAGGGTCGGCCGCGGGGGCCGGGGGGCGCGTCGGCCGGTGCGCGGTCGCGGCATCTTCCAAGCGGGACAACCCTGAAAGCGGGATCGGGCCCGGGCGGGTGCCGGGCGCGCTCCGAGCGACAATGCCGGGGGCGGGTCGCGGCGGCAAGCGAGCAAGGCTGAGCTCTGCCCAGACCCGCCAGGGGCGAGCCGCCCCTGGACCGGCATGACTTAAGGGAGGCCGGTCCAGGGGGGCTCCCCCTGGCAAAGTTTGAGGCAGAGCCTCAACCTTGCTTCAGCCGGCCAGCAGGTCCCGCCTGGCCTCCACCGCCTGCCGCAGCTCGGCGAGCGCGCCGCGCAGGCCCGCCTCGCGCTCCAGGATCCACGGCGCCTCGGCGCCCGACAGGCCCGCGCGCAGCATGTCCGCGCGGGCGACGAGCGCCTGGTCGGCCTGGAGCAGGCGGGCGAGGGTGGCGGCCTCCGCGCGGTGGCGCTGGGTCATGCGGTCGGTCTCGGGCATGGGGAGCGCGCGGATCTGGCCCTCAAGCGCGCCGAGCTCGCGGCCGAGGCGTTCGAGGGCGCGGGCGGACTCCATCGCCTGCGGGTCCGGGCGGGGGCGCGCGCGGGAGGGGGGCGGCAGGTGCTCGCGGCGGTGGGCGGACTCCGCGGCCTCCAGGCTGGCGCGGGCGGCGCCGAGCAGCTCGCAGGTGCGGGCGCGCACCAGGAGGTCGTCGGCGCGGAGCTGGTTCTCCGCGCGGTAGAAGTTGTAGCCCCAGCCGTGGAACAGGTTGACCGCGACGCGCTCCACGGCGTCGGCCTGGTAGAAGGGGGCGGCCTGGTGGAAGGGCGCGGGGTCGGTCATGTCCGCCCCAGGCCGAGGTCGACGCCGGGGGTGGTGGCGAGCTGGCCGCCGCCGCCGACGTGGAAGGACTCGCCGGCGGCGGCGTTGGGGGCGGAGACCAGGCCCTTCTCGGCCATGCGCAGGGCGAGGTGGTAGCGCACCGCCTCGATGGGCGTCAGGCCGAGCGCCTGGAGGGAGATCAGCTCGCGCATTCGTTCGTCGCGGGGGAGGATCAGGATCTTGAGGTCGTTGAGCAGGATGCCGTAGACGCCGAGGAAGTCGGTCAGGTGCGCCTTCACGCCCTCGCGCAGCTCGTTGATGTGCTCGTTGATGTGCTCGAGCCGGGTGACCTGGACGACCTGGTTGATGGCCTGCTCGATCGCGGGGCCGGCGTAGTCGGCGATCTCCTTCGTGTCGATGACGTTGCCGTTGAACGGCAGGTGGGTGATGAGGTCGAGTGCCGCCTGCCGGGTGTCGACGTGGATGTAGTAGTCGGCCTGGTAGGAGACCTCGGCCATCTCGGCGCTGGTCGCGATGCCGGTGCTGCGGACCAGCAGCTTCGAGCGGTTGATGTAGATGACCTCGTAGACCCAGGGCGAGGCGCCGCCGAAGAAGCCCTGCACGATGGAGCCGACGATCGGCTTGTCGGGGGTGACGAGGGCGTACTGGCCGGTCTCGTAGACCTGCAGCACGGCGCCGCGCGACTTCAGCACGCAGAAGTGGTTGCTCTCGACGGTGAGCAGGGAGCCGGAGACGATGCTCTCGTCGACGATCTTGATCGCGACGTTGCGGGTGCCGAGCATGTCGGTGCCGTCGCGGTTGAGCGCGGTGATGACCTGGCGGGTGAGTGCCACGCGGGGGGAGCCTCCGGGTTGCGGCGCGGCGCCGGGCCGCCGCGGCCGGAGCCGGCGGCGCCCGGCACGCCGGCCGGTGTCGTCGGGCGCCAGGGAGGCGACGCCCGGGACGCGACACTGGCATGCCGGCCGCAGCGGGATCGAGAGGCGCGTCGCGGGTGGGCACGGTTCCTGGCCATCGCGGGCGCGCTGCGCGACAATGACGCGTGTCCGGTTCTGACCCCCTGCGCCGCGTGCGCGCCCTCCAGCCGGACGCGCCGGCGCTTGCGGGCGGTCTGCGCGTGGCGGTGCTGATCCCGTGCCGCAACGAGGCGGTGGCGGTGGCGGGCGTGGTGCGAGACTTCGCGCGCCACCTGCCGGGGGCGGTGGTCCACGTCTACGACAACAACTCCACCGACGGCACGGCGGCGGCGGCAGAGGCGGCCGGCGCGGTCGTGCGGCGCGAGCCGCGGCCGGGCAAGGGCAGCGTGGTGCGGCGCATGTTCGCCGACGTGGAGGCCGACCTCTACGTGCTCGTCGACGGCGACGGCACCTACGATGCGGCGGCCGCACCCGCGATGGTGCGGCTGCTGGTCGACGACGGGCTGGACATGGTCAACGCGGCGCGGGTGGACGAGGCGGCGGGCGCGTACCGCCCCGGGCACCGGCTGGGCAACGCGGTGCTGTCGGGGATCGTGGCGCGGCTGTTCGGGCGCGAGATCACCGACATGCTGTCGGGCTACCGGGTGTTCTCGCGCCGCTTCGTCAAGTCGTTCCCGGCGCTGGCGACGGGGTTCGAGACGGAGACCGAGTTCACCGTGCACGCGCTGGCGCTGCGCATGCCGGTGGGCGAGCACCCGTCGGCGTATCGCGAGCGCGCGGCGGGGTCGGAGTCCAAGCTGCGCACCTGGAGCGACGGGCTGCGCATCCTGCGCACCATCGTGGGCCTGGTGAAGGAGGAGCGGCCGCTGGGGTTCTTCGCGGCCGCGGCGGCGGGGCTGCTGGCGCTGGCGGTGCTGCTGGCGGTGCCGGTGGTCGCGACGTTCCTGCGCACCGGGCTGGTGCCGCGGCTGCCGACGGCGGTGCTGTCGACCGGGCTCGTGCTGCTGTCGTTCCTGTCGCTGGCGTGCGGGCTGATCCTGGACAGCGTCGCGCGCGGGCGGCGGGAGGCCAAGCGGCTGGCCTACCTCCGGCTGCCGGGCGTCGCCGCCGGCCGGCAGTGAGGGCGACGACGCGTGGGAGACGCCGCGCCGGACAGGCAGGCAAGGTTGAGGCTCTGCCTCAAACTCCGCCAAGGGCAGGGCCCTTGGAACCCATCCGTTAGATCCGTTTCCACCCGAGCGTATGCGGTGTCATCTGGCGCGCTGGAACGCGCCTTGGGCACTCGTCATGCCTGCGACAGACAGACGATAGGATTTGATTCTAAGTAACGCCGGTCCAGGGGCGGCTCGCCCCTGGCGGGTCTGGGCAGAGCCCAGCCTTGCTTGCTCCCCTCGCGCAACCTGCGGCGTGCTGCCACGCTCTGCCCGTCGTATGCAGCAATCCGGGGACACGCCGATGCCCAGCCAGTATGCCACCTACCCGAGCCTCGCCGGCCGGCGCGTCCTGGTCACCGGCGGCGCGTCGGGGATCGGCGCCAGCCTGGTGGAGCACTTCGCCGCCCAGGGCAGCCATGTCGGCTTCCTCGACCTCGACGACGCCGCGGCGGCCGCGCTGCTCGACGCGCTGCCGGCGGGGGCCACCGTGCGCTTCGCCCATGCCGACCTGCGCGACATCCCCGCGGTGCGCGCGGCGATCGCCGGGCTGCGCGAGGCGCTCGGCGGCGGGTTCACCGTGCTGGTCAACAACGCGGCGCGCGACGACCGCCACGCCATCGACGAGGTCACGCCCGAGTACTGGGACGAGCGGATGGCCACCAACCTGCGCCACCAGTTCTTCTGCGCGCAGGCGGTCAAGGACGACATGATCGCCGCCGGCGGGGGCTCGATCGTCAACATGAGCTCGAACAGCTTCCTGCTCGCGAGCGGCGGCATGCCCGCCTACACGGCGGCCAAGTCGGGGGTGATCGGGCTGACGCGCGGGCTGGCCCGCGACCTCGGGCCGCACCACGTGCGCGCCAACGTCGTCTACCCCGGCTGGATCATGACGCAGCGCCAGATCGACCTGTGGGTCACGCCGGAGGGGGAGGCGCGGCGCGCGGCCGGGCAGTGCATCCCGGACGCGCTGCACGCGGACGACGTCGCGCGCATGGTGCTGTGGCTGGCGGCGGACGACAGCCGGCTGGTCACGGCGCGCGACTTCGTGGTGGACGGAGGATGGATGTAGCGAGGCCCCGGCGTGGCCGACCGGAGGTCTTGAGGGCGTCGTGGGCCCTGCGGCGGTCGTTGGCTCAGGAAGGGCAGCAAGAATCTTCTTTTTCTGAAGAAAAAGAAGCAAAAAGACTTTGCCCGCAGGATCGCAGCCGGGTGGGCGGCTCCGGACCCCATTAAGCAGAAGTTCTTTGGTTCTTTCTCTCAAGAAAGAACATGCTTTCTTGCTGCTGCGGCGCGTGAGGCCGGGCTTTGAGGGTCATGGCGCTCCCTCGCCGAGCGGGTCGGGGGGTTCGGCGTTGTCTGCCTTGTTCTCGCGCTGCCGCCGGGCCGCGAGCGAGCGCCTGACGTCGTCGGCCGCGGAGTCCAGGAGTGCGGTCATCGCGGCGTGCGCCTGCTCCGGGCTGCGGGCGCGGATCGCGTCGAGCACGGCCTCGTGCTGGGCGAGCGAGCGGTCCGTGGCGCGCGCGGCCGGGTCCCAGCTCAGCCGGAACGAGGCGGAGAGTGCGGACTCGATCGCCGCGCCGAACGAGGCGAGGAACGGGTTGCCGGCCGAGGCCAGCACCGCCTCGTGGAAGCGCAGGTCGGCGGCCACCGGGTCGTGCGCGGTGGTGGCGCAGAGGGCCATGTCGTCGAGGGCTGCGGCGAGGGTGGCGATGTCGGGCGCGGTGGCGCGGCCGGCGGCCAGCGCCGCGACCGGGGGCTCGACGATGCGGCGCAGCTCGAACAGGCCGGTGACGAAGGCGTCGGTGGGGGCGGCGGCGAGGTGCCAGGTCAGCACGGCGGCGTCGAGCATGTTCCAGTCGGCCTGCGGGCGGACCATCGTGCCGAGCTTCCTGCGGGTGACGATCAGGCCCTTGGCGGCGAGCAGGCGCAGGCCCTCGCGCAGCGCCGGGCGCGAGACGCCCAGGCTGGCGCACAGCTCGAACTCGGAGGGGAGCGCGGCGCCGGGCGCGGGCCGGCCGGCCACGATGCGGCGGCCGAGGTGCTCGGCCACGCGCTCGCTGAGGCCGTGCGGCGGCAGGCGGGCGTCGCCAAGGGGCGGCGCGGCGTCGCCAAGGGGCGGCGCGGCGTCGCCGAGGGGCGAAGCGGGCGGACGGTCCGGAACAATCTTGTTGTCAGACATGAACAGGCTTCTCTACTCTCGCCGCCAATCGGCCGTCACTGCCACAGGCACGGAAGATGGTCGAACAGGGAGGCAGGATCATGGTGTGTTCGGTCGGTCGGATCGGCCTGTTGTCGGCCGTCACCACGCTGGCGGCGTTGGCGACGGCACCCCCTTCGCGCGCGGCGGACGACGCTGGCGCCTCGCAGGTCGTGGCCTCGCAGTCGGGCGAGACCTGCGTCAACCCCGCGCCGAGCCAGGCCAGCCTGTCGGGCATGGTCGTCGGCTTCTCGCAGTCCGAGAACGAGCAGAACCCGTTCCGCGCCGCCGAGACGCAGTCGGTGCGCGACGCCGCAGCGGCGGCCGGGGTGGGGCGCCTGCTCTACACCAACGCCGCCGACAGCCAGGCCAAGCAAGTCGCGGACATGCAGAGCATGATCGCGCAGGGCGCGCAGGCGATCATCGTCGCCCCGCTCAACGCCACCGGGCTGCAGCCGGCGCTGGAGCAGGCGGCGGCCAAGGGCATTCCCGTCGTCACCATCGACCGCGAGACCGCGGGCACGCCCTGCCAGCCGGTGATCACCTTCCTGGGCTCGGACTTCCGCGCGCAGGGCGTGCGCGCCGCAGCGGCGCTGGCCGAGGCGACAGGCGGCAAGGCCAGGATCGTCGAGATCCAGGGCGCCTACGGCAACAGCGTCGAGACGCAGCGCACCGAGGGCTTCGCCGACGGGCTGAAGGCGCACCCGGACATGCACCTGCTGGCGGCGCAGACCGGCAACTGGTCGGCGACCGACGCGCAGCGCGTCACCGACCAGGTGCTGCTCGCCCATCCAGACGTCGACGCGCTGTACGCCCAGGCGGACGTGATGGCGCTGGGGGCGATGACCGCGATCACGCAGTCCGGGCGCGAGCCGGGCAAGGACGTGCGCATCATCTCGATCGACGGCACCAAGGCGTTCGTGCAGGCCATCGCGGAGGGCCACGCGCAGGCCGACATCGAGACCAACCCGCGCTTCGGCACGCTGTCGTTCCAGGCGCTCGCGGACTGGTTCGCGGGGAAGAAGGTCGCGCGCACGATCACCATGAAGGACGCGCTCTACAGCGCGGGCAACGCGGCGGACGCGCTGAAGAGCGGAGCGCCGTACTGAGCGTGGGGAGGAAGGAAGGCCAGGGGCGCTGCCCCTGGACCCCGCCAAGGGAAGCCCCTTGGATGGCTTCCCTTGAGTCAAGGGATCAAAGGGTCCTCGGACCCTTTGCGGGTTCGGGCAGAGCCCGACCTTGCTTGCTGCCTCCATGACCGCCCCCCTCCTGGAAGTCCGCGGCGTCGGCAAGTCGTTCGGCGCGGTGCACGCGCTGCGCGGCGTCGATTTCGCGGTGCGCGCGGGCGAGGTGCACGGGCTGATGGGGGAGAACGGCGCGGGCAAGTCCACGCTGATCAAGGTGCTCACCGGGTTCCATCGGCCGGACAGCGGCGCGGTGCTGCTGGAGGGGCGTGCGGTGCAGCCGGGCAGCCCGCGCGAGGCGCAGGCGCTGGGCATCGCGGCGGTGTACCAGGAGATCAACCTGATCCCCGAGCGCAGCGTGGCGGAAAACGTGTTTCTCGGGCGCGAGCCGCGGCGGGGGCTGCTGGTCGACCGGCGGCGGATGGCGGACGAGACGGCGGCCATCCTGGCGCGCTACGGGCTGGCGATCGAGCCGGGGGCGCGGCTGCGCTCGCTGGGGCTGGGGCTGCAGCAGATGGTGTCGATCGCGCGCACGGTCTCGCTGGGCGCGCGGGTGGTGGTGATGGACGAGCCGTCCTCGGCGCTGAACGGCGCGGAGGTGGAGGTGCTGTTCTCCGTGGTGGGGGCGCTGCGGGCGGAGGGGGTCGGCGTGGTGTTCGTCAGCCACCGGCTGTCGGAGTGCTACCGGCTGTGCGACCGGCTCACGGTGCTGCGCGACGGGCGCTCGGTGTGCAGCGCCACGCCGGCGGAGCTGCCGCGCGAGGCGCTGGTCGCGGCGATGCTCGGGCGCGAGGCCGCGCCGGCGGGAGGCCGGGCGGCGGCGGCGGACGCGCCCCGTGGCGGGGCGGGCGGTGACGGGGGAAGCGGGGCGCCCCGGCTCGCGGTGCGGCGGCTGAGCTGGCGCAACCGGGTGCGCGACGTCTCGCTCTCGGTCGGGGCCGGGGAGATCGTCGGGCTGGCGGGGCTGCTCGGCTCGGGGCGGACAGAGACGATGAAGGCGATCTTCGGGGCGGAGCGGCGGGCGGGCGGCGAGGTCGAGCTGGCGGGGGCCGCGCTGCCCGCGTCGGGGCCGGCGGCGTCGCTGGCGCGCGGGCTCGGCTTCCTGTCGGAGGACCGGCGCTCGGAGGGCATCTTCCCCGGGCTGTCGGTGCGCGAGAACCTGACGGCGGGCGTGCTGCCGCAGCTGTCGCGGTTCGGCGTGATCTCGCGCAGGCGGCAGGACGCGCTGGTGGCGCGCCACGTGGCGGCGCTGGGCATCCGCACGGCGGGGCCGGGGCAGGCGATCGCCAAGCTGTCCGGCGGCAACCAGCAGAAGGTGCTGCTGGCGCGCTGCCTGTGCGGCAATCCGAAGGCGGTGATGCTGGACGACCCGACGCGCGGCATCGACGTCGGCGCCAAGGCGGAGGTGCACCGCGCGATCCGGGCGATGGCAGGGGACGGGCTGGGCGTGCTGGTCACGTCGTCGGAGGTGGAGGAGCTGCTGGAGCTGGCGGACCGGCTGGTGGTGCTGGCGGAGGGCGAGGTGTCCGGCGGGCTGGCGACGCGGGGGGCGAGCCCGGAGCAGGCGCTGGCGCTGTTCGCGGCGCCGGAGCCGGCGGTGGCAGGGGGGGGCGACGGCGTGAGCGGGGCCAGCCCTCCCCTGCCCTCCGGCGGCCCCCTGCCCTCCGGCGGCGCGGCGCCCGCGTCGTGGCCGCGGGCCGTGCCGACGCTGGCGTGGCTGAAGGCGCACAGCGTGTATGTCGCCTTCGCGCTGCTGGTGGGCTTCGACCTGCTGGTGACGCCGGGGTTCCGCAGCCCGTTCGTGCTGCGCAGCCTGCTGTTCCAGGCGGCGCCGCTGATCCTGGTCGCGGTCGGGCAGAGCCTGGCGATCGGCACGCGCGGCATCGACCTGTCGGTGGGCTCGGTGATGGCGCTGGGCTCGGCGGCGATCGGGCTGTGCCTGGGCGCGGGACAGGGCGTGGCGCTGGCGGCGGGGCTGGCGGCGGGCGTGGCGGGGGGCGCGGTCAACGGGCTGCTGGTGGCGGTGCTCGGCATCGACCCGCTGATCTCCGGGCTGGCGCTGCTGGTCGCGGCGCGCGGGCTGGCGCAGGCGGTGCTCGGCGGCGCGCGGGTCGCCCTGCCGCCCGGGGCCGCCTATGCGTGGCTCGGGCGGGCGACGCTGGGCGGGGTGCCGTGGGTGGCGCTGGCGGCGCTGGCGGTCGCGGGGCTGGTCGCGTGGGTGGTGGCGCGCACCGTGTTCGGGCGGCGCGTGGTGTTCGTGGGCGCGAGCCGCACCGCCTCGTTCCTGGCGGGGATGCCGGTGCGCTCCACCCTGGCGCTGGTGTATGTCGCGAGCGGGGCGCTGGCGGGGCTGGCCGGCATCCTGGCCACCGCGCGGCTGGGTGCTGCGGACCCGAACTACATCGGCGCGGGGGCGGAGCTGGACGCCATCGCCGCCGCGGTGATCGGCGGCACGCCGCTGTCGGGCGGGCGGGTCTCGATCCTGGGCAGCGTGTTCGGCGTGCTGCTGCTCACCGTGCTCAACGCGAGCTTCATCATGAACGACGTCAACGCCACCTACGCGCAGATGCTCAAGGCGGCGTTCATCATCGCCGCCCTCTACCTGCAGCGCGGCGGCTGATGGGCGCGCTCGCGCAGCCGCCGGCCGCGGCGGATGGAGCCGGTCCGGCTGCGGGCGGCCATGACCGCGGGCCGGCGCGCGGGCCGGGGCGGGCCGGGCGCGTGGCGGAGCGGCGCGCGCGGCTGGTCGCGCTGCTGCAGGCGCGCGGCGCGGTGCTGCTGCTCGGCCTCGCGGTGGCGGCGGCGAGCCTCGCGTTCCCCGACTTCCTGCGGGCGCGCAACCTCGAGGACATCGTCACCGCGGCAAGCTTCGTCGGCCTGGTCACCATCGGGCAGGGGCTGGTCATCATCCTCGGCGGCTTCGACCTGTCGGTGGGGTCGATGGTCGGGCTCGGCACCGTGCTCGCGGCGTACGCGGCGCCGTGGGGCTGGCCGTTCGCGGTCCTGGTGCCGGTGGCGGCGGGCGTGCTGGCGGGGCTCGTCAACGGGGCGCTGATCGCCTACGGGCGGATGGCGCCGTTCGTGGTCACGCTGGCGGCGCTGCTGGCGCTGCGTGCGCTGGCGGTGCTGCTCGCGGGCGAGAGCATGGTGATCGCCGACCCGGGGGTGTTCGGGCGCGTCGTCAACGGCCGGGTGCTCGGCGTCGACGACCTGATCTGGGCGCTGCTCGGGCTGTACGGGGCGGCGGGCGTGCTGCTGAACCGCACGCGGTTCGGCGCGGCGGTGTTCGCGGTCGGCGGCAACGAGGACGCGGCGCGGATGATGGGGGTGCGGGTCGAGCGCACCCGGCTGCTGACCTACGCGCTGAGCGGCGGCCTGGCGGGGCTGGCCGGGGCGCTGCTCGCGGGGCACCTCAGCTCGGGGCTGTCGGGGGCGGGCACCGGCTACGAGCTGCAGTCGATCGCCGCGGCGGTGGTGGGCGGCGTGCTGCTGACCGGCGGCGTGGGCACGCTCTCGGGGGCGCTGTGCGGCGCGCTGCTGCTCGGGCTGATCGACAACGTCATCAACCAGGTGGGCACGCTGAACGCGTCGTACCAGGGGCTGGCGAGCGGCGGGTTCCTGCTGTTCGCGGTGATCGTGCAGTCGGGGCTGACGCGCAGGCGGGAGGCGCGGTCGCCGTGAGCGGGGAAGGCCAGGCAAGGAAGGCCAGGGGCTCTGCCCCTGGACCCCGCCAAAGGCCGGGCCTTTGGATTGCCTCACTTAAGGGATGGGTGTCCAGAGGCCCCTGGCCTTTGGCGGGTCTGGGCAGAGCCCAGCCTTGCTTTCTTCCGCCGCCCTCAGCCCGCGAACTCGTGGCACGCCGGGCCGTCGATCCCGGCGTCGATGGCGAGCACCGCGCCGTCCGCGTCGCCGGGGCGGGCCAGGCCGGTGCGCGCGGTGGTGACGAACAGGGTGCGAGAGCCGGGGCCGGCGAAGGCGCAGCTCGTCGGCTGGGTGGCGGGCAGCGCGACCGTGCGGTCGACGCGGCCGTCCGGGGCGTAGCGCAGCAGGCAGGACGCGCCCCAGCGCGCGGTCCACAGGAAGCCCGCGTCGTCGATCGCGGAGCCGTCCGGGCCGCCGGGGCCGCCGGCGACGAAGGCCGCGGGCGGGCCGAGCGTGCCGGCGGGCGGGTCGAACGGGTAGGCGTCGATCCGGTTTCGCACCGTGTCGGCGAAGTAGAGCGTGCGGCCGTCGGGCGACCAGCACAGGGTGTTGGCGATGCCGATGCCGCCGGCGTGGCGCGAGGCGGCGCCGTCCGCGTCGATGCGGAACAGGCCGCCGCTGCTGGCGGTGAGCGGGATGTCGCTGCCGTCGGGGGCGATGTTGTTCTGCATGGTGCCGAGCCAGAGGCGGCCGGCGGCGTCGCAGCGGGCCTCGTTGGCGCGGTTGCCGGGATCCGGGTCGGGGCGGGCCAGGGTTTGCAGGCGGGGTGCGGCCGGGTCGTCGTCCTCGTCGAGCAGGGCGAGCCGGGAGGCCAGGGCGACGACCAGGCCGCCGCCGCGGCGCGGGATCACGGCGGAGACCGGCTCGGGCATGGTCCAGGCGTGCGGCGCGCGGCCCGGCTGCCAGCGCACCACCTGGCGGCCGATGATGTCGACCAGGTAGAGCGCCTGGCGCCGCTCCGACCAGAACGGACCCTCGCCCAGCGCGTGCCGGGCGGGAAGCGCCACGCTCACCGTCATTCGCTCCATCCTCCCGCCATGCTCCACGACGGCGCCCGCGGCGACGCGGCGCGCGCGACCAGGGACCCGCCGCCATGAAGATCACCCGCCTCGTCACCTACATCGTGCCGCCGCGCTGGCTGTTCCTCAAGGTCGAGACGGACGAGGGCGTGTCGGGCTGGGGCGAGCCGGTGGTCGAGGGGCGGGCGGAGACCGTGGCGGCGGCGGTGCACGAGCTGGCGGACTACCTGGTCGGGTGCGACCCGTCGGCGATCGAGGACCACTGGACGGTGCTGTACCGCGGCGGGTTCTACCGGGGGGGCGCCATCCACATGAGCGCCATCGCGGGGATCGACCAGGCGCTGTGGGACATCAAGGGCCGCGCGCTGGGGGTGCCGGTGCACCAGCTGCTCGGCGGGCCGGTGCGCGAGCGCATCCGGGTGTACTCGTGGATCGGCGGCGACCGGCCGGACGACACCGCGCGGCAGGCGGCGGACGCGCAGGCGCGCGGCTTCACCGCGATCAAGATGAACGCGACGGAGGAGATGCAGTACGTCGACAGCCACGCGAAGATCGACGCGGTGCTGGCGCGGGTGGGCGCGATCCGCGACGCGGTCGGGCCGGACTTCGGCATCGGGGTGGATTTCCACGGGCGCGTGCACCGGCCGATGGCCAAGCAGCTTGCGAAGGCGCTCGATCCGTTCCGGCTGATGTTCATCGAGGAGCCGGTGCTCAGCGAGCACGCCGAGGACCTGCGCGAGATCGCCAACCACTGCTCCACGCCGATCGCGCTGGGGGAGCGGCTGTACTCGCGGTGGGACTTCAAGGCGATCCTGGCGGGCGGCTACGTCGACATCATCCAGCCCGACCCGTCCCACGCCGGCGGCATCACCGAGACGCGCAAGATCGCGGCGATGGCGGAGGCGTACGACGTGGCGGTGGCGCTGCACTGCCCGCTCGGGCCGATCGCGCTGGCTGCGAACCTGCAGCTCGACGCGGTGTGCTACAACGCGTTCATCCAGGAGCAGAGCCTGGGGATCCACTACAACACCGGGAGCGACCTGCTCGACTACCTGGTCGATCCGTCGGTGTTCCACTACGCGGACGGGCACGTGGCGATCCCGCAGGGGCCGGGGCTGGGGATCGAGGTGAACGAGGCGCACGTCGTCGAGATGGCGAAGGTCGGGCACCGCTGGCGCAACCCGGTCTGGCGGCATGGGGACGGGAGCTTCGCGGAGTGGTGAGGCAGGGAAGCAAGGTTGAGGCTCCGCCTCAAACTCCGCCAAAGGCAAGCCTTTGGAATCCAATCCTTAAGTATAGGGTTTCCAAAGGGCTCGGCCCTTTGGCGGGTTCGGGCGGAGCCCGACCTTGATTGCTTTCGTCGCCGGCGACTGGGGCACGAGCAGCTTGCGGTTGTGGGCGCTTGCGGCGGACGGGTCGGTGCTGGCGGAGCGGCGCTCGGGCGAGGGCATGGCGACACTGGCGCCGGGGGAGTTCGAGACGGTGCTGCGCGGGCACTTGGCGGCGTTCGGGGACGTGCGGCGGGTGGTGCTGTGCGGGATGGTGGGCGCGCGGCAGGGGTGGCGGGAGGCGGGGTATGTCGCGGTGCCGGCGGACGTGGGCGAGGTCTGCGGGCGGGTGCTGCGGGTGGCGGCCGGGGGGCTGGACGTGCGGATCGTGCCGGGGCTGTCGGTGGACGACGGGGCGCGGTGCGACGTGATGCGCGGCGAGGAGACGCAGCTGCTGGGCGTGCTGGGGGGTGCGCCGGGGCTGACGGGGACGGTGGTGATGCCGGGGACGCACTCGAAGTGGGTGCGGCTGCGGGGCGGGCGCGTGGCGGGGTTCGAGACGGCGATGACGGGGGAGCTGTACGCGCTGCTGTGCGGGCACTCGGTGCTGCGGCACAGCGTGGACGCGGGCGGGGCGGAGGACGCGGGCGGGGCGTTCGGGCGGGGGCTGGCGCTCGGGCTGGCGGAGCCGGGGCGGCTGTCGCTGTCTCTGTTCGGGGTGAGGGCGGCGGGGCTGCTGCGCGGCGTGGGCGGGGCGGAGGGGGCGGCGATGCTGTCGGGGCTGCTGATCGGGGCTGAGGTCGGGGGGGCGGCGGCCGGTATGGAGGCGGGGGGCGAGGTGGTGCTGGTGGCGGGGGGTGTGCTGGCGGAGCGGTACGGGGCGGCGTTGCGGGGTGCGGGATGCGCGCCCAGGGTCGTGGACGCGGAGGCGGCGTCGCGCGACGGGCTGCTGCAGGTCGCGCGGCGGGTGTGGCCGGAGTGGGGAGAGGACGGGGCATGACGGGGTTCGGGGGCGGGACCTGGCCGGCGCTGCGGCGCAACCTGGTGGCGATCCTGCGCGGGGTCGAGCCGGGCGAGGCGGTGGCGGTCGGCGAGGCGCTGGTGGCGGCGGGGTTCGACGCGATCGAGGTGCCGATGAACTCGCCGGAGCCGCTGGAGTCGATCGCGCGGCTGGTGGGCGCGCTGCCGCCGGCGGTGCTGGTGGGGGCGGGGACGGTGCTGACGGCGGCGGCGGTGGGCGAGGTTCATGCGGCGGGCGGGCGGCTGGTCGTATCGCCGAACACGGACGCGGCGGTGATCGGGCGGGCGGCGGCGCTGGGCATGGTGAGCCTGCCGGGGGTGTTCACGCCGAGCGAGGCGTTCGCGGCGCTGGCGGCGGGGGCGTCGGGGCTGAAGTTCTTTCCTGCCTCCGTGCTGGGAGCAGGGGGGGTCGCGGCGATGCGGGCGGTGCTGCCGAGGGGCACGGTGCTGGGGGTCGTGGGCGGCGTGGCGGACGCGCACTTCGCCGAGTACGCCGCCGTGGGGGTGAGCGTGTTCGGGCTGGGGTCGAGCCTGTACCGGCCGGGCATGGCGGCAGCCGAGGTGGGCGCGCGGGCAGAGGCGGCGGTCGCGGCCTACGACGCGGTGTTCGGGGGCGCGGCGGGGGCATGAGGGCGGGGGCAGGATTGCTGACCCACCCGCAAGAAAGGCTGGGCTCTGCCCAGACCCGCCAGGGGCGAGCCGCCCCTGGACCGGCCTCCCTCAAGGAAGGCGATCCAAGGGCCCAGCCCTTGGCGGGGTCCTCTCGTCCAAGCATAGGGGCAGAGCCCCTGGCCTTGCCTGTCTTGGGTGGCGCCACGGGTCAGCCGGTCGTGCCGTTCGTATGAGGGCGGGCAGGCTCGCGGCGGCGCTGGGCTGCCTGGGGCTGGCGGCGGCGGGGCCGGCGCCGGGGGGCAACTCCGGGACGGCGGACCCGGCGCTGCTGCTCGGGGCGATCGCGACCTATGCCACGTCCGGGGCGGCGCGCCTCGCCTGCGGCCCGGACCCGGTGGTGTGGGCGGACCGCTACGAGGGGTTCTTCTACGCGCCGGCGGAGTCGAAGTACGGGCGGACCGCGGACGGCGCCTATGCCTGCCGGGGCGAGGCGAGGCGAGGCAACTACTGGGACACCAGCCCGCTGAGCAGCATGGCAGGGCACCCGAGCAAGAGCTTCCCGTTCACGCCGACCTTCGTTGGCTCCTGACGCGGCGGCGCGCGGTTCGGGCGCCGGCACGCTGGCCGGGGCGCGGGCCGCGCGCGACGCGGGGCGAGGC
>CAXSFE010000054.1:0-24039 GCA_964236585.1 uncultured Acetobacteraceae bacterium
GGCGGCGCTGCTCGACGCGGGCGCCGCCGTCAGCGTGGCCAACCGCTCGCGCGCGCGCGCGGAGGCGCTTGCCGAGGCCCTGCCGGGGCTGCACGTGCTGGACTGGGCGGCGCGGGAGGCGGCGCTGGCGGACCAGGCGCTGCTGGTGAACGCGACGTCGCTGGGCATGGTCGGGCACGACGGGCTGGCGCTGGACCTCGGGCGGGCGGGGCCGGGGATGGCGGTGGCGGACATCGTCTACGCGCCGCTGGAAACGGAGCTGCTGGCGCAGGCGAGGGCGCGCGGGCTGCAGGTGGTCGAGGGGCTGGGAATGCTGCTGCACCAGGCGCGGCCCGGGTTCGCGGCCTGGTTCGGGGTGGAGCCCGAGGTGGACGCGGAGACCTGGGCGCTGCTGGCGGCGGACCTGCCGCCCCGGTCCGGCGCAGCGTGAGCTTCGGCGGAGCGCGGTGATCGTGGTCGGGCTCACCGGCGGGATGGGCATGGGCAAGTCGACCGCGGCGTCGGCGTTCCGCCGCGCGGGGGTTGCCGTGTTCGACGCGGACGCGGCCGTGCACGCCCTGCAGCGCCGCGGCGGGGCGGCGGTGGCGGAGGTGGCGGCGCGGTTCCCGGGGTCGGTGCGGGACGGCGCGGTGGACCGCGACCTGCTGCGCGCCGAGGTGGTGGGCGACGCGGAGGCGCTGCGGGGCCTGGAGGCGATCCTGCACCCGCTGGTGCGGCGCGAGGAGCAGCGATTCCTGGCGCGGGCGCGCCGGGCGGGGCGGGGCGTCGTGGTGCTCGACGTGCCGCTGCTGCTGGAGACGGGGGGGCAGGCGCGGGTGGACCTGGTGGTGGTGGTGTCGGCGCCGGCCCCGGTGCAGCGCGCGCGCGTCAGGCGGCGGCGGCGGATGAGCGAGGCGCAGGTCGAGGCGGTGCTGGCGCGGCAGATGCCGGACGCGCAGAAGCGGCGGCTGGCCGACGTGGTGGTGCACACCGGGCTGTCGCGGGCGCACGCGGGGCGGAGCCTGCGGCGACTGGTCGCCAAGCTCAGGAAGGTTGAGGCTCTGCCTCAAACTCCGCCAAAGGCGAGCCTTTGGAATCCGATTCTCAAGTAAGGCCGGTCCAGGGGCGGCTCGCCCCTGGCGGGTCTGGGCAGAGCCCAGGCTTGCTGTCTGCTTTTTGGAGTTCGCCGATGATCCGCAGCGTCCTGTTTGACACCGAGACCACCGGGCTCGACCCGCTCACCGGCGACCGGGTGATCGAGATCGCTGCGATCGAGCTGTTCGGCGACCTGCCGACCGGCCGGCGCTTCCACTGCCTGCTGGACCCGGAGCGCGACATCCCGCCCGAGGCGTCGCGCGTGCACGGGTTTTCCCGCGCGGACCTCGCGGGCAAGCCGCGGTTCGCGGACGTGGTGGACGAGTTCCTGGCGTTCTGCGGCGAGGACCCGCTGATCGCGCACAACGCGCCGTTCGACTTCGGCTTCGTCAACGCGGAGCTGGCGCGGGTCAGGCGGCCGTCGCTGGACGGGGCGCGGATGGTCGACACGCTGGCGATGGCCAAGGTGCGGTTCCCGGGGATGCCGAACAGCCTGGACTCGCTGTGCCGGCGCTTCGGGATCGACCTGTCGGCGCGCACGACCCACAACGCGGTGCTGGACTGCACGCTGCTGGCGGAGGTGTACGTCGAGCTGACGGGGGGGCGGCAGCGGGGGCTGGCGCTGGTGGCGCAGGCGGGGGCGGCGGCGGCGGTGTCGTATCGTCTCGACGGGCCGCGGGTGGCGCGCGTGGTGGTGGCGAGCGAGGCCGAGATGGCCGCGCACGGGGCGTTCCTGGCGCGGCTGACCGACCCGCTCTGGCTGACGCCCTGACGCCGCGGGCGGCGTGGACCCCTGCCCTGGCGGTCCTGGCGGTGGCGGGCGCGTCGGTGCTGGCGTCAGGGAGCCTGTCGCTGCGGCTGGAGCACGAGGCCGTCGCGGTGGCCAGGGGCTGCGACCTGGCGGCGGCGGTGGACACGGCGGCGTCGCGCCTGAACGACAGCGTCGCACGCGCAGGGCTGGCGGCGGGGGCCATGCTCCTGGCACGGCGTACCGCGCCCATCCCCGGACCGGGCGGCCCGGGGCTGCCGGACCGCGGCGCGGGCGGGCCGGGCGCTGCCGCGTCGGCGACGGGACAGGGCGGACCGGCGGACGCGGGCGCTGTCGCTTCGGCCGACGGGTCCGCGGGGCCTGGCGACTACCGGCGCGCGGAGGCGGAGGCGACGCGCCAGCTCGACGCCCTGGACATGCTGGCGCTGGAGCCCGGGCTGGAGTGGCTGGGCGTGCCGCTCGCCGGCGTGCGCGACGCGGTGCTGTCGCGGATGGCCGCGATGGACGGGGCGCTGCGTGATGCCGGCGGGGCGGGCCGGCCGGCCGGCGACGCGGGTGCCGCGGCCCTCGACGACGACACCGCGCCGCTTGTCGCGGCCCTGGTCGGCCAGGTCGACGACCGCCGGCACGACCTCGTGGCACGATCGCTGGCGGCGGCCTCGCTCGACCGGCGCAGGCTGGTGGCGGCGGAGGTGGTCGGCGCCGTCCTGCTGTCGGCGCTGGCGCTTGCCACACCGCGACGTCGCCCGGGCGCAGGGGCCTTCGCGACAGAGTTGCCATCCACGGCGGCGGAGCCGGCGGGAGCGGGGCTTGTGGAGGCACCGGACCCGGACGCCGGCGCCGGCCCTGCTTCGGGCCAAGCGGCGCCGGCGTTGCGGGTCCTGCTCGCGGAGGACAACGACATGGTGCGGTTCAGCCTGGAGGCGATGCTGTCGGACCTGGGCTACGCAGTCGTGGCGGCAGGCAACGCCGCGGACGCCATCGATCTCGCCGGGACCGGCCCGGACGTGCTCGTGACCGACCTCGGGCTTCCCGACATGGACGGGCTGGCCCTGGCCAGGCACCTGCGCGCACTGCACCCCCTGCTGCGCGTGGTGGTCGCCTCGGGCCACCCGGGGTCAGCGCCGGACGCCGTCTGGCTGCAGAAGCCGTTCGACCTGGACCGGTTGCGCCGCGCCGTGGAGGCCAGCGCGCCGAGTCCCGTCTAGTGGCAGCGATCTCTGGCACCGGGCTGGCAGCAAGCAAGGTCGGGCTCTCCCTCCGGTGCCTAGAGGTTCCAATGGCCCAAGCGGGCCATTGGAACCTCTAGGCACCTCCGCCCAGACCCGCCAAAGGGTCGAGCCCTTTGGAAACCCTGCACTTAAGGAGTGGATTCCAAAGGCTTGCCTTTGGCGGAGTTTGAGGCAGAGCCTCAACCTTGCCTGCTTGGTCTGTCATGCCCAAGGGCCGCCGGCACAGGCGGCCGCGGGCCGGGCCTTGTCAGCCGGCGTTGCGCCAGCGCTCCAGCGCCGCGTCGAAGTGGTGCGGGTTCGCGGCCTGGATGATCCGGATCGCGTCCTCCACCTGATCGGCGCCCGGCCGCAGCGTCAGCACGGTCTCGTCGTTGGACGCCGCGTCGCGCAGTGCCGTGGTGCTGTCGTCGGGCAGGACCGCCTCGCGCAGGCGCCCGAACAGGCTCTGGTCGGGCGCCGCGACCGCGTGCGCCAGGCCGTCGTCCTGGCTGCCCGCGCCCTGGCCGCCCGCGAGCACGACGCTGTCCTCGGCGAAGCCTGCGGCGAGCAGCGAGGTGCGGGCGGCCTCGGCCTCGGGCCAGGTGCGGAAGGTCGCCGTCATGGAGCGGTCGTCGAGGGTGGCCTCCGGCGTGTGCAGGGGGCCGTTCTCGGTGGTCGGGCCTTGGGTCATGGGGAGCCTCCGTTGCGTGGCTTTCCTACGGGGCACGCGGCCCGCGGTTGCATGACGGCAGCACTCGTCAGCCCACCTTGGTGATCGCCCACTTCACCGTCTGCGGCCCGTTGGCGTGCCCGCTCAGCACGACCTGCTCGGCGCGGCGCGGCTCCGGGCCGCCGAGGTAGACGCTCTCCTCCAGCGACAGGCGCGCGCCCTCTGCCCGCAGGCGCCAGCTTCCGGAGGCGAGGCGAAGCAGCACCGCCTCGCCCTCCTGCTGCACGGCGGTGGTGACGGCGGGGTGCAGGTGGAAGCGCAGGGTGTAGGCGCGGGGCACGTCGCCCTCGACGGTGTCCTCGCCGCGCACGTCCTCGCCGCTGTCGGCCATGTAGAGGCGCCGGCGGTGCAGCGCCCCGAACGGCTTGCGGTATCCGTCGTGGCTGGCCTCGAGCCAGTGCGCGCCGTTCGCCTCCTGGCGCTGCACCTCGACGCGCTCCGCCCGCCGTCCCAGCCCGGCGGGCCTCAGCTCCGAGGAGTTCATGTCGCCCACGGTGAGCGTGGAGTGCGCCGCGGTGGAGCGGCTGGCGTCGTGCCACTCGCCGGACGCGGCGGGGCTGGCGCCGCAGTTCACGATCAGCCGGTCGCGGCCCACCGACATCTCCATCGAGAGCGTGCCGGCGTGGGCCAGGCGGTCCAGCCCGGGCGGCGGCGGCGCGCCGGCGTCGACGATCACCACCGAGCGCCCGGCCTGGAGGCGGTGGAAGCCGCCCTCGGCGAGGCCAGCCGGCGCCCGGCCGCCGCGCCCGGCCTGGACCAGCACCAGGTCGATCAGGCTCGCCGGCTCCTCGCGCGCGCCGTTGAACAGCACCAGCCCGCCGTCGCCGTGGCGCAGCGCCCGCAGCGCCGGCGCCATGCGCTCGATCGCGACGGCGAGCGCCGCCGGCGGGGAGGCCTGGGCGGCGTGCAGGAGGGTACGGATCTCGATCAGGTCCTGCAGCGCCTGGAGCTGGGCGGCCGGGCTGCGCTCGGCGTGGCAACCGTCGAGGAGGATCTGGCGGCCGATCTCCTGGGGGAGCTGGCGCAGCGCGCGGGTCAGGAACGCCGCGTGGTCTGGCAGCGCCACCGCGGCGGCGATCAGCCCCTTGAGCGCGGTCAGCGCCCGCCCGTCGATCTCGTCGCCCGGCAGCAGCGCCGCCAGCCAGCGCGCGTCCGTGACGAGCCGGCCCATCAGGCGCTGCCGGAAGGCGTCCTCGGCAGGGGCTGCGAAGAAGTCGTAGTGCCCGAGCCAGGCGGCGATGCGCGCGCCGGTCACGTCCGGCCGGCGCGACACCGGGTCCCCGCTTCCCTGCGCGATCCACTCCGCGACCAGGGCGCGCGCGCGCAGCCGTGCCCCGTCGGTGCCCAGCGCGTGCAGGTCGCGCAGCCAGGTGAAGCCGTGCGCCTGCGCCCGCAGCGACGCCGAGCCGCCCGCCTCCGACCAGCCGCCCGGCTTCAGCGGCGAGCGGGCGCCGGACAGCTCGACCTCGCCCTTCATCAGCCGCGCGCCGCGGCCGGGGTCGCCGGGCCAGGGGTCGCGCATCGGCAGCGCAGGGGCGTCGGGGACGCGGCCCATGCGCAGCCCCGGCAGGCGGGCGAAGCCGACGCGGGCGCCGCGCAGCCAGCGGGCGGGCGGGCTCACAGGAGGCAAGGGTGTGCAGGCATCGGGTGTGTGTAGAGGGCGGGGTCGGGCGGGGGCAAGGCTGCGCGGAGGCAGAAAGCAAGGCCAGGGCTCTGCCCTGGACCCGCCAGGAGGAGCCCCCCTGGACTGGCTTCCCTAAGTAAGGCCGGTCCAGGGCGGCTCGTCCTGGCGGAGTTTGAGGCAGAGCCTCAACCTTCCTTCACGAAGCGCGCCGCGAAGAACCCGTCCATGCCGCCGCGCCCCGCCCACAGCCCCGGGTGCGTGCGCAGCCATCCCTCCGGCGTGCGCGCCTCCGGCAGGTCGGCCAGCTCCTCGGCCGCGAACGGCTCGGGCCGCAGCCCCAGTCCGGCGAGGGCCCGGACGCGCCCCGGCCCCTCCTCGGACTGCAGCGAGCAGACCGCGAACACCAGACGCCCGCCCGGCCGCAGCATCGCCGCCGCCGCCGCCAGCAGCCGGTCGGACTGCTGCGCCAGCACGGCGACGTCCTTCGGACGCTTGAGGTGCGGCACGTCGGGGTGGCGGCGGATGGTGCCGGTGGCGCTGCACGGGGCGTCGAGCAGCACGGCGTCGAAGGGGGCGTCGGGGGTCCAGGACAGGGCGTCGGCCTCCACGACCTCGGCGTCGAGGCGCAGGCGGGCGAGGTTCTCGCGCAGGCGGAGGATGCGGGTGGCGTCGCGCTCGACCGCGGTGACGCGGGCGCCGGTGGCCGCGAGCTGCGCCGCCTTGCCGCCAGGCGCCGCGCAGAGGTCGGCGACGCGTTCTCCCGGGCGGGCGGCGAGCAGGCGGGCGGGCAGCGTTGCGGCCGCGTCCTGGACCCAGAACGCGCCGTCCTCGAAGCCGGGCAGCGCGGTGACGCGGGTGCCGGCGGGCAGGCGGAGCGACCCGGTGGGCAGGCGCTCGGCGCCCTCGTACTCCGCGGGGACGCCGAGGCGCGGGGTCAGGTCGACGGGGGCCTCGCGGGCATGGGCGGCGGCGATATCGCGCGCGGCGGGGCCGAAGCTGGCGGTCCAGTCGGTCCAGAGCCAAGCGGGCGTGTCGAGGCGGGGGCCGTCGAGGCCGTCGAGTGCCGCGGCGCCCGCCTCCGACACCCGGCGCAGCACGGCGTTCACCAGGCCGGCGAAGGGGGCGAGGCCGTGGACGCGGGCCAGGGCGACGGCGGTGGCGACGGCCGCGTGCGGAGGCGTGTCGGCGAGCAGGAGCCCGGCGGCGCCGAGGCGCAGGACGTGGCGCACCGGAATCGGCGGCGCCTTCTTCAGGAACGGCTCCAGCACCGCGTCGAGCGAGCCGAGGCGGCGCAGCGCCAGGGCGGCGAGGCGGTGGCCGGCGGCGCGGTCGCGCGCCTCGCCGGGCAGGGCGTCGAGCGCCTCCTCCAGCGGGCGGTGCCGGTCGAGCACGGCGCAGAGCAGGGCGTAGGCGATGTCGCGGGTCGGGTCGGCCATGGCGCGGGCGGTGCCGGAGGTGATGGGGCGCTTCATGGCGCGTCGCGGGCCGCCATGCTAGAGGCGGCCATGAGCTGCGCGGTTCCCGCCTCCTGCGTCACGGCGGGAAGAAAGTGTGTTCTTTCTTGAAAGAAAGAACCAAAGAACTTTTGCCCATTGGGTCACGGGCTCGCCCGCGGGGCGGAGTCCTTACGGGCAAAGTCTTTTTGCTTCTTTTTCTTCAGAAAAAGAAGACGCTTGCTGTCCTACCTAAACCGCGACCCGCCGCCGGCCCGGGGGCAGCATGGGCGTGACGCTGGAGCGTCTGCTGTCGGGGGCGGCGAGGTGGCCGCGCGTCGTGCTGGTGCTGTTCTGCTGCGCGCTGTGGCTGCCGGGGGTGTTCACGCTGCCGCCCGGCGATCGCGACGAGAGCCGGTTCGCGCAGGCCACGAAGCAGATGGTCGAGACCGGCGACACCGTGCGGATCATGAACGGCGCCGAGGCGCGCAACCGCAAGCCGATCGGCATCCACTGGCTGCAGGCGCCGTTCGCGCTGGCGGCGCGCGCGGCGGGGGTGGCGAGGGGGAACCCGATCTGGCCGTACCGGGTGCCGTCGCTGCTGGGCGGGCTGCTGGCGGTGCTGGCGACCCACGCGCTGGGGCTGCGGCTCGCGGGGGGGCGCGCGGCGCTGCTGGGGGCGATGATGCTGGCGGGCAGCGTGCTGCTGGTCGTGGAGGTGCACATCGCCAAGACGGACGCGGCGCTGCTGGGTGCCACGACGCTGGCGATGGCGATGCTGGGCCGGGCCTACCTGGCGCCGCGGGGTGCAGGCGCGGGCGGGCCGGGACGGGACGCGGGGGCCGGCGCGGCGATGGGGCCGGGTGCTGCGGCGCTGTTCTGGCTGGCGGTGGGCGCGGGCGTGCTGCTGAAGGGGCCGATCACGCCGATGGTGGCGGGGCTGTGCGTGGTGGTGGTGGTGGCGTGGGATCGCGTCGCGGGGTGGGGGAGCGGCGGGTGGCTGCGCGGGCTGCGCGCGCAGTGGGGGGTGCCGCTGCTGCTCGCGGTGGTGCTGCCCTGGTTCGTGGCGATCGGGGTGGCGACGCACGGCGCGTTCCTCGCCCAGGCGGTCGGCGGGGACCTCGCGGCCAAGCTGCACGGGGGCGACGACGCGCACGGGGCGTGGCCGGGGCTGCACCTGCTGCTGCTGCCGCTGCTGGCGTTTCCCGGGGCGCTGGCGATCCTCCCCGCGCTGCCCGGGCTGTGGCGGCGGCGGGCGGAGCCGGGGGCGCGGTTCCTCCTCGCCTGGGCGGCGCCGTCCTGGGTGGTGTTCGAGCTCGTGCCGACGAAGCTGCCGCACTACGTCCTGCCGCTGTATCCGGCGCTGTGCCTCGCGGGCGCGCACTGGCTGCTGCAGGCGCCGCGGCCGCACGCGCCGCGCTGGCTGTGCGGGCTGTCCTGGGCGGGATTCGGGCTCGGCGCGGCGGTGCTGGGCGTGGGCGGCGCCGCCCTGCCGGTCGTGCTGGGGCATGTGGCGCAGGGCGCAGCGGGCTCGCAGGCCGTGGCCGGGAGCGGTGTCGCCGTGTGGCTCGGGCTGCCGGCGCTGGGCGCTGCGACGCTGGTGGCCTGGCTGGTGGCGCGTCGCACGCCGGGGCAGGACGGCGCGGCCGGCGGTCCGATGCCTGGGCGGGCGGAGGGGATCCGGGCGGCGCAGCTGACGGCGGGGCTGCTGGCCATGCCCGTGCTGTACGCTGCGATCCTGTGGCTCGAGCTGCCGCGCCTCGGCCCGCTGTGGATCGCGCCGCGGGCAGAAGCGGCGCTGCGGGCGGACTGGCCGGGGTGGAACGACGCCGGCCGCGGCCTGGCGGCGGTCGGCTTCGCAGAGCCGAGCCTGATGTTCCTGGCCGGCACCGGGCTGAGGTGGATGTCCGCGCCGGACGCCGCGGCGGCGTGGGCACAGGGCGGCCTCGACGCGGCCCTGGTGGCGGAGCCGGATCGCGCGGCGTTCGAGGCGGCACTGGCCCGCGACCAGGCGCAGGCCCGCCCGGTCGCGACGGTCGACGGCTACAACTATTCCCGCGGCAGGAAGGTCCGCCTCACGCTGTTCATCCGGTGAGGCGGGGACGCGCCGCCAGGTGCCATGGGGCTGCCCGCCTGCGTCAGCTGACCTGTCAGCAAGCAAGGCCGGGCTCTGCCCGGACCCGCCAAAGGGCCGAGCCCTTTGGAAACCCTGCACTTAAGAAGTGGATTCCAAAGGCTTGCCTTCGGCGGAGTTTGAGGCAGAGCCTCAACCTTGCTTGCCTGACCGGTCATGCCCGAAGGCCACCGGCATCAGTCCGGCGGGAACCGCTGCCGGCAGGCCGAGGCGAGCTCGACCGCCGCGACCTCGCTCTGGCTGCCGGGCACGACCTGCAGGACGCAGCGTGCGAACTCCACCTTGCCCGGGTGGAACGAGCTGGTCGGCGTCACCAGGAAGCTGCACGCGTCCCGGATGAGCGACACGGCGAAGCGCGAGCGGGTGTCGGCGATGTGGTCCAGCTCGCAGTCGGCTTTCTGACGCAGCCGGTCGATCAGCAGCTGCGTGTGGCCGGGTCCGGCCTGGAGCACCAGCATCGCACCCGCCACCATCAGCGTCCTGCCGCGTGCCATGGATGGCGTCCTCCGGTCCCGTCGAGATGGCCGACGCGAGGAATGCAGCACCGCACGCTGAGGGACAAGGTGCCGGGCGGGCCAGGGAACGCCGGCGGCGGACGTGGCGCCTGCGCCTGCCGCCGCGGCCGGCGCCGCGCCGTCAGACGGGCGAGGCGACCTCGACCCGCAGCTCGTCGATCGCGTCTAGCAGGCTGCGGGTGTTGAACGGCTTCGGCAGGAACCGCTCGGTGGCGGTCAGCGGCTTGATCTCGGCGTAGCGGCCGCTGATGTAGATGACCGGGACCTCGGGATGCTGGCGCCGCAGTTCGGCGGCGAAGGCACGTCCGTCCATGCCTGCCCCGAGGTTGATGTCCGTCACCACGATGCGTGGCGGGCCGTGGTCGACGATGGTGCGCAGGGCGTCCTCGCCGCTGCTCTGCTCGACCGTCGCGAGGCCGGCCTCGTGCAACGCCTCCACGAGGCAGACACGGATCAGGTCATCGTCGTCGATCAACAGGACGTCCACTGCACGCGCCTCGTCACGAACCAGTCCTCATTCTCGCACGACGGGGGTGCGCGAGGCAGTCACGAGTGCGACAGCCCGGCGGCGGCGGCACGGCTCCGGGACGGGCGTGCCTGCGGCGGGGCGCGGTCCAGGTCGTCGGGCAGACCGCAGCCATGCCGTCAGGGCAGGGCCCGGCCATTGCCGCGCATCCCTGCGGGGCGCAGGACAGCACGCCCGTTCCGAGGAGAAGGCTGGCCATGGCGCACGCATCGACGGACTGGCTCACCCCGGTCCTGGTCGGCCTGACCGGGTATTACGTCGCCGCAGGGTTCGCCAGCCTCACCAATCTCGCGGTCACCGTCTGGGTCATGTCCCTGATCTACTGCGCGCCGATCCTGCCGGTGGCTGCGGCGCTCGTCTGGGTCGGGGCACGCTCGGTGCTGGCACGCCGCCGCGGCGTGCGCCGGCCCGTCCCCGTGTAAGGGATTGTCATGCACCTGACGGCTCTGTCTTCCGGCGCCCGGGCAGAAAGGAAGCGTGTTCTTTCCTGAAAGAACCAAAGAACTTTGTCAATCAGGACTCGGAACGTGGACGAGCCTAGACCTTCCAGTGCAAAAGTCTTTTTACTTCTTTTTCTTCAGAAAAAGAAGATTCTTGCTTACTTATGTCAGAATCACGGGAATTTCTTGGTAGAAGGTCGGTAGCACCCTCAAGGCTGCGTCCCGGCTTCGAGGAGGCTTGCAGGCGTCCGGAAGCTCGCCGGGAGAAGCTGCGGCAGTCGCCGATCCGCGACGGGCGACAGGCGGCATGCTTGCCGGGTCGGGGTGCGCGTGCGACACGGGCGAGATGACCGCGATCCCGCCCTCGGGCCCCAACACCTACACGGGCAGCCCGCTCGACCGGGCGGGCGAACGCCGCCGCGACCCGGAGTGGCTGGCCGCGCGGCGACACGATGCGACGAGCCGGTTCGTGCCGATGTGGCGGGGCAAGATGCTGCTGCGCGACAGGGACGGGGTGCCGGCGGCCGCCCTGCTGTCCGGGGCCGAGGCGCAGGCGTGCCGGGAGGCGGAGCGCTGGGCCCTGCTGGGGGTGCAGGACGATGTCGCGGTGTTCGCCGCCGACCTCGGGCCGGAGCACGAGGCGCCGCCGCTGCCGGAGCTTGGCCGGTTCGAGGACCTGCGCGCCGTGGTGGCGGGGCTGGACGCAGGCGAGGCCGCGATCCTGGCCCATGCCCGCGGGCTGATGGTATGGCGCGCCCGCACCCTGTTCTGCGCCGGCTGCGGCGCGCCGACCGCACCCGAGGAAGGGGGCACGATGCTGGCCTGCACGCGCTGCGGCACGCACCATTTCCCGAGGACGGACCCGGCCGTGATCATGCTGGTCACGCATGGCGATCGCGCGCTGCTCGGCCACTCGGAGCGTTTCGCCAACGCCGCGATGTACTCGACGCTGGCGGGCTTCGTGGAGCCGGGCGAGAGCCTGGAGGAGGCGGTGGCGCGCGAGGTGTTCGAGGAGGCGGGCGTGCGCGTCGTGCGTGCGCGCTACCACAGCAGCCAGCCCTGGCCGTTCCCGAGCAGCATCATGCTGGGCTTCTACGCGGAGGCGGTGGGCGAGGCGATCCGCATCGACGGCGACGAGCTGACCGACGCGCGCTGGTTCACCCGCGCCCAGGTCCGCGGCCGCGCCGGCGAGGGCTTCGAGATCCCGCCGCCAGACAGCATCGCGCGGCGCCTGATCGACGACTGGGTTGCGGCCGGATGAGCGTGCGGCAGGCGGCGTGCGTGCTGGCGGTGCTCGCCCTGTCGGGGTGCGCCGCGGCCGGGCGGTCCAGCCCGCGCTGCGAGCGCGAGACCAACAACGACCCCAAGGTGCAGGCGCTGCAGATGGAGATGCTGGGCAACATCGAGGGCAACGGGCTGCGCCAGGCCAGCCTCGACTCGCTGCGGCGGCAGGCGATGGCGCGCTGCCTGCGGCGCGAGGGCGGCGGGCCGGCGGGGGGCGTGGCGCCGCCGGCGCTGCAGCCGGGTCGGTTCTGAGGGAAGCAAGGCCAGGGCTCTGCCCTGGACCCGCCAGGGCGAGCCGCCCTGGACCGGCCTTACTTAGGTAGGGTTTCCAAAGGCTCCGCCTTTGGCGGAGTCCCCGCTTTCAAGGAGGGGGGCAGAGCCCCTGGCCTTGCTAGCCTTCCTGCGCCGGCGCAGGCCCCCGCGTGGTGTCGAGCCCGTCCACACGCGGCAGCTTGACGGCGCTGCCGCCGGCCGCCGACTGGTAGATCGCCTCGATCAGCTTCATGTCCTGCAGCCCCTCCTCGCCCGGGGTGTGCGGCTCCCTGTCGGCGCGGATCGCCTCGGCGAAGGCGTCCATCTCGGTGGCGAACTGGTTGCGGGGCGCGAAGCGGCGCTGCTCCAGGACGTTGGTGCGGCCCTGCCTGCGGCCGACCTGGAGCACCAGGTTGTCGTAGCCGAAGGCGGGGTCGGCGCCGTACCAGGCGTCGGCGGCCATGATGCGCAGCGCGCGGCTCTCGTGGGCGCTGTAGTCGCTGAGCCCGGAGGCGAGGATGCCGGACGGGAAGCGCAGGGTGAAGGCGCAGACGTCCTCGATCTCGCGGAAACGCGGGTCGTCCTTCGGCTGCGTGATCTGGCCGGTGACCTCGATCGGCTCCTCGCCGGTCAGGTAGCGGAACGCGCTGAGGCAGTACAGGCCGACGTCGGGCAGCGAGCCGCCGCCGGCGATCGCCCTGATCTGGCGCCACTGGCCGTTCGCGGCGTCGTTCTGGCCGTTCGTGGCCTGGATCAGGCGCACGGGGCCGAACTCCTGGGCGCGGGTCATCGTGATGAGCTGGCGGTGCACGGGGTTGTACTGCAGGCGGTAGGCGATCATCAGCTTTCGCTTCGCGTCGCGGCAGGCGTCGACCATGCGTTGCGCGTCGGCGACCGAGGTGGCCATGGGCTTCTCGCACAGCACGTGCTTGCCGGCCTGGGCGGCGCGCGCGGTGAACTCGGCGTGCATCGAGTTGGGGAGCACGATGTAGACGATGTCGACGTCGGGGTTGTCGCGGAGGCGGTCGAAGCCGGCGTAGTCGTAGAGGTTCCTCTCGTCGACGCCGTGCTGGGCGGCGATCGCGCGGGCCTTGTCGCGCTCGCCGCTGACCAGGGCGGCGAGGCGCACGCTTCTGCTGTCCGCGAAGCCGGGGATGATCTGCTCCAGCGACAGGTGGCCGAGGCCGACCACGGCGACGCCGAGGCGCTTCGCGGGGGACTGGCCCTGCGGTGGCTGGCCCTGGACCTCGGTGTCGTTGTGCAGGGCGGGCAGGCTGACCTGGTCGCCCTTCGTGGCGCCGAACAGGGCGGGGGGCTGCTGGGCGGCAGGCTCGGCGGCGTGGGCCTGGGCCACCAGCCCCAGCCCGGTGAGGCCTGCCGCGGTGCCTCCCACCAGGGCGCGTCGGGTCACGTCGGTCATGGTGCGGTCCTTGTCGGCTGGCGAACGCCCGGTTGTCCTGGGGTCCTGCCAGGTCCGAACGCGGGGCGCGGTCAGGCTGCCCGGAGCGGCCGCTTCACGTTGGCATGATCGGATCGACGCCCGTCCGCGCGGGCCGTGGCTATGCGCCGGCGGCGGGGAGCGCCGCGCCCCGGGCCTCCGCCCGCGGGTAGACGCCGAGCACCCGGGTCTCTCGGGAGAAGAACGACAGCTCCTCCAGGGCGAGGCGCAGGGCGGGCTGCTCGGGGTGGCCGTCCACGTCGCACAGGAAGCGGGTCGCGGTGAACTGGCCGTCGAGCATGTAGCTCTCCAGCCGGGTCATGTTGACGCCGTTGGTCGCGAAGCCGCCGAGCGCCTTGAACAGGGCGGCGGGAACGTTGCGCACGCGGAACACGAAGGTGGTCATCAGGCCGGGCGTCTCCGGCGCGGGCGTGCGCGGCTCGCGGGCGCAGACGTAGAAGCGGGTGGTGTTGTGGCTCGCGTCCTCCACGTTGGCGCGCAGCACGTCGAGGCCGTACAGCTCGGCGGCCAGGCGCGAGGCGACCGCCGCGTCCTCCGTGCCGCCGAGGCGGGCGACCAGCTCGGCCGAGCCCGCGGTGTCGGCCTGCACCACCGCGCGCACGCCCAGCTCGTCGACCAGGTGGCGGACCTGGCCGAGGGCGACGGCGTGGCTGTGCACGCGGCGCAGGCCGGCGAGGGTGGCGCCGCGGGGGGCGAGGAGGCAGTGCTCGACGCGCTGGAAGTGCTCGGCGACGATGGACAGGCCGCTGTCGGGGAGGAGTGCGTGGATGTCTGGGACGCGGCCGGCCAGGCTGTTCTCGCAGGCCAGCATGCCCAGGCCGGCGGCGCCGGAGCGCACCGCCTCGATGGCGTGGGCGAAGGTCTCGCAGGGCAGCGTCGGGCGGCCAGGGAAGGCGGTGCGGCAGGCGAGGTCGGAGTAGGCGCCGGGCTGGCCCTGGAAGGCGATGGGTGTCATGCGGAACTCCTGAAGGAAGGCCAAGGGCTCTGCCCCTGGACCCCGCCAAAGGCGAAGCCTTTGGCATCCACCACTTAAGTAAGGCCGGTCCAGGGGCGGCTCGCCCCTGGCGGGTCCAGGGCAGAGCCCTGGCCTTGCTCCATCACGCCTCTTGCGTGCGCGAGGTCCGCCGGCGTGTCGACCCCGAACGAGGCCTGCTCGACGCGGGCGCAAGCGATGCGCATCCCGGCCTCCAGGGCGCGGAGCTGCTCCAGGCTTTCGCGCCGCTCCAGCGGGCTTTCCGGCAGGGCGACGAAGCGGTCGAGGGCGACGCGGCGCCAGGCGTAGAGGCCGATGTGGTGCCAGAGCGGCCCCTCGCCCCAGGGGATCGCGGCGCGGGAGAAGTAGAGCGCCGGGGCTGTGGCCTGGCCTTCGGCGAAGGCGCAGGCGGCCTTGACCACGGAGGGCGCGGCCGCCTCCGCCGCGCTCGCGACCGGGGCGACGAGGGTCGCGAGGTCCACGCCCGGGTCGTCCAGCGGCAGGAGGACGGCGCGCAGGTGCGCGGGGGGCACGGCGGGCTGGTCGCCCTGGAGGTTGACGACGACGTCGTGCGCGGCCTCCGGATCGAGCAGGGCCAGGGCGGCGTGCACGCGGTCCGAGCCGGAGCGCAGCGCGGGGTCGGTGAGCACGGCGCGGCCGCCGGCGCGCTCCACCGCCTCTGCGATCTCGGGCTCGGCGCAGGCGACGGCGACGGGGCCGATGCCGGCGGCGAGTGCCTGGCGCAGCACGTGGACGACCATGGGCACGCCGGCGATGCGGGCGAGCGGCTTGCCCGGCAGCCGGGTGGACGCCATGCGGGCGGGGATGACGACGAGCGGGTTCATGGCGGGCCGTCCGGGCTGGTGGGAACGGGGCCGGGCGTCGCCTGCGCCGGGCCCGTGCGGGCGCGTCCGGCGCGGGGTGCCGGCTTGATGCCGCGGGGGCTGTTCCGTAAGATGCGCGCAACCTAGAGGTGCCACCGGACCGGCGCAACGCCGGGGTCGGCGGGCCCAGTCAGAGAGCACGCGACGCATGTCAGATCTGGAGTCAAACAAGGCGTTCGCCGCCATCCTCACGGCGGGCGTCGCCTTCAGCGTCGCCGGCCTGATCGGCGGCTACGCGGTGCATCCGGTCGAGCTGAAGAAGACGGTCCTGGACATCAAGGAGGCGGCGCCGGCGAGCGCTGCCGCACCCGAGGCGCCCAAGCCGCTGGCGCCGATCGGGGCGCTGCTGGTCAGCGCCGACGTCGGGGCCGGGGAGTCGTCCACCAAGAAGCTCTGCGTGTCGTGCCACAACTTCAACGAGGGCGGCGCCAACAAGACGGGGCCGGACCTGTACGGCGTGCTCGGGCGCCAGGTCGCCAGCCACGAGGGGTTCGACTACTCGGCGGCGCTGAAGGGTCACCAGGGGCCCTGGACGTATGCCGAGCTGAACGAGTGGCTGCACAGCCCGCGCGGCTACGCGCCCGGGACCAAGATGGGCTTCGCCGGCATCGAGAACGACCACGAGCGGGCGAACGTCATCGCCTACCTGCGCTCGCTGGCCGCCAGCCCCCAGCCGCTGCCGCCCGCCGAGGCGGCGCCCCCTGCCGCAACCCCGGCCAAGGCCACCATGCCGGCCGGGGGTGCCGCCAAGGTGCCGGACGCACCGGCCAAGGGCGACTCGATGGGCACCAAGGCCAACGCCCCGGTCGTTCCCGACGCGGCCACGAGCGGCGTGACCAGGCCGCAGGCGGCCCCGGTCAACGGCGCGGCAGGCCAGGCCAACGCGCCCGGGCAGCAGATGACGCAGCCGTCCTCCAACCAGAACATCCCGCAGGCGCTGCAAAGCGAGAGCCAGCAGAGCCCGTACGCCCACCCCGCCGGCCCTGCCGTGGATACGGTGCCGGCGTCGCAGCAGGCCGGCCATCCCGTCGCCTCGCCCACCCCGGCGTCGACCACCACCCCGGTCGGCGTGCCGGACGGCCACGCCAACGCGCAGACGCCGGAAGCCGCGACGGACGGCGACACCACCCAGCAGACCGACAAGAGCCAGGGCACCCACGGCGGCGCGCCCGGCAAGTAGCGGGCCTTGGACGGGCTCGACGCACTGGTCGCAGCGGCAGAGGCGGCGGCCGACGCGGCGGGTGCCGTGCTGCGGCCGTTCTTCCGCTCCGGCCTCGGCGCCGACCTCAAGGGCGACCAGTCTCCCGTCACCCTGGCCGACCGCGATGCCGAGCGTGTCCTGCGCGCCGTGCTGGGCGAGCGGTACCCGCAGTTCGGCATCCTCGGCGAGGAGTTCGGGCTGGAGCGGGCCGACGCGCGCCTGCGCTGGGTGATCGACCCGATCGACGGGACGCGCGCCTTCCTCACCGGGCGGCCGTCGTTCGGCACGCTCGTCGCGCTGCTCGATGGGGGCGTGCCGGTGCTCGGCGTGATCGACCAGCCGGTCACGGGGGAGCGCTGGGTCGGCGCGGGCGGGCGCACCCGGTTCCGCGGGCCGTTCGGCGGGCAGACCGGGACGCGGCGCTGCGGCGCGCTGGCGGGGGCCGAGCTGTCCTGCACCGCGCCCGAGATCTTTGCCGCCGGCGACCGGGCGGGGTTCGCGAGGCTGCAGGCGCAGGTCGCGCGCACGAGCTGGGGTGGGGACTGCTACGCCTACGGGCTGCTGGCGATCGGGCAGGTCGACGTGATCGCGGAGGCGACGCTCAAGCTGTGGGACTGGGCGGCGCTGGTGCCGGTGGTCGAGGGCGCGGGCGGGCGCATGACCGGGTGGCGTGGCGAGGTCCTGCGGCCGGGGTGCGACGGGCGGGTGCTGGCGGTGGGCGACCCGACGCTGCTGGCGGCGGCGGTGGCGGCGCTGGGGGCCTGAGAAGGCAAGCAAGGCTGGGCTCTCCCTCCGCTGGCCCTTCCAATGGCCCAAGCGGGCCATCGGAACCTTCGGCCAGCTACGCCCAGACCCGCAAAGGGTCCGAGTACCCTTTGATCCCTTGACTTGAGAATTGGATTCCAAAGGCTTGGCCTTTGGCGGAGTTTGAGGCAGAGCCTCAACCTTGCCTGCTCCTTCAGGGTTGCCCTCCGCGAGCTTTTGCGTGCCGGGCTGTTGTCCCATGTTTTCGGGAATTTTCGGGAGAGACCGAGATGGATATGGCGGATTTTGCGGCCGGGCTGGCGCGCGACGGGTTTGACGACACGGAGACCAAGAGCGTGGCGCCGGGGCAGGTCGTGCCGGACCACGCGCACGGCTTCGACCTGCGGGCGCTGGTGCTCGAGGGTGCGATGACGATCGAGGTGGGGGGCGAGGCCATCACCTACGGGGTCGGCGAGGTGTTCACGATGGCGGACGGGCGCGAGCACAGCGAGACGGTGGGGCCGGACGGCGTGCGCTTTCTGGTGGGGCGGCGGCGAGCGTAGCATCGGGACACAAGGCTGGGCTCTGCCCAGACCCGCAAAGGGTCCGAGGACCCTTTGATCCCTTGACTTAAGAAAAGCCATCCAAGGGGCTTCCCTTGGCGGGGTCCAGGGGCAGAGCCCCTGGCCTTGCCTTCAGCGGCGGCGCGCGACGGCCGCCTCGACGGTGTTCTCCAGCAGGCAGGCGATGGTCATGGGGCCGACGCCGCCGGGCACCGGGGTGATGGCGCTGGCGACCGCGGCGCAGGCCTCGTAGGCGACGTCGCCGACCAGGCGGCCGTCGGGCAGGCGGTTGATGCCGACGTCGATCACCACGGCGCCCGGCTTGACCCAGTCGCCGGGGACCATCTCGGGGCGGCCGACGGCTGCGACGAGGATGTCGGCGCGGCGGCACTCGTCGGCGAGGTCGCGGGTGCGGGAGTGGGCGATGGTCGTGGTGGCGTCGGCCGAGGTGAGGAGGGCTGCGACGGGGCGGCCGACGAGGACGGAGCGGCCGAGGACGACGGCGCGGGCGCCCTTCAGCGGGACGCCGGAGAGGGCGATGAGCTTCATGCTGCCCTTGGGCGTGCAGGGGACGAGGCCGGGCATGTTGTTGGCGAGCCGCCCGGCGTTGGTGGCGGTGAGGCCGTCGACGTCCTTGGCGGGGTCGAGCGCGTCGATGACGGCCTGCTCGCTGGCCTTGAGGACGCCGGGGAGCGGGAGCTGGACGAGGATGCCGTCGACCTCGGGGTCGTCGTTGAGGCCGCGCACGACGGCGAGCAGCTCGGACTCGGTGGTGGTCTCGGGGAGGCGGATGGTGCGGGCGTGCAGGCCGGCCTCGGTGGCGGCCTTGTCCTTGGACTTGACGTAGACGCGCGAGGCGGGGTCGTCGCCGACGAGGACGACGGTGAGGCCGGGCTGGAACGGGAGGGTGGCGACGCGGGCGGCGACCTCGGCGCGCACGGCGGCGGCGAGCAGCTTGCCGTCAAGGATCTGGGTGCTCATCGGGGTCTCCGTCGTTGGGGGTGGTGCGGGAAGGGTGCGCGGGGCCCGGGTTTCATGACGCGGATGGCCCGGCGGGCCAGGCGGGCGCGTCAGAACAGAAGGTCGTGGTAGTTGCCGAACACGATGGCGGCGAAGATGCGCGGCAGGAGCACGCGCTGCGTCACGCCGAGCAGCAGGATCAGCACCCAGGGGCTGAGGTCGAGCCCGCCCATGTTGGGCAGCAGGTTGCGGATCGGGCGCAGCAGGGGCTCGGTGATGCGGTAGAGGAAGTCGCCGATGGTCCAGACCAGGCGGTTGCGGCTGTCGACGACGCCGAAGCTCACCAGCGTGCTCAGGATCGCGGCGGCGATCACGGCGTAGATGTAGAACTGCAGGACAGTCTGCAGGATCGAGTAGAGGGCCGTGACCAAGGGGCTGGTGTCTCCGGAGCGCGCGGTGCGGGCCCTGCGGCCCTGCCCCTGCGAATGGAGGCGGACCGTATCGCCGGGCCGGGTGGCGTGCAACACGGGCGCGTGTGCTTGACAGGCCAGTGGGGTCTGCGCATTTTCCGCCGCCTGCACGGCGGGGTCGTAGCTCAGTTGGTAGAGCGCCTCGTTCGCAATGAGGAGGTCAGGGGTTCGATTCCCCTCGACTCCACCACCGCCCCGCAGGTTGTCTCTTTCCCTTTCGAGTGCCGGTCCAGGGCGGCTCGCCCTGGCGGGTCCAGGGCAGAGCCCTGGCCTTCCCTTTCCTGTCTGCCCACCCTATTCTCTGCGCGGGAGGTCGGCGGCGGACGAGCGCCTTGCCAACCCGGTCAGGTCCGGAAGGAAGCAGCCGCAGCGAGTTTCCGCTCGGGTCGATCGTTCGGCCTCCCACCCCAACGCGGCGCCGTCCTTCGCTCTTGTGACGGCGGCCCGGGCGCCGGAGGCACCCGCTGATGCCCGGCCTGCGCCGCTGATGTCCGACTTTCCAGACGGCGCCCTCGACGAGACCGACGACCTGCCGCCGCCCGAGGGGCCGGGGCTGTTCGGCGAGGCGCCTGCGCCCGGTCCTGCGGCGCCATACCGGGTGCTGGCGCGCAAGTACCGGCCCGCCGGGTTCGACGACCTCATCGGGCAGGACGCGACGGTGCGCATCCTGCGCCGGGCGTTCGCGCTGGGGCGGGTGGCGCACGCGTTCATGCTCACCGGGGTGCGCGGGGTGGGCAAGACGACGACGGCGCGGATCATCGCGCGCTGCCTGTGCTGCGTGGGCGCGGACGGCACGGGGGGGCCGACGGCGGAGCCGTGCGGGGTGTGCGCGAACTGCACGGCGATTCTGGCGGACCGGCACCCGGACGTGGTCGAGATGGACGCGGCGTCGCGCACGGGCGTGGACGACGTGCGCGAGATCATCGAGGCGACGCGGTTCCGCCCGATGCAGGCGCGGGCAAAGGTGTTCATCGTGGACGAGGTCCACATGTTGTCGCGCAACGCGTTCAACGCGCTGCTCAAGACGCTGGAGGAGCCGCCGCCGCACGTCACCTTCGTGTTCGCGACGACGGAGCTGCGCAAGGTCCCGGTCACCGTGCTGAGCCGGTGCCAGCGCTTCGACCTCCGCCGGGTGTCGGTGGCGGAGCTGGCCGGGCATTTCGCGCGCATCGCCGGGGCGGAGGGCGTGGCGGTGGCGCCCGAGGCGCTGGAGGCGTTGGCGCGGGCGGCGGACGGGTCGGTGCGCGACGGGCTGTCGCTGCTGGACCAGGCGATCGCGCGGGGGGCGGACGAGGCGGGTGAGGACGGGGCGGGCGGCGGGGATGGGACGATCTCGGCGGCGGTGGTCGCGGACATGCTGGGGCTGGCGGACCGCGGGCTGGTGTTCGACCTGCTGGACGCGGTGATGGGGGGGCGGGCGGCGGAGGCGCTGGCGATCACGGCGCGGGCGCACGAGAGGGGGGCGGATCTGGGGCTGCTGCTGGGCGACCTGCTGGAGCTGACGCACACGCTGACGCGGCTGCGCACGGTGCCGGGGCTGCGGGACTCGGCGGAGCTGGCGGAGGCGGAGCGCACGCGGGGCGCCGCGATGGCGGAGCGGCTGTCGATCCCGGAGCTGGGGCGGGCGTGGCAGATGCTGCTCAAGGGGATGGCCGAGGTCGAGCAGGCGCCGGACCGGCGCGGGGCGGCGGAGATGGTGCTGATCCGGCTGTGCCACGTGGCCGAGCTGCCCACGCCCGGCGAGCTGGTGCGCCGGCTTGCGGGCGAGGCGCGGCCCGCGGCGGTGCGGCCTGGCGTGGCGGGGGCGGGTGGCCCGGCGTCGGCCCCGGCCGGCGCGGAACTGCCCGCATCGGGGCCTACAGGGGCTGGGGTCGCCACGGTGGAGGGCCGGCGCGGCGTGCCTGACCGCATCGCCGGTGATCCGGATCGTGCGGGCGTTGCGGTGGCGGACGAGGAACCCGAGGCACCTCCGCCTACGGAGGCCCCGCCGTGGGCTTCCGACGCGCCAGCCTCCCCTGCCCCGCCCGTCGCGCGTGCCGTCGCGGCCGTCGCCTTCGCGGCGCGTCCCGACCCGTCCCGCGCCAGGGCGGAGCCGCCCGGTGCGCCGCAATCCGCTGCGGCCGGTGTCGGCGTGGGCCTGTCCGCCCGCCCCGCCATCGCGCCCGTGGGCACCGGGTCCGGGATCACGCAGCTCGTGCGCGACGTCGTGGCCGAGGCCGCCGCGCCGCAGTGGCCCCCTGCCCCGGACGGCCCGGCGCGCCAGGACCCTGGCTTGGCCGGGGCGGAGGTTGCGGCGGCCAGCCCTGCGGTCACGGCACCGCCGGCTCCCGAGGCGGAGCAGGCCGCCCCGCCGACGTTGCGGCCGCTCGGCGACCTGCGCGACGTCGCCATGCTGGTGGCCGAGCGCCAGGACCCCATGCTGCACGCCCACCTGCTGCACTCGGTGCACCTGGTGCGGTTCGCGCCGCCGGTGATCGAGCTGCGCCCGGATACGGCCGCGCCCCGCGACCTGGCGCCCCGGCTCGCGGCGCTGCTGCTGGAAGCCACCGGCACGCGCTGGACGATCGCGCTGTCCACCTCCGCGGGCGAGCCGACCCTGTCCGAGCAGGGGAGCGCCGCGGAGCTGGCACGGCGCGGCACGGCGGCCGGGCATCCGCTGGTGCAGGCGATCCTCGCGGCGTTCCCCGGGGCCAGGATCGAGGCGGTCCACGACAGCGCCGTCGACCGCTATGGCCTCCCGGCGCTCGACGGCGGCGGCCTGGAGCCCGGCGGCCTGGGGGACGGCGGGATGGAGGTCGAGCCGGACATGCCGGACTTCGCGCCGCCGGACGCGATGGCGGCGGATGCGATGCCGGACGATCCGGGCTTCAGGGGCGCGATGCCGGGCGACTGAGCGCCGGTGCGGCGCCGCACACGTCCGCCAAGCCGCAGAACGTCACGCCGGACGTGACGTTTTCGGGCTTTTTCGTAACGCGCAGCGTGACGTTTCGGGCCCGGATCGCCTCCCTTGTCCTGCCGCGCAGGACAGTTCGCGCCGCTGTTTCGCCAAGCCCGCTCCCGGTATCGCTGCGCTCACGCCAGTGGCCTTCGAGCCTGGCCGGTCAGGCAGGCAAGGTTGAGGCTCTGCCTCAAACTCCGCCAAAGGCCGAGCCTTTGGAATCCATTTCTTAAGGACAGGGTTTCCAAAGGGCTCCGCCCTTTGGCGGGTCCGGGCAGAGCCCGGCCTTGCTTGCTGGCGGCTCGATGTCAGAGGCGACCGGTCTCAGGCGGCGTTGGCTTCCAGCAGCGCACGCAGGGCCGACAGCATCGCGTCCGGCGTCGGCGGGCAGCCGCCCACCACGAGGTCCACCGGCAGCGCGGCCTCCACGCCGCCCTCCACGGCGTAGGTGTCCCGGAACGGGCCGCCGTCCACGGCGCAGCCGCCCAGCGCCACCACCCACTTCGGTTCCGACATCGCCCGCCAGGCCAGGGTCAGCGCCTCGCGGGCGTTGCGGGTCAGCGGGCCGGTGACGACCAGCACGTCGGCCTGGCGCGGCGTGGCCACGAACTCCAGCCCGAAGCGGCGCAGGTCGTAGAGCACGCCGTCGAGCGCGCGCAGCTCGGAGGCGCAGCCGCCGCAGCCGCCGGTCTCGACGTGCAGCAGGGCGAGGCTGCGGCCCAGCCGACGCTGCGACGCCGCCTCGAGACGCTCGGCCAGCGCCAGCGCCGGCTCCGGGAGCACGGGGACGGCAGGCTCGGTGAGCAGGCCTTGGCGCAGGGCCTGGAGCAGGTCGAGGAACATGGAGGGGAGGTTCGCCGGAAAGCGGGGGCGTGGCCAGAGGCAGGCAAGCAAGGCTGGGCTCTCCCTCCGCTGGCCATTCCAACGGCCCAAACGGGCCGTTGGAACCTTTGGCCAGCTCCGCCCAGACCCGCCAGGGGCGAGCCGCCCCTGGACCGGCCTCCCTTAAGAGAGAGGGCGATCCAAGGGCCCAGCCCTTGGCGGAGTTTGAGGCAGAGCCTCAACCTTGCTTCCTGCCTGTGCTCCTACAGGTCCATCCCCGCCATCGTGCAGTCCAGCGAGCGTGCGATCAGCGGCACGGACTCCAGCCGTTCCCCGCGCAGCGCCGCCTCCAGCAGCGGCCAGGCCGCCCAGGCCGAGTCGCGCAGGAACACGCCGGCCACCGTGCCGCGATCCAGCGCCAGCCACGCCCAGCAGTCGCCCCGCGCGCCCTCTGCGGCGCCCAGCCCCTCGCCGTCTGCCGCCGGCAGCACGGCGGCGAACGCGCCGGGCGGCAGGGTGTCCAGCAGGTCGGCGGCGGCGTCGAGGCTGCCGGCCAGCTCGTGCAGCCGCAGCCGGATGCGCGCCGCCGTGTCGCCGGCCTGCGAGACCCTGGGCGCCGGCGCCGGCCCGAACAGCAGGCGGGCGTCGAAGCCACGCCCGGACGCACGGCCCGCGGGTCCGCCGGCGCCGAGCAGGGCCGCGGTGTGGGGCGGGACCACGCCCAGGCCGTCCGCGCGGCGCAGCAGCCCGTCGCAGCGGCGCACCAGCTCCGGCAGGGCGGCGGCCACCTGGTCCAGCGTCGTGCGCAGGCCGGCGAGGCCGGCGGGCGCGGGGTCGGCGGACACACCGCCGGGCACCACGGTGTCGAGCAGCAGGCGCTGGCCGAACGCGGCGTCGCAGGCCCGCAGCATGCGTTCGCGCAGGAGCCCGAAGCCGGACGCGCAGGGGGCCGCGCCCGCGTCGGCGATGCGCTGCAGCGCGGCCAGGAGGCCAGCCACGCGCTCCAGCTCCAGCGCCGCGGCGCGGATCGCCT
>CAXSFE010000055.1:0-23437 GCA_964236585.1 uncultured Acetobacteraceae bacterium
GCAGGCCGGGCAGGGCGAGGCGCAGGCGCAGGCCGCGGTCGCTCACCGTCATGCGCAGGCCGCGCAGCAGCGAGGGGCCGTCGGGCAGGCGGTGCGACACGCTCGCGAGGCGGGCGGTGCGGCGGGCGACGAGGTTGGTCGCGGCCAGCTCCAGGCGCTGCGCGCGGTCGTCGAGGCGCTGGCGGGCGGTGCCGAGCAGGGCGGGAAGGTCGGGCAGGCGGCCGGCCGCGCGGTCGAGGCGGATGCGGCGGGCCTGGGCCATGCGGGCGGTGGCGCCGTCGAGGCGGGCGGCGATGTGGCTCAGGTCGGCGAGCAGCTCCAGGCGCTGGGGGACGGCCATCTCGGCGGCAGCGGTGGGGGTGGGGGCGCGGCGGTCGGCGACGTGGTCGAGCAGGGTGGTGTCGGTCTCGTGGCCGACGGCGGAGATCAGAGGGATGCGGCAGGCGCTCGCGGCGCGGACCACAGCTTCGTCGTTGAAGGCCATCAGGTCCTCCAGCGAGCCGCCGCCGCGAGCGACGATCAGGACGTCGGGGCGGGTGTGGCGGGCGAGGGGCGTGCCGCGCGGGGGGAGGGCGTCCATGCCCCTGATCGCGGCAGCGATGCGGGCTGCGGCGCCCTGGCCCTGGACGGGGACGGGCCAGAGCAGCAGGGCGCGCGGGAAGCGGCGGGCGATCGTGGTCTGGATGTCGTGCCAGACCGCGCCCTGCGCCGAGGTGATCACGCCGACGACGAGCGGGAGGCGGGGCAGGGCGCGGCGCCGGGCCGGGTCGAACAGGCCCTCGGCCGCGAGGCGGACGCGCAGCATCTCGACGCGGGCCAGGAGCGCGCCGGCGCCGGCGTATTCCAGGCGCTCGATCATGAGCTGGTAGGAGGAGCGTTCGCCGTAGGCGGTGAGGCGGCCTGTGGCGATCACCTCGACGCCGTTCTCCGGGTCGAGGGACAGGCGGCCGGCGGCGCTCTTCCAGATGACGCAGGCGAGCTTGGCGGTCTCGTCCTTGAGCGAGAGATAGATGTGGCCGGAGCCATAGCGCTTGCACTCGGTGATCTCGCCGCGCACGCGGACGCGGCCGAAGGCGCCCTCCAGGGTGCGCTTCACGGCGCCGGAGATCTCGGCCACCGAGTACTCGGGGACGTTGCCGGGAGTGGGGCCGGGGGCGGGGTCGTCGGCGGGCGCGGCCGCGGGGGTGCGGCGGCGGGAGACGGGGCGTAGGACCGGGCCTTCGGGGAAGTCAACCATGGCTCAGCCTATGCTCCGGGTCCGGCGCGGGGGCAACGCAAGCAAGGTTGAGGCTCTGCCTCAAACTCCGCCAGGGGCGAGCCGCCCCTGGACCTGCTTGACTTAAGGGATGGGGATCCAAGGGCCCCTGGCCCTTGGCGGGTTTGGGCAGAGCCCATGGCTTTCTTCCTGGCTTCGGCCTGCTACGAACGGGCCCTGCGGACAGGGAGGGTGCGATGCGGGTGCTTCTGGTCGGGTCGGGCGGACGGGAACATGCGCTGGCCTGGGCGATCGCGCGCAGCCCGTTGCTGACGGAGCTGGTCGCGGCCCCGGGCAGCCCCGGGATCGCGGCGTTCGCGCGCTGCGTCGCGGTGGCGGTGGACGACGTGGCGGGGCTGGTGGCGCTGGCGCGCGAGGCGGCGATCGACCTGGTGGTGCCGGGGCCGGAGGCGCCGCTGGTGGCGGGGCTGGCGGACGCGATGGCGGCGGCGGAGGTCGCGTGCTTCGGGCCGAGCGCTGCGGCGGCGCGGCTGGAGGGGAGCAAGAGCTTCACGCGCGAGGTGGCGGATGCGGCGGGCATTCCCGGGGCGCGGTGGGAGCGGTTCGACGACGCGGCGGCGGCGCACGACTTCGTCCGCAGGCGGGGGGCGCCGATCGTGGTCAAGGCGGACGGGCTGGCGGCGGGCAAGGGGGTTGTGGTCGCGGCGACGCTGGGGGAGGCGGAGGCGGCGATCGACGCGATGATGCGGGGCGGCGCGTTCGGGGGGGCGGGGGCGTCGGTGGTGATCGAGGAGTGCCTGGAGGGGGCCGAGGTCAGCCTGTTCGCGCTGTGCGACGGGACGGAGGCGGTGCTGCTGGGGGCGGCGCAGGACCACAAGCGGCTGGGCGACGGCGACACCGGGCCGAACACCGGGGGGATGGGGGCGGTGTCGCCGCCGACGGGGTTTGATCTGGCGGCGCAGGAGGCGGCGGTTGAGGGGTTCGTGCGGCCGGCGCTGGCGGAGATGGCGCGGCGGGGGGCGCCGTTCCGGGGCGTGCTGTTCGCGGGGCTGATGCTGACGTCGTCGGGGCCGCGGCTGATCGAGTACAACGTGCGGCTGGGCGATCCGGAGGCGCAGTGCCTGCTGCCACGGCTGCGCTCGGACCTGCTGGGGGCGATGGCGGCGGCGTGCGCGGGGCGACTGGCGGAGGTGGCGGTCGAGCTGGCGCCAGTGGCGTCGGTCGCGGTGGTGATGGCGGCGCGGGGGTATCCGGACGTGCCGGTGGGGGGCGGGGCGATCGGGCTGGGGGCGGCGGAGGCGGTGCCGGGGGTGCAGGTGTTCCAGTCGGGCACGGCGATACGGGGCGGCACGCTGGTCGCGGCGGGGGGGCGGGTGCTCACGGTGTGCGCGACGGGGGCGACGCTCGGGGAGGCGCGCGACGTGGCGTACGCGGGGGTGCGCGCGGTGGACTGGGGGGACGCGGTCTGGCGGGGGGATATCGGGGTGCGGGCGCTGCAGGCGGTGCCGGCGCGGGGGGGCGGGTGAGGGAAGGGAAGGCCAGGGCTCTGCCCTGGACCCGCCAGGGCGAGCCGCCCTGGACCGGCCTCCGATGGAGCGCGGTGGTGGGCCTCAGGCTAAAGGGGACGGTTTCCAAAGGGCTTGCCCTTTGGCGGAGTCCAGAGGCAGAGCCTCTGGCCTTGCTGTGCTGTCTTGCCTTCGCGCTTTCGCCAGGGGTCGCGCGGGCCGAGGGGGTGCCCGGGCCGAGCTACACGGAGCCGCTCGGCATCGGGCTGGAGGGGTGGCCTTACCCGTATCCCGTGCGGTTCCTGCCGCTGGTGCTGCAGGGGCAGGCGGTGCGGATGGCGTACATGGACGTGGCGCCTGCGGGCGTGCCGAACGGGCGCACGGCACTGCTGCTGCACGGCAAGAACTTCGACAGCTCGTATTGGGCGGGGACGATCGAGGCGCTGCGCGGGGCGGGGTTCCGGGTCGTGGTGCCGGACCAGGTCGGGTTCAACAAGTCGGCAAAGCCCGATCTCGCGTACGGGTTCGACATGCTGGCGGATGCGACGCTGCGGCTGCTGGATGCGCTGGGCGTGGGCCAGGTGGACGTGGTCGGGCACTCGACGGGGGGGATGCTGGCGGTGCGGCTGGCGGGGCGGGCGCGGGGGAGGGTCGCGCGGCTGGTGCTGGAGGACCCGATCGGGCTGGAGGACTACCGGCGCACTGTGCCGGAGCAGAAGACGGAGACGCTGGTGGCCGCGGAGGAGGGGCAGAGCGTCGAGGGGTATCGCGCGTTCGTCAGCCGGTATTTCGTGACGCTGCCGGCGGCTTCGTACGAGCCGTTCGTGGCGTGGCGGGCGCGGGTCGGGCTGAGCGGGGAGTTCGACCGGTATGCGCGGGCGGTGGCGCTCACCTATCAGATGATCTGGCACGACCCGGTGCGGGCGGAGTATCCGGGACTGGCGATGCCGGTGCTGATGGTGGTGGGGGCGAAGGACCGGGCGGCGCCGCTGCGGCAGTATGCGCCGCCGGCGCTGGCGGCGACGATGGGGGACATGCCGGGGCTGGCGCGGCAGGCCTGCGCGGAAGTGGCGCGGTGCCGGCTGGTGGTGGTGCCGGAGGTCGGGCACGTGCCGCACCTGGAGGCGCCGGAGGTGTTCCGGCGCGAGGTGCTGGGGTTTCTGGGCGAGGGGTAAGGCAGGCGGGCGGTCAGGGCTGGGGGACGACGCCGTCCACGGCCACGCCCAGTCGGGTGGCGGCGGCGACCAGGGTCGCACGGACCTCGCCCGAGGCGATCGTGGCGAGCAGGCCGGTACGCGCGTCGCCGATCAGCAGGGTTTCCGCCGGCGGGCCGTGGCGCCAGGCCAGGGCGACCAGAAGGCAGATGGCGGAGTCGAGGCGGTCCTGGTCGGGCTTGCGGGGGCGGTCCAGGGCGGCGGCGGACTCCGCCCAGTCGGCCAGGGGTGCGGCGTGGCGGCGGGCGAGGGCAGCGATGCCGCCGGCCACGAGGCGCCAGTCGGCGGGCACGAAGCGGCGGGCGGGGTTGTAGCGGGCGGCCTGGCGGCGGGCCCAGATCGCGGGCAGGAGCGCGGGCAGCGCCAGGGCGGGGAACACCTCCATGACGAACCGGCCGGAGGGGGCGTTGCGGGCGGCGAGGGGGTCCTGGGCGGCGGCGAGGGTGTCGAGGAAGGGCCAGATCGGGGCGGCGTCGCCGAACATGGGGGCGGCGGTGCCGCCGCGCCGGGCAGGCTGGACGCCGCCGCGTAGGCGGGCTGTGAGGCTGGCGGCGACGCGGTCGACGGGGCGGGCGCCGGCCTCGTTGGGCACGATGGTCGGCTGGTCGATGGCCACGAGCAGGAAGTCGGCGTCTCGGGAGAGGTCGGCGACGAGGCGGGCGGCGCCGGCGAAGGTCGCGAGGCGGGGCGGGTGGAATGCCACGCAGCGGCCCGCCTCCAGGACGCAGGCGGCGATGGCGCCGGGGTTGTGCTGGTTGTCGGTCCAGGCGGAGTCGAAGCCGACGAGCACCTCGCGGGCGGGCGGTCCTGCCCTTTCGGGTGCCGGTCCAGGGGGGGCTCCCCCCTGGCGGGTCCGGGCAGAGCCCGGGCTTGCTTCCTCGCCGGGCTTCAGCGTCGGCCGAACATGCGCTCGATCTCAACGCGCGACAGGGACAGGACGGTCGGGCGGCCGTGGGAGCAGGTGGCGGCGCGGGGCGTGGCCTCCATGGCGCGGAGCATGGCGTTCATCTCGGGGACGTTGAGGCGGCGGCCGGCGCGGATGGAGCCGTGGCAGGCGAGGCGGGCGATGGCGGCGGAGAGGCAGGCGTCGAGGCTGAGGGGGGCGCCGTCGGCCAGCTCGTCGGCGAGGTCGCGCAGGAGGGGGGCTGGGTCGGGGGAGCCGAGTGCGGCGGGCAGGGCGCGCACCAGGACGGCGCCGGCGCCGAAGCCCTCGATCTCCAGGCCGAGGCGGGCGAGGTCGGGGGCGGCGTCGAGCAGGCGGGCGGCGTCGGCGGGGGGCAGGTCGACGACGGCGGGGAGCAGGAGGGGCTGGGCGCGCACGCCGCCGGCGACGTACTGGGCGTGCAGGGCCTCGTGGGTCAGGCGCTCGTGGGCGGCGTGCTGGTCGACGAGGACGAGCTGGCCGGCGGCGGTCACGGCGATGATGTAGGTGTCGAGCACCTGGGCGAGGGCGGCGCCGAGGGGGTGCTGCGACTCGGGTGGCGGCTCGGAGTCGTTGCCCGGGCCGGCGGCGGCGCCGGCCGCGTGGCCATGCCAGGGGGTTGCAGCGTCGTGGCGCGGGTCGCTGGGGCAAGGCGGCGGGGGCTGCGGGGTGTTGGCGGCGAGGCCGGACAGGTCGGCGGCGCTTCTCGCGGCCGGCGGGGCGGCCAGGGGAAGTCGCGCTTCCGCCAGGCCGGCGGGGGTGCGCGACAGCGAGGTGCCATCCGTCGACCAGGCGCCGTCCTCGGGCGTGCGCGGGACCGGGCGGGGCGGGATGGCGACGATGCGGCCGCCGCGCCAGGCGGGGCGCAGCCCGAACGCGGTGGCGCCGGGACCGGGGCCGGCGCCGCCGGACAGGGCGCGGCGCAGACCGCCAATCACCAGGGAGCGCACGGCGTCGGGCTGGCGGAAGCGCAGCTCCGACTTGGCAGGGTGGACGTTGACGTCCAGCTCGTCGGGGGGGAGCTCCAGGTAGAGGGCGACGACGGCGTGGCGGTTGGCGGCGATCACGTCGCGGTAGGCGACCCGGACGGCGGCGCGCAGCACGGGGTCGGCGACCGGGCGGTTGTTGACGATCAGGCCCTGGGCGGCCGCGGTGGCACGGCTCAGCGAGGGCGCGCAGGCGAAGCCGGACAGGGCGTAGCCGTCGCGCGCGGCGTCCACGGCGAGCAGGCTGGCGGCGGTCTCGGGGCCGAGGAGGGCGGCGAGGCGCTGCGCACGGTCCTGGGCGGGCAGGTCGAACTCGGGGCGGCCGTCGATCTCCAGGCGCATGGCGACCGCGGGGGCGGACATGGCGAGGCGGCGCAGGCTGGCGGCGGCCTGCTCGGCCTCGGTGCGGGGCTGCTTGAGGAATTTCCGGCGCGCGGGGGTGGCGTAGAACAGGTCCTCGACCACGACGCGGGTGCCGGGGCTGCCGGCGGCGGGCTCGACGGCGCCGACCAGGCCGCCGGCGACGTGCAGGCGGCTGGCGTGGGGGGCGGCGCGGGTGCGCGAGGTCAGGGTGAGGCGGGCGGCGGCGCCGATCGAGGGCAGGGCCTCGCCGCGGAAGCCGAGGGTTGCGATGCGGACCAGGACGTGCTCGTCGCCCTCGCTGTCGCGGCCGAGCTTGGAGGTGCAGTGGCGCTGGACGGCGAGCAGGAGCTCGTCGGGGGACATGCCGCAACCGTCGTCCGTGACCTCGATGCGGGTGATGCCGCCGCCGTCGAGGCGGACGGCGATGCGAGTGGCGCCGGCGTCGAGCGCGTTCTCGACCAGCTCGCGCAGCGCGGCGGCGGGGCGCTCGATGACCTCGCCGGCGGCGATGCGGTTGACCAGGGTGTCGGGCAGGCGACGGATCCTCGGTCCGGCGATGGCAGGCCGGCCGGGCGACTCGTCTGGGGCGCGCGGGAGCAGAGACGGCATCACGTCAGGATAGCGAAGCGGGCGGGCCGCTGCCACGACGAAGCGCGCGGCAGAGGGCAGGCTGGCGACGCGGCCTAGAAGAGGGTGTCGAGGAAGCCGTTGCCGCGCTTCTGGTTGATGATCGGGGTGTCGCCGGCGTTCTGGTTCTGGCCGAGGGCGGCGTTCTGGCGAAGGCGCTGGCTCTCGCCCTTGGCGTCGATCACGGTGCCGACCTGATACGGCGGGCGCCAGAACATCAGCTGGTCGGTGAAGCTCTCGCTCGGGCGGTCGAGCTTGCCGTCCTCGTCGAGCTTCGCGCGGATGTCGCGCGGCGCGCCGGGGCCGGCCTGGGCGAGCAGCGCGTCCTGGCCGGCGCTGTCGCGGCCGCCGGTGCCCTGCAGCGCGATCTGCGGGGCGAGCGCCTCCTCGGCGGCCTGCTGGGAGGTCAGCTCCTGCGGGCGGGTGGAGCCGGGGCGGGGCGGGCGGAGCTGGTAGTCCGGCGGCATGGACAGCGGCGCGCGGGTGGTCACGGTGAACTCGTCCGGGGCGTCGCGGGTCATGCCGAAGGCGCGCGACAGGTCGTCGCCGCCGCAGCCGCTGAGCGTCAGGGCGGAGGCGCAGAGCAGCAGGGCAAGGGTGGTCTGGCAGGGCATGGCACTCTCCTGGGCGGGTCTTAGCGCGGAGAGGCGCGGGGCTCAAGCGGCGCGGGGCTGGGTCACGCCTGGCGCGGGGTCGGCGCCGGGAACTCCGGCCGCGGGGTTCGGCGGGGGAGCTGCTGCAGCCGTTTTCCGGGCTGCAGGCCGAGGGAATCTTGGGGCGGCCTGGGTGCGCCGTGTCGGTGGTGGCGCGTGACGGAGGCGGGGGCGGCCTGTAGCGTCGGGCGATGGACACGACGTGGCGCACGCTTTCCTCCGAGCCGGTGGTCAGGAACCGCTGGATCGACGTTCGCTCCGACCGGTGCCTGACGCCGTCCGGCGCGGAGATCAGTCCCTACTACGTGCTGACCTACCCCGACTGGGTTCATGTCGTCGCGGTGACGCCGGAGCGCGGCCTGGTGCTGGTCAGGCAGTACCGGCATGCGGTGGGCGAGTCGGTGCTGGAGCTTCCTGGCGGGGGGATGGAGGCCTGCGAGGGCGAGGCGGAGCAGGCGGCCCGTCGCGAGCTTGCGGAGGAGACGGGGTTTCGGTCCGAGCGCTGGTCGAGGATCAGCACGCTCTACCCCAATCCGGCGACCCACACCAACCGCGTCCACGCCTTTCTGGCCTTGGACGCCGTGCCCGGGTCCGGGCAGCGGCTCGACCGGGGCGAGGAGGGCCTTGCCGTCTGCATGATGCCGCTCGACGCGGTGCTTGCGGGGCTGGGCGCGGGCGTTCTCGGGCAGGCGATGCACGTCTCGTCGGTTCTTCTGGCCGCCAGGCTGATCGCGGGGACCTGAGTCGGGCGATGGCGCCGGTGCGCGCCGGACGGGGCGTTGCCGAGGTCGTCTGCGGGGGCGACGCGCGGTCCCGCCGGGCGGTTCTGCCAGGCCCGTTTGCGGAGCGGCGTCAGGCGGGCAGGCGACGGGGGCGCAGGCCGTCGAGGAGCAGGAGGCCGACGCCGCAGCAGATCGCGGCGTCGGCGACGTTGAACACGTACCAGGACCAGCCGCCGGCGTGGGCGTGGATGAAGTCGACGACGGCGCCGTAGCGCAGGCGGTCGATGATGTTGCCGATGGCGCCGCCCGCGACGGCGCCCAGCGCGGTGGCGACGAGGGCGTTCTCGGCGCGGCGGAGCCAGGTCAGCAGGACGGCGACGACCGCGACGGCGACCACGGCGAGCAGGACCGCGCCGAACTGGGTGCCGGCGCGGAACAGGCCGAAGGTGACGCCCTGGTTCCAGACCATGGTCAGGTTGAGCCCGGGGATCACGGCGACGCTGCCGCGGTCGGGGAGGTCGAGGCCGTGCAGGACCCACTGCTTGGAGGCCTGGTCGGCGGCGAGGACGAGGAGCGCGGCGAGCAGCCCGCCGGCGGTGCGGCCGCGCGGCGCGCGGGGGCGGGCGGGCGGCGGGGCAGCCTCGCCGCTCATGGCGCGGCGGGCGTGGGGGGGAGGTCCACGGCGTCGGTGCAGCGCAGGCACAGGGTCGGGTGGGCGGCGTGGCCGCCGACCTCGGGGAGGATGCGCCAGCAGCGGGCGCATTTGTGGCCGGGGGCGGGGGAGGCGCGGACCTGCGGGGATGCTGCGTCGGAGAGGGCGTCCGGGGCGCTGCCGATGACGACCTGGGAGACGATGGCGATCTCGGCCCATTGCCCGGCGTCGAGCATGTCCTGGCCGGTGGGGAAGGTCAGGGTGGCCTCAAGGGAGGATTTCACGGTCTTGGCGGCGCGCAGGGCCTCGATGGCGGCATTGGCGTGCTGGCGGACCTCGCGGATGGCGTCCCAGCGGGCGGCGAGGGCGTCGTCGCGCCACTCGGGGGGGAGGGTGGGGAACAGGGTGCGGTGGATGCTGGTGGCGTCGCCGAAGCGGGCGGACCAGGCCTCCTCGGCGGTGAAGCAGAGGACGGGGGCGAGCCAGGCGCACAGGCAGCGCTGGAGCTGGTCGAGCACGGTGCGGGTGGCGCGGCGGCGCGGGGCGTCCGGGCGGTCGCAGTAGAGGGAGTCCTTGCGGACGTCGAAGTAGAAGGCGGACAGGTCGGTGGCGCAGAAGTTGTGGAGGTCGGGGAGCACGCCGGTCCACTCGTGGGTTGCGACGGCGGCGCGGACGCGGGCGTCGAGCACGGACAGGCGGTGCAGGACCCAGCGCTCCAGCTCGGGGAGGTCGGTGTGGGGAATGGTTTCGGCGGGGGAGAAGCCGTCGAGGGCGCCGAGGAGCCAGCGCAGGGTGTTGCGCAGGCGGCGGTACAGCTCGGACTGCTGTTTCAGGATCTCCGGGCCGATGCGCAGGTCCTCCGACGTGTCGGAGTTCATCACCCACAGGCGCAGGATGTCGGCGCCGTACTGGTCGGTGACGGTGCCCGGCGCGGTGACGTTGCCGAGCGACTTGCTCATCTTGCGGCCGTGCTCGTCGAGGACGAAGCCGTCGGTGAGGATGGCGCGGAACGGGGCGCTGCCGCGGGTGCCGACGGCCTCCAGGAGCGAGGACTGGAACCAGCCGCGGTGCTGGTCGGAGCCCTCCAGGTAGAGGTCGGCGGGCCAGGGGAGGCCGCGGGTCTCCAGGGTGAAGGCGTGGGTCGAGCCGGACTCGAACCAGACGTCGACGATGTCCATGACCTGCTCGTAGGCGGCCGGGTCGCGTCCCTCGCCGAGGAAGCGGGACGGGGGGGAGCTGTACCAGGCGTCGGCCCCTTCGGCGGCGAAGATCTCGGTGACGCGGGCCATGACGTCCGGGTCGCGCAGGGGCTCGCCGGTGGCGCGCTCGACGAAGATCGCGATCGGCACGCCCCAGGCGCGCTGGCGGCTGATGCACCAGTCGGGGCGGGACTCGACCATGGCGCGGATGCGGTTGCGGCCCTTCTCGGGGATGAAGCGGGTGGTCTCGATGGCGGACAGGGCTCGGTCGCGGATGTGCTCGGGGCCGTCCATGCGGATGAACCACTGGGGGGTGGCGCGGTAGATCAGGGGGGCCTTGGAGCGCCAGGAGTGGGGATAGCTGTGCACGAGCTTCGCGCGGGCGAGGAGGGTGCCGGCGGTGGTCAGGGCGGCGCAGACGGGGTCGGCGGCCTTGTAGACGTGCAGGCCGGCGAACAGGGGGACCCAGGGGTTGAAGGTGCCGTCGTCGCCGACGGTCTCGGGGACCTCCAGGCCGTGGGCGCGGCCGAGGGCGAAATCGTCCTCGCCGTGGGAGGGGGCGGTGTGGACCAGGCCGGTGCCCTGCTCGGTGGTGACGTGGTCGCCGAGGAGGAGGGGGACGTCAAAGTCGTAGCCTTGGTTGCGCAAAGGGTGGTCGAGGCGAACGCCAGCTAGGGCGGAGCCGGGCAGCACATGGAGCACGGTGTGAGCGGTGATCCCGGTGTCGGCGCAGACCTGGGGGAGAAGGGCCTCGGCCACCACGATCCGTTCGCCGGGCACGGCCAGCGAGCCTTCGCCCACGGCGTCCACCTGCACGAGCGCGTAGTCGATCTCCGGGCCGGCCGCGACGGCGCGGTTGGCGGGGATGGTCCACGGCGTCGTGGTCCAGATAACGATGGACGAGCCCGACAGGAGGTCGGCAATTCGGTTGCTATATGTTGAGTCGGTTTTCCCAGGCTCGCCAAAGCTTTTGCCACGAAACGCGAAGCGGACCCAGATCGTGGTGCTGGTGTGGTCGTGGTACTCGACCTCGGCTTCGGCGAGCGCGGTCTTCTCCACCGGGCTCCACATCACGGGGCGCAGGCCGCGGTAGAGGGCGCCGTTGAGGAGGAAGCGGCCGATCTCGGCGGCGATGGCGGCCTCGGAGCCGAAGTCCATGGTGGCGTAGCGGTTGAGCCAGTCGCCCTGGATGCCGAGGCGGCGGAACTCGGCGGCCTGGATGTCGAGCCATTTCGCAGCGTGGGCGCGGCACTCGGCGCGGAACTGCAGGACGGGGACGTCGTCCTTGTCGCGGCCGGACTTGCGGTAGGATTCCTCGATCTGCCACTCGATGGGCAGGCCGTGGCAGTCCCAGCCGGGGACGTAAATCGCGTCCTGCCCGGACATCTGGCGGGCGCGGTTGATGACGTCCTTGTGGATCTTGTTCAGGGCGTGGCCGATGTGCAGGTGGCCGTTGGCGTAGGGCGGGCCGTCGTGCAGCAGGAAGGTCGGGCGGCCGGCGCTGTCCTCGCGCAGGCGGGCGTACAGGTCGTCCGACTCCCAGCGGGCGAGGATCTCGGGCTCCTTCTGCGGCAGGCCGCCGCGCATGGGGAAGGCGGTGGCGGGGAGGAACACTGTGTCGCGGTAGTCGCGGGGGAGAGCGGCGTCGGGCATGGAGGTCGTCTCACAGGGAGGAAGCAGGGCCGGGCTCTGCCCGGACCCGCCAAGGGGCCGAGCCCTTTGGAAACCATGACGAGGGACGCGTCAGGCGGGCGCGTCGGGTGCGCGGCCTGTCCCGGCTCAGCGAGCCGGGTCGGTAATTCGATGTGTCCGCGTCGGGGCCCGATGGATCATGCCAGGCATATGCGAACCGGGTCCGTGCGAGGTCAAGCGCAGGCGAAGGCAAGGCCGGGCTCTGCCCGGACCCGCAAAGGGTCCGAGGACCCTTTGATCCCTTGACTTAAGAAGGGCGATCCAAGGGCCCAGCCCTTGGCGGAGTTTGAGGCAGAGCCTCAACCTTGCCTGCTTTCCCTCAGGACGCCCCGCGCCTGCGCCGCGTCGAGGGCGATCTGCGCCTTGAGGGCGTCGAGGCCGTCGAAGCGGCGCTCGTCGCGCAGGAAGGCGTGCAGGGCGACGGACACGTGCTGGCCGTAGAGGTCCTCGTCGAAGTCGAACAGGTGGGCCTCGACGCGGCTTTCGGTGCCGGTGGCGACGGTGGGGCGGCGGCCGATGTTGGCGACGCTGGGGACGGCGCGGCCGTCGGGCAGGCGGGTGGTGGCCGCGTAGACGCCGCGGGCGGGCTCGAGGTGCTCGCCGAGCGCGATGTTGGCGGTGGGGAAGCCGATGGTGCGGCCGCGGGCGTCGCCGTGCGCGACGGTGCCGCCGATCTCCCAGGGGCGGCCGAGGGCAGAGATGGCGCGGGCGGGGTAGCCGTCCTGCAGGTCGCGGCGGATTCGGGTCGACGAGATCGGGCCGGCGGCGTCGGAGAGCGGGGGGACGAGGGTCAGGCCGATGCCGGCGGCCACGGCGCGGCGGGCGAGCAGCGCGGTGTCGCCGCCGCGGCGGTGGCCGAAGGCGAAGTCGGGGCCGCAGGCGAGGTGGGTGGCGGCGAGGCCGTCGCACAGGATGTCGGTGACGAAGGCGTCGGCTTCGAGCCAGGAGAAGTCGTGGTCGAAGGGCATCTCGAACAGGACGGAGACGCCGCATTCGGCGAGGGCGGCGGCGCGCTCGGGCGAGGTCATGAGGCGGAAGGGAGGGTCGTCCGGGCGGAAGAGCTGGCGGGGGTGGGGCTCGAAGCTGAGCACGGCGAGGGGGGCGTCGGGACGGGCGGCGTGGGCGGCAGCGAGGACGGCGCGGTGGCCGAGGTGGACGCCGTCGAAGTTGCCGAGTGCCACGGACGCGCCGCGCGCCGCGGGGGGGACGGCGCGCCAGTCGCGGACGACGAGGGGGGCGTGGGTCGGGTCGGGCATGGCGTGGCTCGCTGGCGGGGGTGGCGGCCCCGGGGTGGGCTGCACCCTGCCGGGTCGGGGGGCGGGGTGGTGGGGGCAGCACATCTACCGGGTGGCGGGGGAGGAAGGCCAGGGCCCTGCCCCCAGGCTCGAAGGCGCGGACCCGCCAGCGGGTGCGTCCTCCGGGCACCCTGCGTTCGACGGGGAGCAGGCCTGCGCGCCTGGACGGGTCGGGGGGCGGGTGCGACGGTCGGCGGGCATGGGGAGGCGGGGCATGGACGAGCAGGCGGCGGCGATCGCGGCGGCGTGGCAGGCACCGGGGCGGCGCCTGGCGGCGTGGCCGGGGGTGGCGCCGCGGGATGCGGCGGAGGGCTACCGGCTGCAGCGGGCGGTGGTGGCGCGGCTGGGCGAGGTCGGGGGGTGGAAGGTGGGCGCGCCGGGGCCGGAGGCGGCGCCGAGCTGCGCGCCGATGCCGCGTTCGGGGATGCTGGTTGGGCCGGCAGAGGTGTCGATGCGGAGGTTCCCGTCGCCCCTGGTGGAGTCCGAGATCTGCCTGCTGCTGGGGCGCGACCTGGCGCCGCGGGGGGAGGCGTATTCGGAAGAGGAGGTGATGGGGGCGGTGGAGTCGTGCCATCCGGCGCTGGAGATCCTGCAGCCGCGGTTCCTGGACGAGGGGGCGCTGGGAGCGGCGGCGCGGCTGGCGGACCTGCTCGGGCATGGCGGGTTCGTGCGGGGCGAGGCGATCGAGGGGTGGCGCGCGGTGGATTTCGCGGCGCTGCGGGTGGTGCAGGAGGGTGCGGGGCAGGCGCCGGTCGAAGGTCGGGGCAATCCGGCGGGGAGGATGGGGCGGCTGCTGTGCTGGCTGGCGAACGAGGGGGCTCGGGAGGCGGGCGGGCTGCGGGCGGGGCAGGTGGTGACGTGCGGGTCGTGGACCGGGAAGACGCCCGTGGGCGGGGCGGGGGAGGTGCGGGTGCGGTTCGAGGGGGCGGCGGAGCTGCGGGTGGGGTTCGAGGAGTAAGGAAGGCCAGGGGCTCTGCCCCTGGACCCCGCCAAAGGCGGAGCCTTTGGAATCCTATACTTAAGGTGCGGGATCAAAGGGTCCTCGGACCCTTTGCGGGTCTGGGCAGAGCCCAGTCTTGCTGCCTTTCAGGAGGTCGCGCGGCGCCCGGCGATGGCGTGGTAGATCACGAGGACGATGACCGCACCGATGACGGCGACGATCATGCTGTAGAGGTTGAACCCGGTCACGCCGTCGGCGCCGAAGAAGGTGAACACCCAGCCGCCGACGACCGCGCCGAGCACGCCAAGGACGATATCGAGGACCAGGCCCTCGCCGCCGCGGTTGACGAGCCTGCTCGCGATGAAGCCGGCGATGAGGCCGAACACGATCCAGCCGATGACGGACATGGGGGGCTCCTGTGTGCCGGGGGTGGCGCGAGGGCCGCGGCGTTACAACACCGGGGCGTGGCGGGTGGTTGCGAGGGCGGAGCGGAGACAGCCAGGCGGCGGGCGCTGGGCGATGAGGCTGGGGGTTGCGGACGGTTGGTGTCGTGTCCACTTGCCATCCAGCGGGATGGTGCGGGGATGGTCTATGGCGGGAGAGCGTGAGCGGGCGGAGCGGGTGCCGGACAGCGAGAAGATCACCGTCAACCTCGGGTTCGTCGACCTCGGGCAGGTGGATCTGCTGGTGCGCGACGGGTTCTACGGGACGCGGACCGACTTCATCCGCACGGCGATCCGCAACCAGATCGAGCGGCATGCGGAGCCGCTGCGGCATTCCGTGGCGCGGCGCACGCTGCAGCTCGGGTTGAGCCATTTCAGCCGCGAGGCGCTGGAGGCTGCGCGCGCGGCGGGGGCGCCGCTGCATATCGGGGTGCTTGGGCTGGCCAGCATCGCGCGCGACGTGACGCCGGAGCTGGCGCGGGCGGCGATCGCCTCGATCACGGTGCTCGGCGCGCTGCACGCCAGCGCGGAGGTCCGCGCGGCCCTGGCCGACAGGACGCGCTGAGCGGGACGGCGGCGGGCGCCGGGCGGCTGCCCGGCGGTTCGCGGCCGCGTCCGGCGGGGGGCCGGGGTCCCGGGGGTGTTTTCATGGCTGCCGGCCTGGCGTGCGCCGGGTCGTTGTTGGAGTGATGCGACCATGCCCGACCTGCACGAACGGATTGCCGAGGCCACGCGCCTGACCCGGTCCGGGCGGTTGATGGAGGCGACCCGGGTGCTGCGGGGCCTGGCACCGGAGGCGGCGGGCGCGCGGCACCCGCAGCGGGCGGCAGGAGCCGGGGTCGTGCTGGACGGGGTGGCGGAGCCCTGGGTTCCGGCGCAGTTGATCGGCGGCGCGCGCGAGCCTGGGCGCGCGCAGGGCGACGCCGGGCGGGGCGGCGGCGGGGAGCATCCCGACGGGTTCGTGCCGCCGCCGGCGGGGATGGGCGCGGGCTCGACGCGGGCCGCGGGGGTGGGGCGGTTCCTGTCGCGTTCCTTCACGCTGGCGCCGGAGGCGGACGTGCGGGAGCCGGGTGTTCAGGCGGCGGGCTTTGCAGGGGACGGGGCTGCGGGGCTGTTCGGCGCGGGGCTCGGCGGGTTCGGGGCGGGGCGGGCGGGCGGCGGATGGGCCGGTCTGCCGGGGATGGCGGGGGCGGCGACACGGCCGTACCGGCTGTACGTGCCCGCGTCGTATGACGGCAGGCCGGCGCCGCTGGTGGTGATGCTGCACGGGTGCACGCAGTCCGCGGCGGACTTCGCGGCGGGCACGCGGATGAACGAGGCGGCGGAGGCGCAGGGGTGCCTGGTGGCATGGCCGGAGCAGGTGGCGGCGGCCAACGCGTCGCGCTGCTGGCGCTGGTTCGAGGCGTCGGAGCAGGGGCGGGGCGGCGAGCCGGCGCTGGTGGCCGGGATCACGCGCGAGGTGATGGCGGAGTACGCGGTCGATCCGGCGCGGGTGTACGTCGCGGGGCTCTCGGCGGGCGGGGCGGCCGCGGCGGTGCTGGGGGCGGCGTATCCGGAGCTGTATGCGGCGATCGGGGTGCACTCCGGGCTGGCATGCGGGGCGGCGCGCGACACGGCCTCGGCGCTGGCGGCGATGCGCCAGCCGCGGCCTGGGCGGGCAGGCGCCGGGCGGGCGATCCCGGCGATCGTGTTCCATGGCGACGCGGATTCGACCGTGCATCCGGGCAACGCGGACGCGGTGGTCGCCCAGGTGGGCGGCGCGGGCGAGGGGTGGACGCGCAGGGTGGAGCACGGCCGGGTGCCGAACGGGCGGGCCTGGGAGCGGGTCTGCCACGCCGGGCCGGACCGGGTCTGCGTGGTCGAGCAGTGGACGGTGTCCGGGGCCGGGCACGCCTGGTCGGGGGGAAGTGCGGCAGGGTCGTATACCGATCCGAAGGGGCCGGATGCGAGCGGCGAGATGCTGCGGTTCTTCCTGGAGCATCCGCGGCGCGCCTGACCGCCGAGGCAAGCAAGGCCAGGGGCGCTGCCCCTGGACCCCGCCAAAGGCGAGCCTTTGGAAACCGCGTCCTGAGAGGAGGCGGGTCGGGGACGGCCGCTTCCCGCTTTCAGGCAGGAGCGGGTCCGGGCGGAGCTGGCCACAGGTTTGAGTGGCACTCTTGGGCCATTTAAATGGCCGGCGGAGGGAGCCTGGCGTTGCTTTCTGCTTTTCGCGCCGCCTGGTGCAGATTTTCCCGGCACTCCCTGGTAAGAGCGTGGCGGGTGCGCCAACTCTGGGCCGCCTGGCGACCGTGGCGCGCGTGCCCCGCGGATCGACGCAACATTCCCGAGAACAGGATTCCGACGATGAGTGCCTTCAAAGGAGCCGGGTTCAACGACCGGCGGGATGCCGCGGCCAACGCCAAGAAGGCGTTGCTGGAGAAGTTCAAGTCCCGCCCGGCCGCCGACGATCCGGCGATCCTGCAGAAGCAGGCGGAGATGAAGGCGATCGCCGACGCGCGCGAGGTTCGCGCGGCCGAGCGCGCCAAGCTCAAGGAAGCAGACCTGGTCCGCCAGCGCGCGGAGGAGGAGGCGGCCCTGGTCGAGCAGGCCCGACTCGCCGCCGAGGCGGAGACGCAGCGTCTCGCGGCCCTGGAGCGCGAGGAGGCGATCAAGGCCGAGCGCAAGGCGGCGCGCGACGCGAAGTATGCGGCCCGCAAGGCTCGCCGCTAGGTCTGCGGCGCGGGTCTCTCCAGGCTGCGGCGCCGGCCTGCGAATCGGGCGGCGGAGGCGGCGCAGCCAGGACTGTTGGCCGGATCGCGGCGCAGCGCGGGTTTTCCGGCTGTCTGGCTTGTTGGCCGGAAGATGTGGCAGTCGTGCCGAGACGCATCCACTTCGGGGCGGATTCCGACCGGTGTTTGTGCAGTGGGATCAATGACTTGCTGCGAGTCTCACCGGGATGCCTGCGGTGTGCGGGGCGCGTGTCAGACACGGGCGGGACAGTGCAACAAACAGTGCCCTCTTCGGACAAGACTGTATGAAACGGCGTGCGTGTCTGCCAGTATAGTGGGGTTAAGTCTCCAACATCGTTCCACACTGGATCAGCCATGTCAGCCGATGCTTCCCACGACTCCGTCCTGGAGTTCGCCGCGCAGATCGTCTCGGCGCACGTCTCGAACAATTCCGTGCAGGCAAGCGCGCTGCCGGACCTGATCCAGCAGGTGTACAAGGCGTTGACCATGGTTGGCAGCGAGCCAGCGCCGACGGAGAAGCTGGAGCCTGCGGTTCCGCTGAAGAAGTCTGTGTTTCCCGACTACATCGTCTGTCTCGAGGACGGCAAGAAGCTCAAGATGCTCAAGCGGCATCTGATGACGTCATACGGGATGACGCCCGAGGCGTATCGCGAGCGCTGGGGCCTGCCGTCGAACTACCCGATGGTGGCGCCGAGCTACGCGGAGCGGCGGTCGGCGCTGGCCAAGTCGATCGGCCTGGGTCGCAAGCCGTCGGGCGCCGGCGCCACCGTGGACGAGGCGGGCGAGGCGCCGGCCAAGCCGGCCAAGCGGGGCCGCAAGGCTGCGCGCCCGGTCGACGACGAAGCGGCGGAGTAGCGTCGGGCGCCGCCGGAGCGATCCAGCGGTCTCTGACACTGGCTTGTCAGAAAGCAAGGCTGGGCTCCACCCAGACCCGCCAAAGGGCCGAGCCCTTTGGAAACCCTTTACTTAAGTAGTGGATTCCAAAGGCTTGCCTTTGGCGGAGTTTGAGGCAGAGCCTCAACCTTGCCTGTTCTTTCGGTCGTTCTCGAAACGCATCGGCATGGCGTCGGGGGCGTGAGGCTGGCCTGCGGCAGGTGCGGGTCAAGCCTGGATCAGCTTGATGCGGCGGCCCTCGACGCCGAGCGCGACGCGGCCCTGCTTGAGCGCGAGCGCGTCCTCGCCGAACACCACGCGCCGCCAGCCGCCGAGCGCCGGCACGTCCGGCGTCTCCTCGGTCGCCAGGCGGTCGATGTCGTCGGAGGAGGCGAGCAGGCGCGCGGCGACCTGATGCTGCTCGCCCTTGGCGGCCAGGAGGACCTTGAGCAGGGCGACCAGGGCGGGCGAGGGGCGCGGGCCGTCGCGGCTCGACGGGCTTTCCGGCAGGGCGTGCTCGGGCAGGGCGGCGGCCTCGGCGATGGCTGCGAGCAGGGCCTGGCCGCTGCGGCCCTCCGCGAAGCCGCGGGTGACGCCGCGGATCCGGCCCAGGGAGTCCGCGTCGCGCGGCGTGGTGGCGGCGATCTCGAGCAGGCTCTCGTCCTTCAGCAGGCGGCCGCGGGGCACGTTGACCCGCTGGGCCTCGCGCTCGCGCCAAGCGGCGATGGCGCGGAGCTGGCCGAGCATGCGCCGGTTGCCGGTGCGGGGGCGCAGGCGCTCCCACAGGCGCTCGGGGTCGGGGCGGTAGGTCTCGGGGACGGTGAGCACGGCCATCTCCTCGGCGACCCAGTCCAGGCGGCCCTCGCGGGCGAGCTTGTCGCACAGGCGGTCGTGGACGACGCGCAGCCAGGTGACGTCGGCGGCGGCGTAGTCGACCTGCGCCTTGGAGAGCGGGCGGGCGGTCCAGTCGCTGAAGCGGTGGGCCTTGTCGATCTGGCCGCCGCACAGCGAGGCGACCAGCGCGTCGTAGCCGACCTGGTCGCCGAAGCCGGCCACCATGGCGGCGACCTGGGTGTCGAACAGGGGCGTGGGGACGGCGCCGAACAGCTGGAGGAAGATCTCCACGTCCTGGCGGGCGGCGTGGAACACCTTGGTCACGGCGGGGTCGGCGAGGAGCGCGCCGAGGGGGGCGAGGTCGAGGCCGGGGGCGAGGCTGTCGACGACGGCGACGTCCTCGCCGCCGGCGAGCTGGACCAGGCACAGCTCGGGCCAATAGGTGCGCTCGCGCATGAACTCGGTGTCGACGGTGACGACCGCCTCGGCGCGCAGGCGGGTGCAGAGCGCGTCCAGCGCGGCGCTGTCTGTCACCAGGACAGGGGGCGGGAAGGCGGCGCGGTCAGGGCGGGACATCCGATGGTCATACACGGCGGGGGCGGGGGGGCAAAGCGAAGGCAGGGTCCGCCGGACGGCTTTCCCGGGCGCGGAGGCGGCGCGGCAGGGTCCCGGCGGGGGAGCGGCAGGGGCAGGCGGCCGGCAGGGCTTGCGGGCTCCTGCCGGCGGCCAGGCCCCGGTCGTGCCCGCCGCGGGCGGCGGTAATCGTTCGGCAAGCCTCGGCGTCCACACTGGCGGCATGACCAGGCCCGCCGCATCCCGATGATCGCCGCCGGCGCCGCGCTGCGCGAGGCGTGCTGGCTAAATGGCGCCCGCGCCCGGGCGTGGGGCCGGGTCCTGGCGGCGTGCGGCGTGCTGGCGCTGCTGGCGCTGGTGATCGACACGCGGGGCGGCACGGTCGCGGACGCCTGGGGGCGTCCGCTGGCGACGGATTTCAGCAGCTTCTGGACCGCCGGGCGGCTCGCTGTCTCGGGGGTGCCGCAGGCTGCGTGGGACCCGGTCGCGCATGCCGCGGCGCAGCGGGCGAGCTTTCCGGCGCAGGCCGGGTATGCGAGCGACTACTACGCGTTCTTCTACCCGCCGCCGTTCCTGCTGCTGTGCCTGCCGCTGGCGCTGCTGCCCTACGGGATGGCGGCGGCGGCCTGGCTCGCGGTGACCAACGCGGCGTATCTCGCGGCGGTGCGCGCGATGCTGCCGCGGGGCTGGCCCGCCGGGATGGCCGCCCTGGCGTTCCCGGGGGCGCTGCTCAACGCCCTGCACGGGCAGAACGGCGCGCTGTCGGCGGCGCTGCTGGGGGCGGGCGCGCTGCAGCTCGACCGGCGGCCGCGGCTGGCGGGGGCCTGTCTCGGCCTGCTCTGCGTCAAGCCGCAGCTTGCGCTGCTGGTGGCGCCGGCGCTGCTGGCGGCGGGCAGGGTTCGCGCGCTCGCCTGGGCTGCGCTGGCCGCGGGTGTGGCCAGCCTGGCGGCCTGGGGCGTGTTCGGCGGCGCGGCCTGGGAGGGCTTCGTGGCCAACGCGGCGTTCGCGCGCTCGGCGCTGGAGGCCGGGCTCGTCGGCGACGCAAAGATGGCCAGCGGCTTTGCGGCGGCGCGGCTGCTCGGCGCCGGCCTTCCCGTCGCGTGGGCCGTCCAGGGGGCGGCGTCGGCCGCGGCCCTGGCCGCCGTGCTCGCGGTCGGGTGGCGCCGGCCGGGTGCTGCGCCGGAGGTCGCGGCGCTTGCCTGTGGCGCGTGCCTCGCCTCGCCGTTCCTGCTCGACTACGACCTGATGGTGCTGGCCGTGCCGCTTGCCTGGGCGGCGGGGAGTGCCGCGCGGGACGGGTATCGCCCGTGGGAAAGGCTCGTGCTGGCCGGGGCGTTCGCGCTGCCGCTGGTGGCGCGGACGGTGGCCCTGGACACGGGCCTGCCGGTCGCGCCGGCCGTGGTGGGCGCGCTACTCGCCGTGGTGGTGCGTCGTGCCCTGCGGGGTCCGGTGCCGTGCGCGGACCCACCAGGAAGCAAGGCCAGGCTCTGCCCAGACCCGCCAGGGGCGAGCCGCCCCTGGACCGGCATGACTTAGGAAGGTCAGTCCAGGGCGGCTCGCCCTGGCGGAGTTTGAGGCAGAGCCTCAACCTTGCCTGCCTTCCTGCGCAGCCTTGACTTGCCCGCACCCCGGCGCTTGTTCTGCCGCTTCCCTCCGAGCGCAGGACCACGCCATGCACGCCTACCGCACCCACACCTGCGGCCAGCTCCGTGGCCCCGACGCCGGCCAGGAGGCGCGCCTGTCCGGCTGGGTGCACAGCAAGCGCGACCATGGCGGGCTGCTGTTCGTCGACCTGCGCGATCACTACGGGCTGACGCAGATCGTGTTCGCGCAGGGGTCGCCGGCGTTCGACGCGGTCGATGCGCTGCGGGTCGAGAGCGTGATCACGGTGAGCGGGCAGGTGGTGCTGCGCGGCGGGGCGACGGTGAATCCGAAGCTGCCGACGGGAGAGATCGAGCTGCGCGCGGCCGAGGTGGTGGTGCAGTCCGCGGCCGACGTGCTGCCGATGCAGGTGGCGGGCGGGGAGAGCTTCCCGGACGAGATCCGGCTGCGCTACCGGTTCCTCGACCTGAGGCGGGAGCGGACGCACCGCAACATCATGCTGCGCTCGGCGGTGATCGCGAGCCTGCGCGGGCGGATGGCGGGGCAGGGGTTCACCGAGTTCCAGACGCCGATCCTGACGGCGTCGAGCCCGGAAGGGGCGCGCGACTTCCTGGTGCCGAGTCGGGTGCATCCGGGGACGTTCTACGCGCTGCCGCAGGCGCCCCAGCAGTTCAAGCAGCTCGCGATGGTGGCGGGGTTCGACCGGTACTTCCAGATCGCGCCATGCTTTCGCGATGAGGCGTCGCGGGCGGACCGTTCGCCGGGTGAGTTCTACCAGCTCGACCTGGAGATGAGCTTCTGCACCCAGGAGGACGTGTTCGCCGTGCTGGAGCCGGTGATCGGGGGGCTGTTCGAGGAGTTCGGCGGAGGGCGTGTCGTCGATGCGGCACCGTTCCGGCGCATTCCATACGACGAGGCACTGCTGCGGTATGGCAACGACAAGCCGGACCTGCGCAACCCGCTGCTGATCACGGACGTGACCGAGCACTATGCGGGGTCGGGGTTCGGGCTGTTCGCGAGGATCGCGGGGGCGGGGGGGATCGTGCGGGCGATCCCGGCGCCGGGGGCGGGGGCGAACCCGCGCTCGTTCTTCGACAAGCTCAACGCGTGGGCGCGGGAGAGCGGGGCGGGCGGGCTCGGCTACATCACGTTCGACGCGGAGGGCGCGAAGGGGCCGATCGCGAAGAACCTGGAGCCGGAGCGGGCGGAGGCGATCCGGGTCGCGTGCGGCGTGGGGCCGGGGGATGCGGTGTTCTTCGCGGCGGGGCCGCACGAGGAGGCGAGGAAGTTCAGCGGGCTGGTGCGGACGCGGGTGGCGGAGGAGCTGGGGCTGGTCGAGCAGGGGGCGTTCCGGTTCTGCTGGGTGGTGGATTTCCCGATGTTCGAGCTGAACGAGGAGACGGGGCGGGTGGACTTCAGCCACAACCCGTTCTCGATGCCGCAGGGAGGGATGGAGGCGCTGGAGACGCAGGACCCGCTGAGCGTCAAGGCGTTCCAGTACGACATCGTGTGCAACGGGATCGAGCTGAGCAGCGGTGCGATCAGGAACCACCGGCCGGACGTCATGGTGCGCGCGTTCGGGATCGCGGGGTACAGCGAGGCGGACGTGGAGGCGCGGTTCGGGGGGATGCTGGCGGCGTTTAGGTTCGGGGCGCCGCCGCACGGCGGGTCGGCGCCGGGGATCGACCGGATGGTGATGCTGCTGGCCGACGAGCCGAACATTCGCGAGGTGATCCTGTTCCCGCTCAACCAGCAGGGCGAGGACCTGATGATGGGGGCGCCGGCGCCGGTGGACGCGGCGCGGCTGCGGGAGCTGTCGCTGAAGGTGGAGCTGGCGCCGAAGATCAAGGCGGGGTGAGGCTCCGGGCCGAGGCAAGGCCAGGGGCTCTGCCCCTGGACCCCGCCGAAGGCCGAGCCTTTGGAAACCTCTTGTTGGGGTTGGGGCGTCCTGGCCGCGGTTGGTGCTGCTGGCCAAAATTTGTGCCGGTCCAGGGGCGCTGCCCCTGGCGGGTCCAGGGCAGAGCCCTGGCCTTTTCTATTCCCCGAGCCGGAACGTGAACGGCAGGTCCGCGATGCCCGCGACCGGCGTGCCGCCGCGCAGGGCGGGGGAGAACCGGTAGCCGCGCACGGCGTCGAGGGCGGCGTTGTCGAGGGATTCGGAGCCGCTGCCCTGCGCGATCGTGGCGGAGGTGGTGCGGCCGTCCGGGGAGACGCTCGCGCGCACGACCACGTGGCCCTCGATGCCGCGCCGGCGAGCCTGCTCGGGGTAGGCGGGCTGCACGTTGCCGGGGGCGCCGGCGAGGGGGCGTGCGGCGATCGTGGGCCCGGCGGGTGGGGCTGGCGGCGCCGCCTGGGGGGTGTCGGGGTGCGAGGGTGCGGCGGGGGAGGCGCTGGCCT
>CAXSFE010000056.1:0-23200 GCA_964236585.1 uncultured Acetobacteraceae bacterium
ATCGCCAAAACACCGCATCACGAGAGAGTCAGCAGTTCATGAGCCGGGTATAATAGGCGCCGCGCCCGCGGTCATAGCTCGCATGGAGAGCATCGACATCCGCTTTGCGCCGGCGGTGATGGTGCCAGACGACCGGTGCGGGATGAAACAGGGCGCTCTGGCCAGACCAGAGCGTGGCCGCGACGCCGTCGATATCCTCGCAGGGGAATGGGGTGCCAGCGCCTAGATCGGGGTCCATGCCACCAATGGTTTCGAGGGTCGAACGGCGAACTGCCAGGTTGGCCCCGTGCAACAGGCCCGCGTCGACGAATCTACGAGGCGGCGTTTCGACAGCTTGGGTGCGCTCGTCAATCGTCACTCGGGCATCTTCAGAATCAAACAGCAGAATTCTGCCACCGACACATCCAACAGACGGGTAATCTTCAAAGACCTTCAGCAACATATCCACGTAGTCCGGCGCCAAATAGCAGTCGTCATCCGTGAAGGCGACGATGCGACCGCGCGACTGGCGCCACGCCGCGTCCCGCCCTGCGCCGAGACCAATTCGGTCAACCCGCAGAAAACGCAGTCGTCCGCCGCACTGGTCGGATCGCGCAATGACGCTTGCCGTGTCGTCGGTGGACCCATTGTCAGCAATCACGGCCTCCCAAGGGCGGAGGCTTCGGATTCTGGCCAAGGCGTCGAGTGTGCCTTGCAGGGTCGCGGCGCGATTTCGCGTGCAGATCACGATCGATAGATCAATCATTTCCGCATCTCCGTGGCGTCTACCCTCAATAGCCGCACTGGAGTGTCCCCGTTTGTTCGCCATTCGCCACACCATCGGGGCCGTCTCTGGAAAGAATTTTGGGACCCTTTCTAACGCTTCAAGCTTCCGCAAATGGGACCTAATGCTCGCGAGGTAAATTCATATACGCAACGGTAAGCCACGACTGAGTCCACCGCCTTCGACCTGTCGCCCCGCCGCGTCCTGGCCGCCCTCTCCGCCGACAACTGGGCAGCATGGCACGTCGGCTGGTGCCGCCAGAAGGTCCTGGAGATGTGGGTCCGGGCGGATTGATACGCCATCGACTAACTTGGGTGCTGACAGAATCCAGTTCCACCGATTGATCGACGACGTCTCTACTTAACAAATGTCTGACCGCGCCTCAACATTATATGAAGTAAGTTTCTGAAGTACTTTGGAAAGAACACACGCGTGGCAAGGCGCATCGCAAGATGCGGATAGAGGAAGAACGGTGTGAGATGCAGCCCTGCAGCAATCTTGCCCTTGTGGATCAATCTTGCCGACGTGCCGGACATCATCCTGACGCACATCCTCCGATTACGCAGGTCCAAGGTCGAGTGCCTCAGGACTTGCGACAGCGTCCTGTTGATGAACCTGCAGTCCTCGTCCTCCAGCTCGTAGGGCCTGTAGCCCGCAAGCTCGAGGAGCTTCGCCGACGCCGAAATGGCGAGGCGTTCGGCCTCGCCTGGATCAAGGCCGTGCGTTCCGATCTCCACGATCTTCTCCATGGATCCAGCGCGCTTGTACTCGGCCAGGAGGTCCTTGGGAAAGTCGATGTCGAGCCGGCCGGCTCGGCGTCGCATCGCCGAGATCCCCGACCGCTGCGAGTTGACCGCGGAGATGCGCCCGTTGAGGAGCGACGACCCCGTGACGCTTCCGGTGTGAATCCGGTAGTTGCCCAGGACGTCGCGCATGTTATGGAGGCTGCCGACTTCCTGCAGCCTCCAGTACAGGTCGGTGTCCTCGGCATGGAACACGTGGCGGTATCCCCCCATCTGCCGGAGCGCGGCATGGCGTATCATCAGGAACGGGTGGATGAGGTAAGGCTCGATCTGCGGACATCTGCTCGGATCCGAGTGATCGGGAGAGATCAGATGCACGATCCCGCTGATCGGCCTGCCAGCCTCGTCGATCTGGATCACCGCCCCCGACACCGCCGAGCAGTCGGGATGCGCCTCCAGGTAGGCGACCTGCTTCTCGAAACGGTCGACGGCCGCCAGGTCGTCTGCGTCGTGGCGGGCGATCAACGGTGCGGTGCACAAGGCTAGGCCGGCGTTCAGGGCGTCGACGATGCCGCTGTTGGCCTGGCGAAGCAGGACGATACGCCCGTCCTGCTCGGCCATCTGCTCGATGATGCGTGCGGAGCCGTCAGTCGAGCCATCGTCGACGAGAATGATGCGGATGTCGCGCAGGCTCTGGTCCTGGATGCTGCGCAGCGCGCTCTCGATGGTGGCCGCGCCGTTGTAAACGGGGATCAGGACATCCACGGTCGCGGTCGGCATGGCCGGCTCGACAACGACGGAACCGCGATGGGATGCGGATATCAAGTTGTCGGCCAGTGAACACCGCGTCCAGGCTGTTCCACGTGGCAGGCTGCAGCAGGCTGCCCGCCCTCCTCTCCCTGCAGGTCGTTCAGGGGGTGGTGCGGCACCGCTTTCAACCGGGATTGCAGCATCTTCCGATGCAGGCTGGCAGGATGTTCGTCTGGCACTTGTCGTTCACCTGAAGGGGCTCCGCGATAGCAAGGGCGGAGCGTTGCGGGAAGGGTTTCTTTGTCGAGCTGCCGTGGGGATCGCACCCTGCGGCGGCGTTTCGTGCCACGCCCGGCCCATGCCCGGCTCCACTTCCCACGACCAACAGCGCCGCCGCGCCCTGGTCACGCGGCGTGCATGCTGGCCTGCTGGTGGATCAGGCAAGCTGGCAACCCGCCCACGTCGCCACGGTTCCGGCCAACGTCAGCCTAGTCCATCTGCCGTCCGTAGCCAGGAGCTGAACCCAGCCGAGCGGGTCTGGCTCTCCCAGTGCTAACGCAAAGCCAGAAAGTCCTGAGCCAGACATGACAGGGGATGATCGCACGCGTCCCTTCGTGTCACGACTGGCCCTGTTTCAGAAAACAAGCCGTTGGCACCCTGCCCTCCCCCAAGCTGAAAGTCGGATCGTAGCCAAGTTGTGCGTGGACCTTGGTCATGTCAATTTTCGATTTACCTTGCAGGAAACTGCAACGGCCAGAATCCGGCAGATGAACATGACCAGTCCACTCTGACGGATGAAGGCTCAGCCAACGTTGGACTCTGTGCCTTGATTTATGCGGCAGGACGCGGAGCGCGGCTGCGGTAAGCTTGCGGTTCGGTCCGATGCTGGCGACCTTGCGGGCAAGGTGCTGCGGGTTCGACGCCATGCGAATCATCTTGTTGGCCCTGCTGTTGGCCTGCCTGATCTCCGCCGCGGGTCGGTACTGAGGACCCTTGACGCCAAGTGCGCGTGCGATTGCCTCGTAGAACTCGCCCCATGTGACGTCCGAGGCGCCGGAGATCAGGTATCGCTGGCCGATCGCCTCGGAACGCGTGGCGGCCAGGAGCATCGCCCTGGCGACGTCGTCGACATAGACGGCATTGCAGATCCCGTCACCGGTGTCCGGCAGCACCACGGTCCCGTGACGGAGCTGGTTCGCCGGGTCGATGGTCCAGGGCTTCGAGAACGGTCCATAGACGATCGTGGGCTGGACCACGGTTGCAAGCAGCTTCCTGTCCCGCACGGCGGCCAGGAGTTCGGTTTCCAGCACAAGCTTGGTGTGCGCGTAGCCTTCGGTTGCCGGTGTTCCAGGACTTTCCTCCGAAACCGGTCCCGTCTCGGGCAAGTCGTAGACGACGAAGCTGCTCGCATAGACGAGGCGGCAGCCTGTCGCGATGCAGGCTTCGATCAGGTTGCGAAGCGCCTTGTGGTTCCAGGCCGTGTCGCCCCAGTCGTAGGCGAGATGGAAGACGACGTCGGTGCCTTCCAACGCCGCCCGGACCGCGTCTGTACCCGTCAGATCCACCTTGCGTATGTGGGCACCTGCCCGGTGCAGGCGCATGCCGACCTGGTTGCCGCGGATCAGGCAGACCACCTCGGCGCCATGCTCCGCAAGCATCTCGACCAGACGTCCGCCAATGAAGCCTGTGGCTCCTGTGACAGCAGCGACAGTACCTGGGCGCAGGACCGTGCCGGCATCTGAGCTATTCTGCGCGTCTGACATGCTCTTATCCCAAGTTGCCGAAAGATACAGCTTTTATGCAAGATTTGCGCATCCGGCCTTCGTCCTCCCGGCACACGACAACAGCACTCGTTCGAGAAGGGACGACCTCAATCGGCAAGGACAAGGCTTGCCTGCCTGGTGACACCAGGGCCCGCCCTGGTCGCCAACGTCCTCTTCAGGTGATCGGACAGGCGGACAGCAAGTGCCACGATCATCAACGTCGGATTGGCGTGGCTTGCCGTCGGGAAGACGGAACTGCCGGCGATGTAGAGTTTGTCGACGCCATGTACCTGGCAGTCGGAGTCGACGACGCCGTTCCTTGGATCGACAGCCATGCGCGTCGTGCCTGTCGGATGGCAACCATCCATGAATTTGGCGTCGGCGAATCTGTCTTGGCCCACCCATTCCGCAAGCCTTACTCTGGGCAGGGTGAGGCGTTCGAATTCGGAGGCAATCGCCTTTGCAAGGGTGGCCTGGGATCTGGCTTCCACCTCCGCGACCCGCCAATCCACCCGGGTGATGGGCAATCCCAGCCAGTCGTTGCGTTGCGCGAGCTGGACGCGGCTTTCCGGATCAGGCACCTGCTCGGAGGCGACCAGGAAGCCGATGCGCTCGGCCTTGCGGTGCACTCTTTGCCCTTTCACGAGGCGTGTGTGCAAGGCTCGCGCGACGAGGTTTGCCTGCGACACGACGAGGCGCGCATCTCCCACGGCGTTGTTTCGTGGACCCTTCACAAGACGTCTCGCGGCTTCGATGGCATCGTCAGATGCCTGGACTTCGTAGGGCCATGCCGCCGTGTTCAGGAGGTGCTCGGTGCGTTGCTGCTCCTCGCTCAGCCTGAAGCCGTAGCTGAACTCGTGGCGTCCACGGATGCTGTCGAGCTTGTATGGCCCGAACAGGTCGCGAAACGCGTCGGTATCTGAAGCATCAAAGTGCGCGATCAACCCGAGATCCCTGGGATGATCCATCAGGTAGCGTCCGACGACATCATGGCGGTTGCCGAGGCCGGCCGGCTGCTGGCGATTGGAGTAGAGCAGGATGCGAGGATTCTCCACGCCTCCCGCACACAGCACGACGGCTCGGGCCTGGATGGTCAAGCGCCTGCCGTTGGCGTCCGTGACCTCGACCGATTGGATGGCTTGGCCGGAGTCATTGACGTTCAGGTGGGTGACGGTCGCGCGTATCAGCACCCAGAGGTTCGGGTTGCGTCGCGTCGTCAGCACAGGGCCGAAATCGATCAGGACCGGGTTCTCCCAGCACGTTGAACGCATCAGCCTTGGGTCGACGTCTGGTCGAGGACGCAGGCCGGCCGGTATTGGATGCCGTGCTGTCCCTTCGTAGTAGGTGTTTGGTCCCGGAGTGAGGTGACGGGGATCGAGTTTGAAAATGCCTGGGGTGGTGTTCCAGGCGTGGCACACGGCCTCAAAGGGCGTCTTCCACCTGAGTGCCTTGAGGTGCCTGGCGAAGTTGTAGGCTGACACGAAAGCGATGACGTGCGCCTTGAGGCTCTCCAGGCCGGGATAGTGGAATGCCTTGATGGTGGCGTCCTTGACGGTGCGGTTCATCCGTTCCGCCTGGCCGTTGGTCCAGGGATGGTATGGCTTGGTCAGCTTGTGGACGATCCCGTTCTCGGCGCAGACGCGGTCGAAGATGTGGGCACCCATGTATCGCCTGGTCGGCCCGTTCCGGTTCTTGGGCAGGTCGGCGAAAGCCATGCCGTTGTCGGTCAGCACGGTGTGGATGGCATACGGAAACGCCGCCACCACCCCGCGCAGGAAGTCGGCTCCGTTCATCTTCCCGGCGTCGTCGCGGAACTCGACATAGGTGAACTTCGACACGCGATCGATGGCGAGGAACATGTTCAGCTTGCCCTCGGCAAGGCGCAGTTCGCTGATGTCGATGTGGACATAGCCGATTGCGGTGTCGGCGAACTTGCCTCGTTTCGCGGGCTTGTCCGGATCTTCGGGCAGGCGGGAGATGCCGTGGCGTTCGAGGCACCGGTGCAGGCTGGAGCGCGTCAGCTTCGGGATGGTGTCGCGCAGGCAGCCGAGCACGTCGTCGAGCGGCAGCAGGGTGCAGCGCCTGAACTCGACCACCATGGCTTCCTCTTCCGGGCTCAGCACGGTGCTGTGCGGCGCTGTCGGACCCATGGGCGCGTCGGCCGTGGTCGTACGACCTCGCCATTTGGTCACGGTGGTGCGGCTCAGGCCGTAGTGCTGGGCGAGGGTGCTGGTCGTCTCTTTCGACGCTTGGAGCTCGGCTCGAACTCGCGGCGTCGCTCGGGCGCTGCCGTGAAGACTGCCTGCCATAGCGCTTCCTCTGCCTCTCGCGTCAGGGTAGCGTCACGACTTCCCGGGACCAAACAAGTAGGGACCAGCGCCAAGGTGCTCGGAGGCGCGATCCACGTAGGGTGCCATCTCGGCGGCATCGAACGGCCAGCCCGACCGCGGAACCCATGGACGTTCCTCGTAGTCGATGTCGTCGAACGGCATGCATCGGCCGTTCCAGACGTTTGAGGTTCCGCCGAGAACCCGGGCGCGGCCGTTGAACAACGGGTTGCCGACATCCTCGATCTCGTTCAGTGCCGTTGTCTCTGGTTCCACCGTGCGGCCGCCGCTCTCGACCATGAGAATGCGAAGTCCGCTGTTCCGCAGTTCCTCGGCGATACACCAGCCGGCCGGTCCGCTGCCCACCAGGCAAAGATCCGTCCTCAGTATGGATGTATCTTCAACCGACCGAAGATCATCTATGCTCATCCGGGGCCTCATGTTTTGTGGGAATCATTCAACCACTTGAGATGTCTCTCAGCGCCTCTGGCGTCTACGGCTGGTAGACATTCCGCTCTGGTCTCCGAAGGGCACGCCGGCAAGTCTCAAAAACGTGATTTCGATCCGGCGTGACGCATATATGGACACTGTCTTACAGCCTTTTCGTGTTTCGTCCTACACGTGGGACGCGATATTGATTTCTTTGCAGTTGTCTTGCGACATCTCAGCCTGTCAGCAGGAGATTTCGGCAACAGCCGAGGTGCCAAGCCTGAGCGTGCCTGCACAGCCATTACCTACGCGGCAGGGCTGGCGCAGCACCGTGGCGGTGGCCACGGGCCAGCAGCATGGGGATTGGGCTTGCCAGCTTCTTTGGGATGCGCAAGACACGTGCGGCCCAACCCGCGCACGCGGCCGACCCAGCCGCAACAGGTCCATGCGCGTCAGGCGGAACTTTTCATCTGCGATCAGACTATCGGGCGCTTGTTCAGCAAGCCGAAATGGTTCAGCCGCGCCGCCACCTGCTACGACAGGCTTGCGGCCAACTCCGCCGGCGTCGCCCGGCTCGCCGCAACCACGATCCCGCTCCGGTGAAATCGCCACCGCGGCCCGAGAGCGGGCGCGCCGCTGGCGCTGCGGCGCCACCCGCCGCCCTGGGTCGCGCCGTTCCTAGCGGCGCTGCCGCCCTCGCCTGCGGTCGCGGTCGCACGCCAGCGCCTGATCGAGCGCCGCCTCGCGCACCGGCTGCACGCAAGGCTTAGCCGCTCGGTGCGCCGGCTCGCCGTCGATCCGCCGGCACCCCCGGCCGATGCGCCGGCCACGGCACCGCAGTGACAGTGCCGGACGCAATCCGCCCGTGCCGGCGCGGCAGGGCGCTTGGCGCTTTGGGAAGTCTGCCGCTCGCACTATCCTGGGCCGACCCCGACCCCGGCTGGTGTCTGGTCGGCCGAGGACGCCGGACGGCTCGCCTCCGCCCAGAAGAAGGAAACCCGCATTGCCGCTCCCTCCCCCCACCCGCCCAGCCACTCCGGGCCTGCGACGCGTCGTGACGCTCGTGCTGACGGCGGCGCTCGTGTCCTGCGCGCCGGGATCGGGCACACCCTTCCTCGGCGCCGCCCAGCCGACGAGCTACCGTCTCGGCGTCGACGACCAGGTGCGGATCATCACCTACGGCGAGGACCAGCTCAGCGACGACTTCCGGGTCAACGCCGCCGGCGACCTCGCCATGCCGCTGCTGGGCAACGTGCACGCCGCCGGCCTGACGACGGACCAGCTCAGCGCCACGATCGCGAGCGAACTGGTCAGCCGCAAGCTGCTGCAGAAGCCCAGCGTGTCGGCGGAGATTGTGGCATTCCGGCCGGTCTACGTGCTCGGCGAGGTCGCACGCCCCGGCCAGTACCCCTACCAAGTCGGCATGACCATGCTGACCGTGGTCGCGGTCGCAGGCGGCTTCACCTACCGTGCGATAAAGGATTACGCGATGGTCGTCCGTCACGACGGCACCACGACGGTCGAGGGGCGCCTGCGCCCGGGTGCCGCAGTGCGCCCGGGCGACGTCGTCAGCATCTACGAGCGCCACTTCTAGAGCCTGCTACGGACCTGCCAGCCTTGATGTTTGTTGCCCTGGCAGGAAGAAAGCGTGTTCTTTCTTGAAAGAAAGAACCAAAGAACTTTTGCTCATTGGGCTCCGGAGCCACCCGCGCGCCCGGAACCCAGTGGGCGAAGTCTTTTTGCTTCTTTTTCTTCAGAAAAAGAAGACTCTTGCCTTCCTGCCCGAAGCAGCGAATGGCCGCGAGGTTCATGACCGCCCCCAGGCCGGGGCGGACGGGTTCGAAGCATCTCGCGCGGACCCGTCACGGCACGGCGTCGCCCGGCTCAGTAGGCGCCGACCGTCACCGTGGTCATGGCCCGGCTCGACACCTGGCCGTGCAGACGGTCGAGGGCGCGCTTGCTGGCGGCGGGCGTCGCGAACATCCGGCAGTTCCCCGCACCCGACTCGATGTGGGCGTCGTGGCCCGCGTTGACGACGCGGGCGAACCGCGACGAGTACTTGCGCAGCTGCGCCTTCGTGAGGTCGTGCAGCTCGCGGATGTCGGACTGGTACGATACCTGCCCAGCCTCCGCGGCACACCACAGCGTTGCGGCGCGGGCTCGTCCTGGACCAGCCGCCGCGAGCACGCACAGGCAGAGCGCCAGGCGCGTTGCGGCCCTCGCGATTGCCCCGGCGCCGTCTCGCACGGACCCGCGAGGACCCGTCACGCCAGGGACGCCTTGTTGAGCACCGCGACCGCGTGCGTCGCGGACGCGTTGCCGATGCGCTCGACCGCCTCCTGCAGCGTCTTCGCCCGCGTGGCGCCGGCCTCGACCACAAGGACCGCGACGTCGGCGAGGTCCAGAAGCACCAGTGTATCGGCGGACAGCTCGATCGGCGGCGCATCGATGACGACCAGGTCGTACTCGCGCGACGCCTCGCTCAGCACGTTGCGGAAACGGATCCCCGACAGTGCCGCGTGCGACGACTCCTCGGCGACGGAGGCCAGGATGAGGTCCAGGCTGGTCAGCGTGTCGCGCTGAACCGCGTCGCGCCACGCGAGTTCGCCGCCGAGCACGTCGGCGAGCCGCCCGTCGTCGCGGCCGAGCAGCTGGCCGAGCGCCGGGTCCTGGAGGTCGCCGTCGAGGAGGAGCACCCTGAGCCCGTCGACGTCGGCAACCCGGGAGAACGCCGCCGCGAGGGTGGAGGCGCCCTCGCCGGCCAGGCTCGACGTGAACACCACTGTGTGGGGGACCGGCAGCCCGGCCGGCACGAAGCGCAGCCGGGCGCGCAGCCCGCGGAACTCCTCGGCCAGGGCGCCGGTCGGGTCGGCGACCGCGCAGGCGAGCAGGCGATCCCCCGGCCTGCGGCCGCCTGGATGGCGGATGGCGCCGACGCACTGCAGGCCGCTCTGCTCGTGGACCTCGGCCGCCGTGCGAAGGCCGCGCGAGCCGCGCAGCAGGATCACGACGCTGCCGATCGCGAACCCGCCGACGAGGCCGAAGGCCGCGGACAGCTTCGGCCTCGGGCTGGCGGGGAAGCCGGGCGGGGTGGCGGCGCTGACCACGCGGGCATCGGCCGGACGCAGGCCGTGGTTGTCGGAGTTCGTCTGGTCCACGCCGCTCAGCAGGGTCTTGTAGACCTGGCGGCGGGCGTCGAGGTCCTTCTCGATCTGCTCGATCTGGCTCTGCACGGTCGACATCCCCGCGGCCGACTGGTTCGCCTGCGCGAGCTGCTGCTTGAGCATGTCCTCGCGGACGTGGCTGGCCTGGGCCTGGGTCCTGAGCGCGCCTGACACGCGGCGTGCCTCGGCGCCGATCTGGGCCCGCACCGAGCCGAGCTGCGCCTCTGCCGCCTGCAGCAGGGGGTAGCCCGGGCCGTAGCGGTTCGACAGTTCCGCGATGCGACCCTGCGCGGTGGTTTCCTGGTCGCGCAGGCGGCCGATGGTGGGGGAGGCGATCACGTTGGCGTCCGCGGTCACTAACCCGCCGCTGGCGCTGGCGTTCGCCTGCTGCCACTCGGCGTCCGCCTGGATGCGCTGCGCCGTCGCCTGGGTCAGCGCCATCGACAGGTTCTCGAGCTTCTGCTGGTCCAGGCTGCCCGCGCGCATCTGCACGAGGTTGTTGCGCGAGCGCAGGTCGACGAGCTTCGTCTCGAGCCCCTGGATGTCCTCCCTCACCGCTTGCAGGCGCCCGGTCAGGGCGCCGTTGGCTTCCCGATTGAGCGCCTCGCGGGCGGCGCCCCGCTCGGCGAGGTAGCGTGCCACTAGGTCGTTGACGAAGTCGGCGGCGAGCACGGGGTCGACGGAGCTGAACTCCACGGTGACGATCAGACTGCGGCCGTCGTTGGTCACCTTGAGCGCATGGCTCACCGAGGAAAGCACCGAGTCGTGCTTCTGCGACCGGCTCGACGGCAGACGCACCCCCCCCGACGCCGCCCTGGAGGTCGTGGCGGACGGGTCCGCCGCCTCGTCGGTTGCGACGTCGGGCGCGAGCGCGGGCAGCACGCGATAGACCTGCGACCAGAACCAGCCCTTCACGCGGTCCTGGAGCCCAGGCGGCCTGAGCGAGCCGTTGAACTCCGGGTCGTCGGCCAGGTGCATCGAGTCGATGAGCTGCTGCAGGAGTGCCGGCGAGGTGAGCACCTGGACCTCGCTGCGCAGGCCCGGCATCGGGTCAGGGGAGTTCACCGGGTCGATCGCGCTCTGCAGCTCGGGGATCGCGACGTGCTGGGTCTCGACGCTGATCAGCCCGGTCGCGACGTAGAGCTTGGGCTGCATGCGCGCCGAGACGAACGCCAGCGTCGCCACCACGAGCCCTGCGGCCAGGATGATCGGCTTGGCGCGCCACAGCAGACGCAGGAGTTGCAGCGGCGAGGCGACGCGCGGGTCGGGCAGCAGGGGCTGCGATCCTGATCCCTGAGACAGAACCTGCTGTGCGACGGAGATACCCATGGCAAGGAGCTTTCAACAGGCCCGGCATGCGGCGGGCGACGCGAGGGACGGCGACGGCACGGGCTACAGGGCTACGCGGAGCTGCAGCGTGTAGATGTTCTGGGTATAGCGGCCGGAGGTAAACTGGCCATTCACGCCGACCAGCCCGGTGCCCAGCGTCGTGAGGCCGATCTGCGGGGCGACTACCCCCATTGCGGAGCTGCTCGAGCTGGAAGAGAAGTCGTAGCGCGCGGTCAGCCGCATGTTGCGGTTGATCAGCCAGGTCGCGCTCGCGCCCGCCGAGTAGATCGTCTGGGTTCCGCCGCCCTGCTCGTACTGGGCGTACTGTATGCCGCCGGAGCCCTGCAGCAGGATGTTACGCAGGTACTCGTGGTCCACGACGACCTGTCCGGTGTTGAAGGTGAAGCCGCCGGTGGTGTCGTCGTTGCTTTCCTCGATGCGGCGCAGCGCGGTCGCGGTCACCGTGGTCAGCCCCGTCGGCGTCCAGATCACCGAGGCCTGCGCCACCGGCACGTCGCGCGAGCGATAGGCGGAGTTCTGGTAGTCGTGGTTCTCGAACCCCGCGAGGAGGCGATAGCGGAACACGCCGTTGGCGCTGTACTCGATCCCCGCCAGCACCTCGACCCCGGTGTTGTTGCGTGTCGGCTGGCCCTCGGGGATCGACGTGTAGTCGTTGGCGTAGTCGTTCACCACGAGGAGGAGGTTGCGCCCGGTGGACAGCTCGTAGCGCGCGGTGACCCCGCCCTGCAGCGTCACCCGGTTGCGGAAGCTCTGGTTGGTGAGCGCGCCCGCCACGATGCCGGAGCCGAAACCATAGGTCGTGGCCTCGAAGTTCGGCGACAGCGAGAAGCGCCCGAACGGGGCGGTGTAGCCGACGCGCACGTCGTTGACGCTGAATGGGATCGGCGTGCCGAGGCCGAAGCCGTTGATGCCGGACGGCGACTGGTTGAGGTTGAAGTGCGTGTAGGACAGGCTGGCGGTGTCGCGCCCGAAATCGTGGCTGCCGGCCACGGCGGCCGACCAGTTGGTGAGGTTCTCCTTCGGCAGACTGGTGTAGACCTGGTTGTCGACGTTCACGTTGGCGGACAGGCTGTCGCGCGCCCAGTCGGTGCTGGCGTCCAGGCTGGCCCGGGTCTCGACCAGGGGGCTGCCGGAGGCCTGCGACGTGCCGATGACGTTGTCGTTGTAGCCGAAGTACTGGTCCGCCTCCGGCCGCACGATGATGCTGCCGACGCGGATGCCGGAAGGGTCATAGTCCCCGCGAGTGCGCGAGAGCACCGTCACGCCCGGATTGTTGCCGTAGCCGGACACGCCGGCGGGGAAATACTGCTCCAGGTTCTGCGCCGCGGCCGTTGCGGAGCCGGCACAGGCGCCCAGCACGGCCAGCCCCGTGGTCCACCCAGCCCTGCCACCTTGTCCAGGTCGTCGAGTTCGTCGGTGGCGCAAATGCCCGTCTCCGTGCTGCCGACCCGGCGGTCCATGATCCGGGTTCGCACGTCCACCATAGCGCCGCGTAGTCACGGGCGTCGACGCGCTCCTCTCGTGGCCGCGCCGAGGTCTCAGTGGGCGCCGCGCCGCAGCAGGACGGCCGGGATGGTTTTGCACAGGATCGCGACGTCGTGCCACATCGTCCAGTTCTTGACGTACCAGCTGTCGAGCTGGACGCGACGCTCGTAGGAGGTGTCGCTGCGGCCGCTCACCTGCCACAGCCCGGTGATCCCCGGGCGCGTCTCGTAGTAGTAGGAGATGTCCTCGGCGTATCGGGGCACCTCTTTGTCGATGATCGGGCGCGGCCCGACGAGGCTCATCTGCAGCCGCACCACGTTGATGAGCTGCGGCAACTCGTCGAGGCTGGTCGAGCGCAGGACCTTCCCGATCCGGGTGACGCGCGGGTCGTCGCGCAGCTTGCTGGTCTCGCGCCACTCCTGTGCGGCGGCAGGATCGGCGGCCAGCCGCTCGCGCAGCATCACGTCTGCATTGACCACCATGGTGCGGAACTTGAGGCAGGGGAACGACACGCCCCTCGAACCGATGCGACGGTGGGCGAACAGCGCCGGGCCGCCGTCAAGGCGCACCAGGGCGGCAACGACCAGGAACAGCGGAGTCAGGACCAGCAGGGCGAGGCCGGCCACGACGATGTCGAACGCCATCTTCGCGGTGCGCGACAGCGGCTTGGCCAGGTTGTTGCGATAGACCACGAGCATGGTGTCGTGGCTGAAGAAGCTGACCTGCTCGGCGCCCGCGACCGGCAGGCCGCCGAGCTGCGGCACGACCGCGTAGGGCACCTGCTCGCGCATCACCGACTGGATGACCCTGCGGCCCTCCGTCGTGCCGAGATCGATCGCCAGCACGAGCTGCACGGCCCCGGCGCGCTGCAGGATCGCCCGCCAGTGGCCGAGCGTGCGGTCGGGCAGCACGTCGGCGATGGGGAAGACGTCGACCACGTTGTAGCCAAGCGAGGGCTCGGACAGCAGCACCTCGCAGGCGCTCGCCACGCCGTGCTCGTCGCCGACCACGACGACCGGCAGAAGCCAGAAGCCCGCCCTGGTCAGCACGCGCCGTGCGAGGCCCCGAACCGCGAGAACCGCCGGCGGGAGCAGCAGCCAGATCGCGCCGACGAAACGCCCCGACCAGCTGCTCCCGAAGGACAGCTCGAGATAGCTGTCGACCAGCAGCGCGACCAGGCTGACCAGCAGCACCTGCCAGGCCGTTCGCCAGAACGGGATGCGCTGCCGGTAGTGCCCGCTCGCGGCGAAGTAGCCGATGACACCGGACAGCGGCAGGAGCAGCAGACCGGCCGACACCCAGGGCTGCGACGTGCCAGCCGCCGAGGCGGGGGTGTCCAGCAACGGACTGTGGCTGGCGCGGGCCATCGCCATCGTGACGACCACGACAAGCGCGAAAGCCGCGAGGTCCGCGCCCAGCAGCGCCGCGCCGCGCGCAACAGCGCTGTGGTTGCGGTTGCGCACCGACGGATGACCGGGCTCGAACACCCGGTCCTCCTGGATGAATGGAATGGCAGGAAGGCTGTCCATCACTCCAGCGATCTGGTCGGCCATGCTACTGTTCACCATTGCGCGATAATCGCGGCAGTATCGGAGTCGGGCAGAAATCGCACGGCGGATACTTGTCCGCAGGGCCACGGCGTTTGTGGACGAAAGGCCTCCTACCCTCCACAGCCCTTGTCGGATGCTGCAGGTGCGAAAAAGACACTACGCGCAAATTTCGGGCGCAGGAAATACCTTTTCGCAATCTCCAGAAAAATTCATCAAGGCCACTCAAGTAGTATGTCAGAAATTTACTTATACTTCCGGTTGTAACCAAATCCTGAGGCTCTGCTCTGAGCCATGGTTGGTGTACAGTGGTACTCTTGACCTGGTTTTGCTTCGGGCTGGCGGTCACTTTAGTATTCGAAGTCCGAACGGGGCTGATGTTCCCGGTCTCTTGTCGGCACGACCGATCCGTGCTCGAACAGAGGGCGGCCAATATGGTGTGGTTGCGCCTCGACGTTGCATGGCTGACGGGTCAGGGGCGCTACACCTCGCGAAATACAGGCCGCCACCGATTCATCGGGACCAGCAGGTTCGATGGATGCTCGGTAGTCCTGTAAGCTAAGGACGGGTCAAGTTGATGAAGAAGCTTCGCAAGGCCGTTCTGCCCGTGGCGGGGCTTGGCACGCGGTTCCTGCCGGCGACCAAGGCGATGGCCAAGGAGATGCTGCCGGTCGTCGACAAGCCGCTGATCCAGTATGCGGTCGAGGAGGCCAGGGCGGCCGGGATCGAGCAGTTCTGCATGATCACCGGGCGCGGCAAGATGGCGCTGGTCGAGCACTTCGACGTCGCCTACGAGCTGGAGGCCACCCTCAAGGAGCGCGGCAAGAGCGAGGCGCTGGCGATGCTGCGGGGCCAGCAGATGCCGCCGGGGTCGGTGGTCACGGTGCGGCAGCAGGAGCCGCTGGGGCTGGGGCACGCGATCTGGTGCGCGCGCGCGTTCATCGGCGACGACCCGTTCGCGGTCCTGCTGCCCGACGACCTGGTGCTGTCGGACACGCCGTGCATGCAGCAGCTCGCGGACGCCTACGAGGCGACCGGGGGCAGCGTGGTCGCGGTGACCGAGGTGCCGCGCGAGCACACCAACCGCTACGGCATCCTGCGGATCGGCGCCGACGACGGGCGTCTGGTCGAGGTCACCGGGCTGGTGGAGAAGCCGGCGCCGGAGGACGCGCCGTCGAACCTGTCGATCATCGGGCGCTACGTGCTGACCGCCGACGTGATGGACCATCTCGCGCGCATGGAGCGCGGGGCGGGCAACGAGGTGCAGCTCACCGACGCGATGGCGCGCATGATCGGGCAGGGGCCGTTCCACGGGCTGCGCTACGAGGGGCGGCGCTTCGACTGTGGCGACAAGGTTGGGTTCCTGGAGGCGCAGCTGGCCTTCGCGCTGAAGCGGCCGGACCTGGCGCCGGCAGTGCGCGACTTCCTCCGCAACTACCGGGAATGACCGGCACGGCACGCGTTCCGAGCTAGGGTTCGAACCGGGCGGCGCGGGCCAGGAGGCGCATGGATCAGTACGACAGACCGGACCGCGCCGAAGTCGATCTGCGGATAGACGCCGAGGCGCCGTCGATCGGTGCGGCTCCGCTGACTGCGCCGCAGCACGACGTCGTCGAGGCGGCGCTCGGCGCGGTTCGGCGCGGCCTCTCGCTGGTGGTCGTCACCGGCGAGCCTGGAAGCGGCCGGAGCGTGGTGGCGGATCACGTCGCCGAGGTCCTGCTCGGCCAGGGATTGCGCGTCGATCGCGGCCTGCCGCCGGACGGGCTCGCGCCCGACGCCCTGCTGGCCCGCGCGGCGGCGCTGCTGGACCTCGACCCCGCCCTCCTGGCACGGGCTGCGCTGCCGCCGGCGCCGGTCATGGTCGCCGCGGGCTTCGTGCCCGCGGCCGCGATGGTGGTGGACGACGCCGACGCCTGGCCGGCCGGCGCGATGCGGATGCTGCTCGACTTGGCGCGGGTGCGTCTGGTCGATAGGCCGCTGCTGCACGTCGTCCTGCTCGGACAGGCGGCGTCGCTGCGGCCGGTGCTGTCCGCAGAGACCCTGCCCCCCTATGCCTCGCTGAGGATCGTGCCGCTCAGCCCTGCGCAGGGCCGCGAGTACCTCGCCCGGCATCTCGCCGCGATGGCGCCCGGCGGGGTCAGCCTGTCGGCACCGGCCGCGGACGACATCCTGGCGCGGGCCGGCGGCAGCCCGGGACGGATCGACACGCTGGTCCGCTCTTGCCTTGCCGCACAGCCAGGCTCCGACATCGCGCCGGCGGACACGCGGGCGGCGGGCGGCACGACGCCGTCCCGGCGATCGGTTGTGCCAACCGCGCTGCTGGCATCGGTGCTGGTGCTGAGCGTGGCGGTCACGGTTCTCCTGCCGCGTTCCCGGACGAAGCCGCCCCTGCCCGAACCTGCCCGGCGCCCCGCACTGGCCACCAGCCTGCCCGCAGCCCCGGACGCCGCGGGTTCGGCACCGCGTCCGGGCTGCCCCCCGACCCGGGACGCGGTCACGGACGGGGCGGACGGGGCGGCACGACACGCGCCGCCCGATCCTTCCTGCGTGCCGGCGCCCCTGGTGCTGGCCGAGCTGCACCCTCTCGCGCCTGCACCGCCGATCTCGCTGCCCGCCGCGCCGGTCGGTGCGCCCCTGCTGCTGCACGTCCCGGTCGCGATCGGCGCCGGGCGTGCACTGTCGGCCATGACCCTCGGCGTGCCTTCCCTGCCGGGTCCGGTCCTGCCGCCCCTCCTCGACCACCTGCCAGTGGCGGCCGCCGTTGCCTCTGCGGCCGGCGCCGCCGCCAGCCCGGACATGCCCCTGCCGCCCCGGCCACCTGCAGAGATCATACCATTGCCGCCACGGCCACCTGCAGAGGTCGCCGCAACGCCGCGTGGCGTCTCGGGCACCCCGGCTCCGCCCGGGACCGGTTCCGCTTCGGCCCAGGCGCACCCGGGCCGCCTTTCGGCCCCGCCCGCCGCGTCCGCATCGCAGAAGGCCCGCATGTCCCAGCCTGACCGTGCGCGTCCGCAGGTCGTGGACCGGAGGCATGACGCACCGCCAGAACAACCGAGCCCAGGCATCCCGGCAGACCGGGGCGGCATCCGGGACAACCCCGCAGGCCTGGTGAGCCGGGCTGGCGTGCCGTATTTCTGCACGGGCATACGGCCGGGCAACCAGGCCGAGACCGACTACATCCGGCAGGTCTGCGGCCGCTGAGCCGGACGCGCCGCCGCCGCGGCGCGCCTCATGCCAGCGGCAGAACGTCTTGAGCTGTCGAAGGAAGCAAGGCTGGGCTCTGCCCAGACCCGCCAGGGGCGAGCCGCCCCTGGACCCGGCCTCACTTAGGAAGTGGGGTCCAAAGGCTCGCCTTTGGCGGGGTCCCCGCCTTCAAGCATGGGGGCAGAGCCCCTGGCCTTCCTTCCTGACCGGCCAGGGCAACCGCCCGCCGGTATCAGCCGTGGTGGATGCGCGGCGGCGAAGCATAGGCGTGCGCCGGCTGCCGGTCGTTCAGCAGCAGGATGTATGGCGCGAGACCCGCTTCGGCGAAGGTGAAGAGGTCCGGCCCCGCGCCGACACAGGGACGCACGATCCCGGCAAGCAGGATCTGCTCGAGCAGCCTGCGCCCGATCCCCGGCTGGGCGGGCACGTCCTCCCCCAGCGAGATCACCCGGAAGCGGCCGAACGCGTCCTGGTCGCCACTCGCCAGCAGGTAGAGGAACCTCACCATCGCCGGGTCGCGGCCGTGGCTGGTCACGGCCGCGTAGAGGTTGAGCACGTGCGGGTCGGTCTGCTCGAGCGCCAGGGCGACCGCCTGGTCCAGGTCCTGCTCGTCGACGGCGTAGGAGCCGCGGTCGAGCGCCGCGCTGCCGGCGTGCAGGGACAGGAGCTGGGCGATGTAGGGCACGCCGCGGGCGAGCTGGACGACCCGCGCCTGCAGCTCGACGGCGAACCGCAGGCCGACCTCGCCGCTGCCGCGCTCGATCACCGCGCCGATGTCCTCGTCCGCCATCAGGGGCAGCGGGATGCCCACGATGTTGCGCTGGATCGAGGGGTGGTGGCCAAGCAGGTGCTCCAGGCTGTCCGCCACCCCCACCAGCACGAAGGACACCGCGATCGCCCGGTCCGACACCTGCTTGATCGTGTCGGCCAGCCTGGTGCGGGTGTGCTCCGCGTCGAGCCGGTCGAACTCGTCGACGATCAGCACTAGGTGGCGGGTGCTGAGCCGCTCGGGCAGGCTGAGCACGTCGCGCGGCTGCAGCGCCGCGTCCGGCAGCGCCGCCTCGCACCCCTCCAGCCCGGGCCGGTCCGCCACGGCCGGCGCCGACAGCAGGTTGCGCGGCAGGTCGCGCATCAGGCCGCGCAGGATGTCGTCGAAGCTGGTGCCCAGCGCGCAGGAGAAGCGCGCCACCGTGCACTCCGCCCGCCGGGCATGGTCCGCCGCCAGGTAGGACAGCGAGGTCTTGCCCCGGCCGCGCTCTGCGAAGATGACGACGTGCGCGCGCTCCTGCACCAGGGCGCGCTGGATTCGCGCGAGCTGCACCTGGCGGCCGGTGAACCGCCGCGCCGTGCGCTGCGGCCGCGTCGGCGTGAACGCCTCGCCGAGCAGCTTCTCCGGCGGCGGCGACCCGGCGGCCCCGAAGCCCGGCTCGGCCCGCCCGAACCCGATCGGCGCAGGCGTGCCCCGTTCCGGTGCGGGCCGTTCCGGTACGGGCCGTCCCGCAACGCCCGCCGCCTGCGGGCCGATGCCGGGCAGGCCGGCCTGCGCGGACGCCGCCGACGGCGGCAGACGCTTGCGGCGCCGGCGGTTCTTGCGGCCGCGCAGTCGGTCGAACAGGCTGGACAGCATGCGGTTCGTTTCGGCTTTCAGGGCGTTGGTCGGGGAACCGGGCAGTCGGGCCAAGTGTGGCGCCGACACACCCTGACGCCGAAACACTAACACGGAGTTCGCCCGCGGGCACCGTGCTGCCGTCATGGGTGACGAAACAGCCCGGACTGTGGCGATGTACGTGCCTTGCAGCCCTGCCCTCGTCTTGCCTGCCCGCCGACAAGCTGGGACACCGTGCCTTCGCCGAACCGGGACGCGCTCCCGACCCGCTGCAGCCGCCGCCGCGACAACCAGGGCCTTCCGGAGAACCGAACGTGCGGATCGCCTTCGTCAACTCGCTGTATCCCCCGCATGGCGCAGGCGGCGCCGAGGTCACGCTGCGGTTCCTGGCCGCCAGCTTCGCGATGCGCGGCCACGATTGCCACGTGTTCACCCTGACTCCGGAACGTACGGCGGCGAGCGGCACCATCGACGGGATCGGCGTCACCTATCTGCCGCTGGCCAACGTCTACTGGCCGCACGGCGGCGCGCGGCCCCGCGCGCTGCGGCCGGTGTTCCAGGCGCTGGACAGCTACAACCCCGTGATGCGCCGCCGCCTGCAGCACGCGCTCGCGGCCTGGCGGCCCGACGTCGTGCACGCGCACAACCTCCAGGGCTTCTCCGTGTCCGCCTGGGTCGCGGCGCGGCGTCTCGGGGTGCCGCTGGTGCAGACCCTGCACGACTACTACGTCGCCTGCCCGCGCAGCGCGATGTGGCGTCCCGGACGCGGCAACTGCGCGACGCCGTGCGCGGAGTGCAGGGCGTTCGCCACCCCGCGCCGCGCCCTCGGCCAGCTCCCCGCCGAGGTCACCTGCGTCAGCCGCCGCGTGATGCAGCGCGTCGCCGGCGCCGGCGTGTTCCGCGCCAGGACGGCTCGCATCATCCGCGGCAACAACCCGGAGGTCTCCCCTGCCTCGCCCCCGCCTCGCCCGCCCAGCGGGCCGTTGCGCCTCGGCTTTATCGGCCGGCTCGACCCGCTGAAGGGCGTGGAGACGCTGCTGCGCGTGGTCGCAGCCCTGCCGGCCGGGACGGTGACGCTTGACGTCGCCGGCCGCGGCGAGCCCGGCTACGAAGCTTCGCTGCAGGCCGGTCTGCCGCCCGGCGTCCGGTTCCTTGGCCAGGTCGCGCCGGCCGCCTTCTTTTCCCGGATCGACCTGCTGGTCGTGCCGTCCGTGTGGGAGGACCCGTTCCCCCGCGTGTTCCACGAGGCGCTGGCCTACGGAGTGCCGAGCTTGGTCTCTCCCCTGGGCGGCCTGCCAGAAGCAGTCGAGCCCGGCCGCACCGGGTTCGTCGCCGCGTCCGCCGACGAGGCCGGCATCCTGGCCGCGATCCAGGCGCTCCTCGCCGAGGGCTGGACGCCGGAGGCCATGCGCGAGGCGTGCCTCGCGGCGGCCGCCCGTTACGCGCCCGGGCGCATCGTGGACCAGTACGAGGCGGTGCTGCTCGCGGCATCCCGCCGCGAGCCGCCGCCACCGGACAGCGGCGAGACGTGGCAGGCCGGCCCGGCGGACGGCGCCCTGCCCGAGGCAGCGGCGCCGTTCCCCGGCCCGGCAGTGTCTCGGTTCGAGAAGGCCAGGGCTCTGCCCTGGACCCGCCAGGCGTAGGTGGCCAAAGGTTCCGACGATCCGCTTGGATCGTTGGAAAGGCCACCGGAGGGAGCCGCCCCTGGACCCGGCCTCCCTTAAGGAAGGGGTTCCAAGGGCCCTGCCTTTGGCGGGGTCCAGGGGCAGAGCCCCTGGCCTTCCTTCCTGGATTTCAGGCCGGGACACCGCCCCCAGCCCCGAGTGGTTGCCGAAGCCGCGCCGCTGGTCTAAGCCGCGCTTCGAAGGCAGCCAAGCCGGCGGTGTGGGGTCGTGCGATGCAGGCTGCGCTTCTGGTCGCCGCGGCGGTGTTCCTGGCCCTCGCGTTCCACCCCTTCACCACCTACCCGCTCAGCCTCGCGCTGCTCGCCCGCCTCCGTCCCCGCCCGCTCGCGCCGGACGGGATCGTCGACCCGGCCACCGCCTGCGTCGCCCTATGCGTGTGCGCCTACAACGAGGCAGGGGTGATCCGCGCCAAGGCGGAGAACATGCTGTTGATGCGCCTGCTGGTGCCGAACCTGCGGCTACACCTCTACCTCGACTGCCCGTCGGACGGCACCGCCGCCATCGCCGCGGAGTTCGCCGGCCGCATCGACGTCGTGGCCGCAACGGAGCGCCACGGCAAGACGCACGGCATGAACCTCCTGGTGGAGCGCGCCGACGCCGAGTTCGTCGTGTTCAGCGACGCCAACGTCATGTTCGAGCCCGACGCGGTCGTGCGCCTGCTCGCGCCATTCGCCGATCCCGCGGTCGGCTGCGTCTGCGGCAAGCTCATCTACACCGGCGCAGACGGCTCCGCGACGGCGGCCACCGGCTCGCTCTACTGGCGCCTCGAGGAACGGATCAAGGCGCTGGAAGGCGCCACCGCCTCGATCATGGGGGCGGACGGCTCGATCTTCGCGATACGCCGCGCGCTGCACCAGCCGCCGCGGCCGGACCTGATCGACGACATGACGGTTTCGCTGTCGATCCTGTGCGGTGGCCACCGCATCGTGCGCGCTGGCGACGCGATCGCGCGCGAGGGCCTAGTGTCACGCCCGGGCGAAGAGTTCCGCCGCAAGGTACGCATCGCCTGCCAGGCATTCAACGTGCACCGCGCACTGTGGCCCCGCCTGCGCCGCCTGCCGCCGCTCGCGCTCTACATGTACCTGTCGCACAAGCTGGTGCGCTGGTTCGCCGGGCCGCTGCTCGGCACGGGTGGGCTGCTGCTGCTTGCGGGGCTGGTGGACGCCGGCCGGCTCGCCGTGGCGGCGGCGCTGGTCCTGTGCGGCATGCTCGGCCTCGCGGCGGCGCTGCTGCGGCCGTCGAGCCTGCCCGGCAAGCTGCTCGACATCCTGTTCGCCTTCGTGGCCACTGCGTTGGGGGTCTGGCGCTCGCTGCGCGGCGAGCGGTTCCAGACCTGGAGCCCGCCGGCCTCGGCGCGCGACGGATGCCACCTGTCACCCGGACGCGGGTCGTGAGCGGGTCGTCCGCCGCCGCGCCGCCGTCGCGATCCCGCCGTCAACGTCGTGGCGCCGGCATACAACGTCGCCGGCTTCATTAGCCTCTGCCTCGACAGCAAGCTCGCCCAGAGTCTTGCGGCCTGGGAGTGCCTCGTCGTCGACGACGACGCCGCGGAGCGTGTGGGCCGCTTCGCCGACCCCCGCGTCCAGCTGCTGCGCCAGGAAAACGGCGGCATGTCGGCCGCGCGCAACGCCGGGCTTGCGCAGGCACGCGGGGCCGCGATGCTGTTCCTCGACGGCGACGACCTGCTGCACCCGACCGCCCTGGCGCGGCTCGATGCCGCCCTGCGCGGCCAGGCCGGGGCGGTCGCCACGTTCGGCAGCTTCGTCAAGCCGCTGGTCGACTGCACGCCCTACCCGCAGCAGAAGCCGCTGGCGCAGTACCGCTAACCCAGCGGCGACGTGCTGCTGCCAATGATCCGCGAAAACTTCCTGGCCAACGGCGGTCACGTGCTGGTGCGCACCGAGGCAGCGCGGCGCATCGGCGGCTTCGACGCGACGCTACGCCTCAGCGAGGACCGGAAGTTCTGGTGCCGCCTGACCGCGCAGGGTGCGTTCCACTTCATCGGCCGGGTGCCGGAGGTGTTCTCGCTGCGCGTGCGCCCCGGCAGCGCCTTCGGGCCGCTGGCGGGGGACTGGGCAAACCACCGGCACAGCCTCGAGGTGGTGCTTGACCGACCTATCACCGGCATTGAATGTTCCCCTCTGGCTGGAGTGCGCCCCTGTGGATGGATAGGGTGAGGCGATCTGATTGACCCGCAGCTGATGGGCCTTGCAGGGTTCGATGTAGCCCAGTGCTCAGTGCGGCTGCACTCGGGCCCGGGCCACCACTCATACCCGGCACATGAACTGCTGACTCTCGTGATGCGCTGTTTTGGCGTTGGCATGATTCGCTTATACCAACCGCCGAAACGCCTGACTCTGACGGGTCTGGGATTCCCACGATCG
>CAXSFE010000057.1:0-22421 GCA_964236585.1 uncultured Acetobacteraceae bacterium
CTCGTCCTGCTCGACGCCCTCGCCCGCCAGGGCCTCACCCCCTCCGCCGCCGCCACCCGTCTCGGCCTCTCCCGCCAGCGCCTCCACGACCTGACCCACGGCACCCGCGCCATCACGCCCGCGACCGCGCTCCGCCTCGAAACACTCCTCGGCGAGCGCGCCGAGACCTGGATGGCCCGCCAGGCCCGCCACGACCTCGACGCCGTCCGCCGCGCTGCCGTGCCGTAGGAAAGACAGGGCCAGGGCTCTGCCCTGGACCCGCCAGGGGCAGCGCCCCTGGACCGGCGCACACAAGGATTTCGCTGGGCCGGCTCGGTGCCCGCACCCACTATGGCTCACAAGGAGAACAATCGATGGCCCGACACCTCGGCGCCACCCGCGCCGCCTTCCTCGCCGCCCACGAGACCCGCTTCGCCACCGTCGAAGGCAGGCTCACCTCGCTGACCTGGATGGTCGGCACCAACATCGCCCTCACCCTGGCGATCGTCGGCAAGCTCTTCCTGACCTTCTGATCCCTGCGCCCGAAGGCGCACCCAGCCCGCATCCGCAGCCTGCCGCCCCCTACGCCTCGCCCAGCCGCCCCGCCAGCACAGCCACGTCCGGCCGCTCGCCGATCAATCCGTCCAGCTCGAACGGGCACGCCTCCGGCAGCGCACGCGCCGCCCTCACGTCCTCCGCCCCGGCGCGCACCCCGTACAACGCGTCCGCATACAGCCCACCCAGATCGATCCTCTGCCGCATGGACGGAGCAAAATTGCGTTGGGCCCCCAACCAGGAACACGGCTGTCTCGCCGCGCCAATGCGCCGCCGCCTGGCTGTCCGGCCCCGCCCGCAGCTTGAGCAGATGCACCAGCGCCTGCACCAGCAGGCCCTAGCACGCCCGCAGCTCGGCCAGCCCCACGTCCGCCACCTCCTCGATCACGTGCGCCCAGTCCACCGGCTCGCGCAGCTGCTCCCCGGCCGCCAGCCGCCGCAGCAGCCCCGCCTGCCGCTCCGCCCACGCCAGCGCATAGCGCTCATACAACCCGTCCGGCATGATCGTCCCCATCGCCAGGAGACCCACGGTCCTGGCGCCCGCGACGACAGAACACGCCCGGCGCGCGGCAAGGCAGGCGCAGCAAGGCCAGGGCTCTGCCCCATGTCTTGAAAGAGGGGATTCGCCAGGGGTGGCGCCCCTGGACCGGCCTACACGGCACAGGCCCGCCACGTCAGCCTTGCAGGCGGTCCCGCGATCAGCCATGATCCGTAGCTACGTTTGTTGCTACAAACTCGCCTGGCGGGAGTTCCCAACCCTGCATGATCTTCGAATGGGACGAAGCCAAGTGCCTGTCCAACCTGGAGAAGCATGGCTTTGACTTCGAGGACACCTACCCTGCTGTTCGCCGGGCCGCACATCCAGGCCACGGCAACCACCGTCGGCGGCGAAGTCGTTGGGCGGTCACCGGCACGATTGGGGGCGTGCTTGCCACCGCGATCGTCACCCGCCGCGGCGAGTCCATTCGGGTGATCTCCATTCGCAAGGCCAGACATGAAGAACGGCGAGCACATCAGGCGCTACACGGTGGCCGAGCTTGAGGTCAGGCGGGTCAGGGGCGAAAGCCGCACCGATCTCGCCCGCGTCCATGCCAAGACAGACGAGGAGTTGGAACGCGACATCGCCGCCGACCCTGACTGGTGCGACGTCCCCCGCGCTTGGTACGAGGCCGCCGAGGCCGTCATGCCCGTACCAAAGAAGCTTTTGTCCCTCCGCCTTGACACCGACGTGGTGGACTGGTTCCGCCGGCAGGGCCCGGGCTACCAGACCCGCATCAACGCCGTCCTGCGCGCCTTCGTGGCACAGCAAGGCTAGAGGCTTTTATGGGTCTGGCAGCGCCCCAGCGCTTCCGCAGAAAGGCAAGAGTCTTCTTTTTCTGAAGAAAAAGAAGCAAAAAGACTTTGCCCACGGGGTCACAGCCTCCCGGCCGGTTCCGGAGCCTTTTGGGCAAAAGTTTTTTGGTTTTTTCTTTGGAGAAAGAACATGCTTCCTGCCCGTCATGGCGCGCCGGAACGGAGCCGGAAAATTCGCAACAACTTCTAGATCTGGCCGTGCAGATGGTGATTTCGGATCCGAATAGGATTCGAGGAGACTTTGGCAGGCCTCCGCCTACTTGATCCCCGACCGCCACCCCTCCGACCCCCGGGGCGCCCCCGCCCCCGCCAGCAGCCCCTCCGTGCTCAGATCCTCGTCCAGCTCCGGCCAGTGGATGCCATACCCGCCCCCCGCCATCTCCCACGCCGCCCGCTGCGCCGGCGTCCCCGTGAGCAGCCGCGGACACCACGCCAGCGGAACGCTGATCGTGCGCCCGTCCATCAGCCCGACGCTCAGCACGTCCGCGTCGATCGACACCACGCGGACCCGCACGTCCACCCCGTCAGCCTGTGCCAAGGAAGCCATGCCACGCCTCCGGCAGTTCCACCTGACGCTCGCGCACCAGCCTTAGCAGGCCGCCCAGCTCGTGCGCCGCGAACCCGCTGTCGCTCGCCAGCGTCACCGGATCCAGCCACATCCTGGCCGACGCCCCGCCGCAATTAACATGGATGTGCGCCGGCTCGTTCGGCTCCCGGCTGGTGAAGTAGAGCCTGGCCCCCTCCGCCCGCAACACGGTCGGCACGACCCCGCCCTCAATCCTCCTCCCGCTTCTCCCCGAACTCCACGTCCCGGTGCACGTGCACCGACATCAGCAGCCCGAACGCGAACATCACCGTCAGCATCGCCGACCCCCCGTGGCTGACCAGCGGCAGCGGCACCCCTCCCACCGGGATCGCCCCCGTCACCATGGCGATGTTGACGAACACGTACAGGAAGAAGTTCACGCTGATCCCGATCGCGAGCAATCGCCCGTACTGGTGGCGGCAGCGCAGCGCGATCAGCATCCCCCCCACCACGATCAGCCCCAGCAGCCCCAGCACCGCCAGGCTCCCCACCAGCCCCCACTCCTCCGCGATGATGGAGAAGATGAAGTCCGTCTGCTTCTCTGGCAGGAAGTTCAGGTGGTTCTGCGTCCCGTTCATGAACCCCTTGCCCCACATCCCCCCCGACCCCAGCGCGATCTTGGACTGGATGATGTTGTATCCCGCCCCCAGCGGATCGCTTTCCGGGCTGAAGAACGTCGTGATCCTCGCCTTCTGGTAGTCGTGCAGGTGCGCGTAGGCGAACCGCCCCGCGAACGGCAGCGGCACCGCGACGAGCGCCACGAGCCACCACCGCATCCCCGCCGCCAGCACCACCGACGCCCCGACCGCCCCCGTGATGAACGCCGTCCCCAGGTTCGGCTCCTTCAGGATCAGCACGACCGGAACCGCGATCGCCACCGCCGGCGGCACCAAAAACAGCGGATTTCCCACCTTCGACCAGGACGCTTTGTGGAACCACGCCGCCAGCGCCATCACCAGCGCGACCTTCATCAGCTCCGACGGCTGCACCTGCACCCCGGCCAGGCTGATCCAGCGCTCCGCCCCCTTCCCCACGTGCCCCATCCGCAGCACGAGCGCGAGCAGCCCCAGCGCGCCCGCGTACAGCACCCACGAGAACCGCGCGAGGAACCGGATATCCACCATGGCCATGCAGAGCATCATCATCAGCCCCGCCGCGAAGCGGATCGCATCGGGCGCCGCGTACGGCAGCGGCCCCCCGCCCGCCGAGTACAGCGCGACGTATCCCACCCCCGCCAGCGCGCACAGCAGCACGACATACAGCCAGCTCACCTGCATCAGCTTGGTGAGCAGCCCGAACGACGGCTCCGCCCGGATCAGCCGCCGCTCCAGGATCACCGCAACCACCCCGGCAAGACAGCAAGGTCGGGCTCTCCCTCCGGTGCCCATTCCAATGGCCCAAGCGGGCCATCGGAACCTTCGGGCACCTCCGCCCGAACCCGCCAAAGGGCCGAGCCCTTTGCAAACCCTTTACTTAAGGAGTGGATTCCAAAGGCTTGCCTTTGGCGGAGTTTGAGGCAGAGCCTCAACCTTGCTTCCTCCGCCCCATCCCCCCTCACCGCGCCGCCACCGTCTGTGCTCCCTGCCGCTCCGCCGGATCGCGCGTGAGCGTCTGCACCATCAGGTCCCGCGCCAGCGGCGCCGCCGCCGCCGCCCCTGCGTTGCCGTGCTCGATCACCACCGCGATCGCATACCGCGGCGCCTCGTACGGCGCGAAGCACACGAACAGCGCATGTGGCCTGAACTCCCACGGCAGCTTGCTCGAATCGAAGTGCCCATGCTCACGCGTCTCCCTTGACACCCTGCGGACCTGCGCCGACCCGGTCTTGCCCGCCATCGTCACCCCTGCCAGCGGCAGCCGCGCGTTGATGCCGCTGCCTCCCGCCTCGTTGACCACCGCGTGCATCCCCGCCCTGACCGCCGCCAGCGACTTCTCCCCGATCCCCAGCGCCGGCCAGTCGTTCGCCGCAGACCCCTGCTGCATCGCCCCTCCCACCAGCCGCGTCAGATGCGGCTGCACCGCCCGCCCCGTCGCGATCCGCGCGGTGTACGTCGCGAGCTGCAGCGGCGTGACCTGGATGTATCCCTGCCCGATCCCGCTCACGATCGTGTCCCCGAGGTTCCAGGGATGCCCGTGCGAGCGCCGCCACGCCGGCGTCGGGATCAGCCCGACCCGCTGCCCCGGCAGATCCACCTCCAGCTCCGTCCCCAGCCCGAGGCGGTGGGACGCTGCCGCGATCCGATCCATTCCGGTCCGCTCCGCAATGGCGTAAAAATAGACGTCGCAGCTGTTTTTGAGACCACCATGCAGATCCAGAGACCCGTGACCACCTTTTTTCCAGCAGTGGAACCGTGCGTCGCCCACGTCGATGTAGCCCGGGCAGCTCACCCGATCCCCCGCCGTCAACGTCCCCGCTTCCAGCCCCGCCAGCGCCACCGCCATCTTGAACGTCGACCCTGGCGGATAGACTCCCGCCGTGGCCTTGTTGATCAGGGGCGTGCGGCGGTCCTTGGTCCACTCCACCCACTGCGCCTGGCTCACCCCGGAGTCGAACAGGCTTGGGTCGAACGACGGCGTGCTCGCCATCGCCAGCACCTCGCCGTTGCGGCAGTCCAGCACCACCGCCGACGCGCTCTCGTCGCCGATGCGCTCCTGCACGCTCTTCTGCAGGTCGTAGTCCAGCGACAGCACCAGGTCGTCGCCAGGCTTGCCGTCGCGCCGGTCCAGCTCGCGGATCACCCGGCCCACGGCGTTGACCTCCATCTGCACCTCGCCGGCCTCGCCGCGCAGCTCCTCGTCACGCGCCTTCTCCACCCCCGCACGCCCGATGCGGATGCCCGGAAGCGCCAGCATCGGGTCCTCGCCCATGTCCGCCTCCTGCGGCGGCGCCACGTAGCCCACCACATGCGCGAGCTGCTCGCCGAACGGGTAGATCCGCGTCGTGCCCACATCCACGATGATGCCCGGCAGCTCCGGCGCGCTCACCTCGATGCGAGCCATGTCCTCCCAGCTCAGGAACTCGCGCACCATCACAGGAATGAACCGCCGACGGTGGCGCAGCTCGCGGTCCACCCGCGCCCGCTCGTGGTCGGCCAGCGGCACGATCCGCGCGAACAGGTCCAGCGTCGCGCCCACGTCGTCCGTCTGCTCGGCCAGCAGCACCGCCCGCCAGTTCAGCTTGTTGCCCGCGATCACCGTGCCGAACCGGTCCAGGATGCGGCCGCGCGGGGGGGCGATCATGCGCGCGCTGATCCGGTTGCTCTCGGCCAGGGTCGCGTACTTCTGCCCCTCGGCGACCTGCACGTGGTACAGCCGCGCCCCCAGCGCCCCCAGCGCCGCCACCTGCCCGCCCATCACCAGCAGCGCGCGCCGCGTGAACACCCCGGAGCGGCGGTTGTCTCGCTTCACGACGGAGCACCCGCAAGGAAGCAAGCGCCGGGCTCTGCCCGGACCCGCCAAAGGGCGAGCCCTTTGGAAACCACGACTTCGGGCCGGCGGAACGCCACGACGGCCTGTGCCGCCAGCCTGAATCGGATGCCGGTCCAGGGGCGCTGCCCCTGGCGGGTCCAGGGCAGAGCCCTGGCCTTCCTTTCCCTGCTCAAGCCTGGTCCGGATCCGCGACGCTGCCGTGCGCGAGGCTGAACAGCGTCGACAGCGCCGGGTAGATCCCCGCCGCCACCAGCGCCTCGAACACCGCCGGCGCCGCGGGCAGCAGGTGCCAGGTCAGCAGCGAGGTCAGCGCCCACCCCAGCGCCGCCGCGCCCGCCGCCACCGCGGCGAACACCAGCCACACCAGCACGAACCCCGTGCGCACCAGCACCCGTCGCCAGCGCACCGCGACCCCGTGCGTCAGCAGCAGCGTCAGCACCGCCGTGCCCACGGGCGCCAGCCCCAGCAGGTCGCACAGCAGCCCGAGCGCGAACACCAGCAGCGGCGGCATCGACGCCGGCCGGAACAGCGACCAGAAGAACACGCAGGCCAGCGCCGAGGCGGGCTGCAGCTGCACCTGCCCCGGCAGGTCGAACGGCGCCGACAGCGCCAGCAGCAGGGCCACGCTCACCCCGCCCGGGAACGACGCCCGGGCCAGCGCGTCCAGGCGGCGCCGCAGAGTCGGGCGCGGCCGGATGCCGGGCGTGCGGTCGTCCGGCCCGCTGCCGATCCCGCGCTCCACCGCTCACCGCTTCCGCTCGGACCCGTGACCCGCCTCCGGGCGGCCTGGCACCTCGGGCGGCTGCAGCCCGGCCAGCCCGTAGTCGAAGATCCGCACGATATCGAGGTGATCCAGATGCGCGAACGGCACCACCTCCGGCACGTTCGACACGGTGTAGTGCACGACGCCGATCGGCAGCCCGGCCGGGAACGCGTTGGCCTCCGACGTCGTCAGCACCCGCTCGCCCTCCACCGGGTGCGTGCCCTCGGCGTAGTACATCAGGCGCGGCCGGGGGTTGTTGGTGCCGGCCAGCAGCGCGCGGGCGCCGCTCGTCTCCAGCGTCACCGGGATGCGACTGTTGATGTCGGTGAGCAGCAGCACGCGCGCGGAGCGTTCGCCGACCTCGCTCACCCGTCCCACCAGCCCGTCGGCGTCCAGCGCGATCTGCCCCTTGCGCACCGCGTGGTTCGGCCCGACCGAGAGCAGCACCGCGCGCGCATACATGCCCCCCGCGTCGGCCACCACGCGCGCCGTGACGTAGGACGGCGCAGGATCGGGGATCCAGTGCAGGTCGGCCTTGAGCGTCGCGTTCTCCGCCTCCAGCGCCACCGCCACCGCGTACCAGCGCCTGAGACGATCGTTCTCGTCCCGCAGCTGCGAGGTCTCGGACTGCAGCGACACCAGGCCGCGCAGGTCGGAGACAGCCTGACGCATCCCGGCCAGCGGCTCGGCGATCATGCGGTAGATCGGCGACAGGCCGTCGGCCAGCGCCATGCGCGCGCGCGCGGCGAGCACCCCGTCGGCGCGGCCCAGCAGCATCAGCCCGAACGAGGCCGCGATCAGCAGCGGCAGGGTGAGGCGGGCCAGCGCCTGGCGGGCCTGGATGGAAAGCCGGATCAAGGACGGTTCGCCTCATGCGCGCAGGTGGTCGGGTCCTAGAGGATCGGCCCGGAAAGATCACGTCCTTTCGCCGTGCGGCAGGCCGCCGGCCCGCCACCCGCGCCGCCGTGCATGCATGCCCGCGCATGCACACAGCAGAGAACGCTAGGAATATGGTCCTGTATGTTCTAGTTATGTTCCTAACCTCCACCAAGCTCTGGCCGCCCGGCTGGCGCCATCCCCGGCAGGAACCATGACACTGACCCAGGCTGCACAGCTCGCAGTGGTCGCCAACGCCAGCGTCAGTCTGACGGTGGCAGTGCCTGCCCTCCTCCGCAGCGTGGCGCAGCTCGGCGTCCGGCTCCGACGCGCGATGCGGAGACGGACGAAGCAAGGTCGGGCTCTGCCCGAACCCGCAAAGGGTCCGAGGACCCTTTGATCCCTTGACTTAAGAATTGGATTCTCAAGGCAATCGCCTTGAGCGGGGTCCAGGGGCAGAGCCCCTGGCCTTCCTTCGCTTCAGGCCGCCCTCAGTACATCGTGGTGAGCACGTTCCTCAGCCGCTTGATCTCCTCGAGCGCCCGCCCGGTGCCCAGCGCCACGCAGCTCAGCGGGTCCTCCGCGACCACGACCGGCAGCCCGGTGGCGTCGCGCAGCACCTGGTCCAGCCGGAACAGCAGGGCGCCGCCGCCGGTCAGCACGATGCCCTTGTCCACGATATCGGCCGCAAGCTCCGGCGGCGTGTTCTCCAGCGCGACCTTGACCGCCTCGGTGATCGCGGCCACCGGCTCGGCCAGGCTTTCCGAGATCTGGCGCTGCGAGACCACGACCTCGCGCGGCACCCCGTGCATCAGGTCGCGGCCCTTGACCTCGCGCCACGGCCCGTCCGAGCCGTCCTCGGGGGCGAACGCCGCGCCGATGTCCATCTTGATCCGCTCGGCCGAGCTCTCGCCGATCAGCAGGTTATGGTTGCGCCGGATGTAGGAGATGATCCCCTCGTCCATCTTGTCGCCGCCGACCCGCACGGAGCGCGAGTACACGATGCCGCCCAGCGAGATCACCGCGACCTCGGTGGTGCCGCCGCCGATGTCGACGATCATGCTGCCCGACGGCTCGGTGACCGGCAGCCCGGCGCCGATCGCGGCCGCCATCGGCTCCTCGATCAGCAGCACCCGGCGCGCGCCGGCGCTCTCCGCGCTTTCCTGGATCGCGCGGCGCTCGACGGCGGTGGACCCCGACGGCACGCACACGATGATCATCGGCGAGGCGAAGCCGCGTCGGTTGTGCACCTTGCGGATGAAATGCTTGATCATCTCCTCGGCGACCTCGAAGTCGGCGATCACGCCGTCGCGCAGCGGCCGGATCGCCTGGATGTTGCCGGGCGTGCGGCCGAGCATCTGCTTGGCCTCCTCGCCGACCGCGAGCACCTGCTTCTTGCCGCGCACGTCGGCGATCGCCACCACGCTCGGCTCGTCGAGCACGATTCCGCGCCCCTTCACGTAGACCAGGGTATTGGCAGTGCCGAGGTCGATGGCCATGTCGGCGGACATGATGCCCAGCAGGCGGGAGAACATCGGGCTGCTCCGGGGTGACGACGGCGATGGCCGAGGACGATGGCCTGGGACGAAGGCCGGGCCGGCGTCCCCGAACCGGCCATCGCCCGGCGAAGGCGGTGGCGGGGGCTTAGCGTCGCCCATGCGCCGGAGCAAGGGCCGCACCCAACACGGGCAGGTCGCCGCCCGCCGCGGGCGCCGCCGGACCCGCCCACGCACGGCGGCGTCACGGTTCGCGACACGTCGCCATGATGCCGCCGCAATGCTGCCGGAACCCCGCCGTGCCCGGACGCGAGCCTGTGATGCCGACGGGACCGGAGAAATGCCGGTCCGGTTAACCCGGGAGCAACCGGGTGAGGTCTTCATGCATTCTGACGGCTGGTGACGTTCACCGCTGTGCCGACCGGCACGACCCGGCCAGCGCAAACCACACCGGCTCCACCGCAACAGGGACTCCCGCCATGCTCCGCAAGATCATCGCCACCGTTGCCGCCGCCGGCCTTGCCCTGAGCCTCGCCGCCTGCGACCCCTACAGCCCAGGCCAGCGCGCGGTCGGCGGCGGGCTGCTCGGCGCCGGCGCAGGCGCCGCGATCGGCGGCCTCGCCGGCGGCGGCAGGGGAGCCGGGATCGGCGCGCTGGCCGGCGGCGGCCTCGGCGCCGTGGGCGGTGCTGCCACGACCCCGAGCCGATACTGATCCCGCACCGCCTTGCCGGCCGCGGCCTGCAACAGGAGACTCCTATGCGTCGACGTTCCATGGGCCCACGGCCCCTGCTGCTGCTGGTCGGCCTGGCCACGCTGTCGGCCTGCGCCAACCCGTACGATCCCGGACAGCGCGCGGTGGGCGGCGGCCTGCTGGGCGCCGGCGGCGGCGCTGCGATCGGCGCGCTCGCGGGTGGCGGGCGAGGCGCTGCGATCGGTGCACTGGCAGGCGGCGCCCTCGGTGCGGCCGGTGGCGCCGCGTCCACCCCGTCTGCGCCACCGCCCCCTGCGTATGCGCCGGGTTATCCGCCGCCGGGCTACGGCAACGCCGGCTACGCCCAGCCCGGCTACCCGCCCCCTGGCTACGGTGGTCCCGGGTACGCTCCTCCCGGCGGCTACGGCCAGCAGGGCTACGCCCAGCCTGGCTATGCTCAGCCCGGCTACGGCGGCTCCGGCTACGGCGGCGCGCCGCAGGGTTACGACAACTGAGACCGACGGCCACGAGGCATAGGCAAGTTTGAGGCTCTGCCCCAGACTCCGCCAAAGGCAGGCCTTTGGAAACCACTTGAAGACCGGTTTTCAGAGGTCTCCGGCGGGTTCGGGTAGCACCCTGCGTTGCCGGCCTCAGCGTCCGGCGACCGGTGGCCCGGCCCGTGTCTGCCCGAGGCGCTCGCTGCACCGGTCAACCGTCTGGATCATCACCTCGCCCACCCGGCGCACCTTCGGGTCCGCGTTGTCCAGCAGCCGGTCCGCCAGCATCAGGCTCGGCGACAGGATGCCGCGCAGGTCGTGGCGCAGCGATGACGTGCTCGCTTCCAGCTCCGTCAGCCGCGCCTGCGCCTGCTCCGCCAGCCGCACCCGCTCGCGCAGCGACGCCTCCTGGTCGCGCAGCGGCCGCACCACGAACGACGCCAGCCCGAGCTGCATCACCACGCCCGCCGCCACCGCCGCGACCAGGGCGACGGCGTCCGCCTGGCCCGGCGCGCGCATCGCCAGCTCCACCCCGATCAGCACCACGATCGCCGTTGCCACCGACAGCAGCAGGCAGTGCCGGGCCATGCAAGTCCTTCCAGGCGGCACGCCGCCCCGTCTTCAGGAACACCCTGTCGCCGGGAACAGCCCCGGATCGGCCGCCTAGGGCAGCCGCGCCAGCAGCCGCGCCACCCGCCGCGTCCGCCCCGAGAACAACCGCGGGGTGTAGAAGTTGCCCACCGCCCGCTTGCCGGCCTCCGTGCGCGTCGGATACGCCACGATCATTCCCGCCAGCGACGACAGCGCCACCTTCTGTCCGAGCGCCAGCGCCCACAGCCCGATGCTCTCCCCCGCGTGCGCCGCCGCGATGCCCACGCCCAGCAGCCGCCCCCCTCGCGGACGACCGCGCGACACCACCAGCAGCGCCACCCCGCGCGTGTCCGCCTCGCACACCGCCCGGTCGTTCTCCGCCATCTCCCAGCGCAGCACCTCGACGTCGTGCCCCGCCGCCCTCGCCTCGTCCGCGGTCAGCCCGACCTGCGCCAGCTCCGGCGACGTGTACGTCACCCGCGGCACGACCCGCGACACCCGCGCCGGCAGCCGGAACACCGCGCCGCGCACCACCACCCCCGCGTGGTGCCCCGCCAGGTGCGTGTAGGCCAGCGTCCCCACCCCGGCCACGTCCGCCACGTCGCCCGCCGCGTACACCCGCCGGTTGCTCGCCGAGCGCAGCGAGCGGTCCACGGCGATGCCCCGCGCCGAGAACGCCACCCCGCCCGCCTCCAGGCCCAGCCCGTCGAGCGACGCCCGCCGCCCCGCCGCCACGAGCAGGTGGCTCCCCGCCACCCGCCGCCCGTCCGCGAGCACCAGCGCCACGCCTTGCCCGCCGTCGCGCTCCGCCGCCACCACCGCGACGCCCTCGATCACCGCGACCCCCAGCCGCAGCAGCGCCGCGCGCACCACCTCGGCCAGCGCCGGGTCCTCGCGCGCCGCGATCCGCCCCTGCTCCACCACGCTGACCCGGCAGCCCAGCGCCGCGTGCGCCTCGGCCATCTCCAGCCCGATCGACCCGCCGCCCAGCACCACCAGGTGCGCCGGCCGCTCCCGCAGCCCGAACAGCGTCTCGTTGGTCAGGAACGGCACGTCCGCGAGCCCGGCGACGTCGGGCACCACCGGCCGGCTGCCCGCCGCCACCACGATCCGCCGCGCCGTCAGCCGCCGCTCGCCCCCCGGCAGCGCCACCGCCAGCGCGTCTTGCGCCACGAACCGCGCCGACCCGCGCAGCACCACGCATCCTAGCCCTTCGTAGCGGGCCTGGGAGTCCACCGGCGCGATCGTCTCGATGGCCCGGCGCACGTGCGCCCGCACCGCGGCCCAGTCGACCGCCGGCTCGCCCAGCCCGACCCCGAACCGCGCCGCCCCGCGCGCCGACTGCACCGCCCGCCCCGCCGCCAGCAGCGCCTTGCTCGGCACGCAGCCGACGTTCAGGCAATCGCCGCCCATCTCGGCGCGCTCCATGATCACTGTGCGCAGGCTGAGGCGCGCGGCGGCGTTGGCCACGGACAGGCCGGCGGAGCCTGCGCCGATCACGGCGATGTCGAACTCGGGCATCCCGAACCTCCCCAAAAAGCAAGCAAGGCTGGGCTCTGCCCAGACCCGCAAAGGGTCCGAGGACCCTTTGATCCCTTGACTTAAGGAGGGCGATCCAAGGGCCCGGCCCTTGGCGGAGTTTGAGGCAGAGCCTCAACCTTCCTTCCCTTCACCCTCCGCCACGCCGCCGGCGCCACCGCCAGCGCCGCCAGCCCTGCCAGCGGCAGCAGCACCCGCGGCCCGAGCACCGCGCCCAGCGCCGGCGTGCCGCCGCGGTCCAGCACGCCCGCCAGCCCCGCCCCCGCCCAGCTCATCACCGTGCTGGCCGGCGCGATCCCCAGCATCGTGGCCGCCACGAAGTCGCGCAGGCCCATCCCCGCCAGCGCCGGCGCCAGGTTCAGCACGAAGAACGGCACCACCGGCACCAGCCGCAGCGCCAGCAGACCCGCGAACCCGTCGCGCTCCAGCCCGGGCCTGACCCGCGCCACCATCCCCGCCAGCCGCCCGCCCGGCCGCGCCGTCAGCCACCCCGACGCCGCCCGCCGCGCCGCCAGGAACAGCAGCGCGCCCCCGCAGCTCGCGCCGGCCACCGTGCACGCCGCCCCCAGCCACGGCCCCAGCAGCAGCCCGCCCGCCAGCGTCATCACGAACGCCCCCGGCAGCGCCAGCGCCGCCACCACGACATACGCCAGCGTGAACGCCAGCGGCGCCAGCACCGGGTGCGCCGCCACCTGGCCGCCCAGCGCCGCCCGCTCCCGCGCCAGCCCCGCGAGCGACAGCAGGTCCCCGGCGCCGAACGCCCAAGCGGCCAGCAGCGCGGCCACGATCAGCGCCAGGGGCCAGAAACGGGTCATCCTGGCAGTCTATCGCACCGCAGCCTGGGGCAAAGGCAGGAAGCAAGGTTGAGGCTCTGCCTCAAACTCCGCCAAAGGCGAGCCTTTGGAATCCGCTTTTTTTAGGAAAGTGGTTCGCCAGGGTATCAGGCGTCGCGGGGTCCAGGCGGGGCACGGCCTTGCGGCTGCCGCCCCGCCCGCGCATTGACGCTTGCCGCCCGCGGCCGTTATAAGCCGCGGCTTGAACGGGACGGCCACTGTGCCCTCCCGCGCCGCCGTTCGGCTGGCCGTGATCCCGGAGACTGCTCGTGAAGCGCACGTATCAACCCTCGAAGCTGGTCCGCAAGCGCCGCCACGGCTTTCGCGCCCGCATGGAAACCGTGGGCGGCCGCAAGGTCGTGGCCAACCGGCGTTCCAAGGGCCGCAAGCGCCTGTCGGCCTGACGGCAGCGAGCAAGGACAGGCGCCCCCATGGCGCCGCCCTCCCGCTTCACGCCCCCCGGTTCAGGGCACCCGACAACCGGCCGTCTTCCGCCACGCCTGAAGATCCGCGCTGAGTTCCTGCGCGCCGCTGCCCGAGGCCGCAAGGCCGCGGTCCACGGCCTGGTGCTCCAGGCCTTCGCCCGCGAGGACGCCGATCCCCTGCGCGTCGGCTACACGGTGACCAAGAAGGTCGGCAACGCCGTGGTCCGCAACCGCACCCGCCGCCGCCTGCGCGAGGCTGCCCGCCTGTTGCTCGCCGGCCAGGCGCTGCCCGGCCTGGACCTCGTGCTGATCGGGCGCGACGCCACCCGCGGCCGCCCGTTCGCCCAGCTTGTCGACGACCTCGGCCGCGCCCTCGGCAAGGCCGGCGTCACCCTGCCGGACGCACCGAAGTGACCCCGCCCGCCCTGCTGCTCACCTCGGCCCTGCGCTGCTACCAGTGGACGATCCGCCCGCTGATCCCGGGCAGCTGCCGCTTCGAGCCCGGCTGCAGCGACTACGCCGTGCAGGCGGTGCGCGAGCACGGCGCCGGCCGCGGCAGCCTGCTCGCGGCGTGGCGGGTGCTGCGCTGCAACCCGTTCTGCGACGGCGGCTACGATCCGGTGCCGCCCTGCCGCTGCGGGGACGCCGGGCCGGGCCGGGCCACCTCGCCCCCACCGCCGGCCGTGCCCACCCCAGTTTCGCTCCGAAGGAGCCCGGTCTGATGGACCAGAACCGCCTGATCCTGGCGATCGCGATCTCCCTCGCGATCCTGCTCGGCTTCCAGTACCTGCTGCCGCACGCCAACGTCGCCGAGCAGCAGCACGCCGCCCAGCTCGCCACCAAGGACACACCGTCCGGCGACAGCCCGCGCCCCACCACCGATCCCTCGGACCCCGGCAACCAGCCCGTCACCGTGGCGCAGCCGGACACCGGGCCGCGCCTCGCGATCGATGCCACCCGCGTCCAGGGCAGCCTGAACCTGCGCGGCGCCCGCCTCGACGAGCTGGTCCTGCGCGACTACCACGACACCGTCTCCAAGGACTCGCCGCTGGTGCAGCTCCTGGAGCCGCGTGCCGACCCGCAGCCCTCCTACGTGCAGTTCGGCTGGACCGCGCCCGCCTCCGCGCCGGGCACCGCAACCCCGGCCCTGCCCGACCCCGACACCACGCTGTGGACCTCCTCGGGCGGCGACCTGACCCCTGCCCACCCGGTCACGCTCACCTGGGACAACGGCGCCGGCCTGACCTTCACCGTCGGCCTCGCGGTCGACGCGGACTACATGTTCACCATCACCCAGGGCGTGCACAACGCGACCGGGGCGCCCGTCGCCCTGTTCCCCTGGTCGCGCATCCGCCGCGACTACACGCCCCAGACCGCCGGCTACTACATCCTGCACGAGGGCTTCGTCGGCGTCCTCGGCGAGCGCCTGCACGAGCTGAAATACGACGCCTCCAAGAAGGCCGCCGTCGGCAAGCCGGGCGGCGTGGCGTTCAACGAGGCCACGACGGGCGGCTGGGCCGGCATCACCGACAAGTACTGGCTGACCGCCCTGGTCCCCGACCAGAAGGCGCAGACCTCCGCCTCCTACCGCCACCTGCTCGACGGGGGCCACGACCGCTACCAGGTCGACTTCGTCACCTCCGACCCGGTCATCGCCGCCGCAGGTGCCGACTCGACCTACGCGTCCCACCTGTTCGCCGGCGCCAAGGTCGTCAGCCTGCTCGACCGCTACGAGACGCTCTACGGCATCCCGAGCTTCGACAAGGCGGTGGATTTCGGCTGGTTCTACTTCCTGACCAAGCCGATCTTCTACGCGCTCGACTGGCTCAACCACGTGCTCGGCAACTTCGGCCTGGCGATCATGGCGTTCACCATCGGCGTCAAGGCGCTGTTCTTCCCGCTCGCCTCCTACTCGTACCGCTCGATGAGCAAGATGAAGCTGCTCGCCCCCAAGGTCGCCGCCCTGCGCGAGCGCTACAAGGACGATCCCGCCAAGATCCAGCAGGAGATGATGGCGGTCTACAAGTCGGAGAAGGTCAACCCGGCCAGCGGCTGCCTGCCGATGCTGCTGCAGGTCCCGGTGTTCTTCTGCCTCTACAAGGACATCTTCGTCACCATCGAGATGCGCCATGCGCCGTTCTTCGGCTGGATCCACGACCTTTCCGCGCTCGACCCCACCAACCTGTTCAACGCGTTCGGCCTGATCCCGTTCGACCCCACACTGATCGCCCCGGCGCTGCACCTGTCCGCCTGGACGCTCATCATGGGCGCCACGATGTACGCCCAGCAGCAGCTCAACCCGCCGCCGCCCGACCCGATGCAGGCCAAGCTGTTCCGCTTCATGCCCCTGATCTTCATGTTCATGATGGGGCGCTTCCCCGCGGGCCTCGTGATCTACTGGAGCTGGAACAACACGCTCACCTGCCTGCAGCAGTGGTTCATCATGCGCCAGACCCGCCTGCGCGGCACCCGCACCGGCCAGGTGGCCCGCACCTGATGGCGCCCGGCCGCCGCTCCTGGCGCCCTGGCACCACAAGGCCGGGCACGGCGCCGGGCAGGGCTGCGGGCCCGGCGGGAAGGGCCGGCGCCCGGACGGCCGGGACCACGCCCCGCCGCCCGCCCGAGGACCTCGCGGACGCCACCCCGCAGCAGGCCCCGCCCGCCGAGCCGCACGACGGCGTCCCCTCGGGGACGCACCCTGCTGCCCTCCCCGCGCCGTTCGCCGGCCTGCCGGAACTGTCCGAGGCCGACGCGGACGACTGGGACGACGTTCCCGACGAGGCCGAGACGCCGGCCGCCGCCCACGAGCCCCCCCTCGGCCACCAGGGCGGGCCCAGCGACGAGCAGGTCGAGACCGGCCGCGTGCTGTTCGCCGCCCCCTGCCGGTTCTTCTACGCCGCCCAGCGCTCCGACCAGCTCCCCGAGCCGCGCGGCCCCGAGATCGCCTTCGCCGGCCGCTCCAACGTCGGCAAGTCCAGCCTCATCAACGCGCTCGCCAACCACCACGGCCTCGCCCGCGCGTCGAACCAGCCAGGGCGCACCCGGCAGCTCAACTTCTTCGACCTCGGCGAGCGCCTCACCCTCGTCGACATGCCCGGCTACGGATATGCCCAGGCGGCCAAGGAGGTGAAGCGGGACTGGCAGGGCCTCATGCTCGACTTCCTGCGCGGCCGCCCGACGCTGCAGCGTGTCGTCCTGCTGCTCGACAGCCGCATCGAGCTGAAGGGTTCCGACGAGGCGGTCATGGAGCTGCTCGACCTGTCCGCCGTCACCTTCCAGATCGTGCTCACCAAGACCGACGGCACGAAGCCCGCGGCGCTGGCCCGCAAGCTCGCCCAGGTGCAGGGCTACGTGCGCGAGCACGCCGCCGCCCACCCGGACATCATCGCGACCAGCAGCACCACCTTCGCCGGCATCCCCGAGCTGCGCGCCACCCTGGCGACGCTGGCGCTGCCGAAGCAGTAGGCAAGGCCAGGGGCTCTGCCCCCATGCTTGAAAGCGGGACCCCGCCAAAGGCCAAGCCTTTGGAAACCCCGACGGGGCCGGCGGCACGCCCCTTGCCTTGTGTGTGCCGGTCCAGGGCGGCTCGCCCTGGCGGGTCCAGGGCAGAGCCCTGGCCTTGCTTCCTGCCCTCGCGCCCCGAAGGAGCCCTCGCCGGATGTCCCTCTCCCCCGAAGCCCTCGCCGTGGCCGCCGAGCAGGCCGCCGTCCTGGCCCACGCCCTGCCGTTCCTGCGCCGCTACGCCGGCGCCACCATCGTGGTGAAGTACGGCGGCCACGCCATGGGCGACCACGCGCTGGCCGAGCAGTTCGGCGCCGACATCGCGCTCCTCAAGCTGGTGGGCCTCAACCCGGTCGTGGTGCACGGCGGCGGCCCGCAGATCAACGCGATGCTCGCGCGCCTGGCGATCCAGTCCACCTTCGTCGATGGCCTGCGCGTCACCGACGCCGCCATGGTCGAGGTCGTCGAGATGGTCCTCGCCGGCACGGTGAACAAGCAGGTCGCCGGCCTCATCAGCCGCGCCGGCGCCATGGCGGTCGGCATCTCCGGCAAGGACGGGGGCCTGATCCGCGCCCGCAAGCTGCAGCGCACCGTGCGCGACCCGGACAGCCGGATCGAGCGCGTGCTCGACCTCGGCTTCGTCGGCGAGCCGGTGCAGATCGACGTCGGCGTGATCTACGCGCTGACCGGCGCCGGCATCATCCCGGTGATCGCGCCCATCGGCATGGGCGACGACGGCCAGACCTACAACATCAACGCCGACACCGTGGCCGGCTTCATCGCCGGCGCGCTCAAGGCCACGCGCCTGCTGATGCTGACCGACGTGCCGGGCGTGCTCGACGAGAACCGCCAGCCGATCGCGGAGCTGTCCGTCGCCGATGCCAACGCGGGCATCGCCAGCGGCATGATCTCGGGCGGCATGATCCCCAAGGTGGAGAACTGCCTGGAGGCGGTGCAGCGCGGCGCACGCGGCGCGGTGATCCTCGACGGGCGGGTGCCGCACGCCTGCCTGCTGGAGCTGTTCACCGAGGCAGGGCCGGGGACGCTGATCCGGAGCTGAGAAAGAAAGCAGTTCTTTCTTGAAAGAAAGAACCAAAGAACTTTGCCCCTGGACCCTGTGCCAAACACGCGGCGAAGGCGCCAAACATGCAAGGTCTTTTTGCTTCTTTTTCTTCAGAAAAAGGAGGCCTTGCTTTCTGCCTCACCCCTCCGCCGGTTCGTGCGACACGAACCACCGTCCGCGCCCCGACGCCTTCGCGTAGCGCAGCGCCCGCTGCGAGCGGCGCATCAGGCTCTCCACGGTCTCGGCGCTGCCGACCTGCCGACAGGCGATGCCCATCGACACGCCCAGCAGGAGCGAGCCCTCCGACGCCAGCGCCGCGAACGTCCCTGGCGCCTCCAGCCGCAGCTTCTCCGCGCGCTCGGCCACCGACAGCTCGTCGGCGTTGTCCAGCCACGCCGCGAACAGGTCGCCGCCCAGGCGCCCGATCAGGTCCGCCGGGCGGAAGGTGCGGCGCAGCATGTCCGCGGTCGCCAGCAGCGCCGCGTCGCCAAGCTCCTGCCCCCAGCACGCGTTCATGCGCCGGAAGTGGTCGAGGTCGAGCAGCAGCAGCGTCCCAGGCACCGCCTCGCGGTCCAGCCGGTCGATGCGCCGCGTCATCTCCTGCGCGAACGCCTCGCGGTTGAACAGCGCGGTCAGCCCGTCGGAGCGCGCCTGCGACGACAGCTCGCCCGCCACCAGCTCCTGGCCGAGCAGCAGCCGCAGGAGCCCGATCGCTGCCTCCGCCGCGCCGACGTCGGCCTCGTCCCACGCGGCCGCGCCCGGGCTCCGCCACAGCGCCAGCACCGGGTCGCCCGCCTGGCTGCCGGCGCACACGAGCACCCCGTGGCCGCCGACGTCGAGCAGGCGGCGCCCCGCCGCCCCGGCGCGTGCCGGCATCGACCCGGTCGGCAGCGCCAGAACCGTGCCGCTCAGGCGCAGCACGAAGCCGAGCGGGTCCAGCAGCGTGGCGCCGGCCGCGCCCATGCGGTCGCACACCAAGTCCAGCGCCAGCTCCAGCGGGCACACCAGCGCCGCCGGGCCGCGCAGCCCGTCCAGCACCTGCTCGGCCACCGCCGCGCGGTGCAGCGCCACGGAGAACGGCGCGACCTTGCGCGTCACCTCCTGCGCGAAGCCGCGCACCCCCGCGTGGCACCCCAGCAGGTCGTGCAGCGGCGCCGCCGTCACCAGCAGGCACGCAGCGGACCCGTCCGCGCGACGCATCCACACCTTGCGCCCGCACGACGACGCGCCCGGCGCGAACGGGTCGCCCTCCGACGGATCGACCAGCAGCGTGCGCGCCTCGCGGCCGAGCAGCGCGCCCGCCTCGTGGCCGAGCGCGCGCTCCGGCGCCACGAGGCGCAGCAGCCCCTGCGCGTCGGTCTCGAACACCAGCTCCGCCGCGGTGGCGAGGATCTCGGGCCAGGTGGCGTCGCCCGCGCGCGGCAGGTCCTGTTCGGCGGCGATGGCAAGGTCCTCGTTCATCAATGCTGCGCACTCCCGTTGGCGTGATCCTGCCAGCAGCCGGTGAACAGCCGCTTAACCCGCGGCGGCGGGCCCGGAACCCTGCCAAAAACGCGGCCGTCGAATCCAACCTTCAGCATGTCCCGACCCCGCCGGCGTGCCCACGCCCTTATGCATGCGGGTCCGGGAGCGCCTGCCCCCGGCAGGTCCGGGGAGCATCCGGCCCTGAGTCCCGCGCCCCGCTCATCGTTGACAGTGCGGTGCGCTTCGGGCACGGGGCTGGCGCTTCGGCCGCCACGCTGCGGCGGACCTGCGGGACCACGGTGCATGACCGACGACGACACCTTGCGGCTGCGGATCGAGGCGCTCTGGGACACGCGCGACACCCTCTCGCCCGCCACCGGCGGCGAGCCGCGCGAGACGGTGCGCGCGGCGCTCGACGCGCTGGACTCCGGCCGCCTGCGCGTCGCCAGCCCCGGCGAGTCCGGCTGGACCGTGCACCAGTGGCTCAAGAAGGCGGTGCTGCTGTCCTTCCGCCTCAACGACAACGTCCTCGTCGGCGGCGGCTGGGACAAGGTCCCCCTCAAGTTCGCCGGCTGGGGCGAGAACCGCTTCCGCGAGGCCGGCTTCCGCGCCGTCCCCGGCGCCGTGGTGCGCCACTCCGCCCATATCGCGCCGGGCGTCGTGCTGATGCCCTGCTTCGTCAACGTCGGCGCCCACGTCGGCGCCAACACCATGGTCGACACCTGGGCCACCGTCGGCTCCTGCGCCCAGATCGGCGCGCGCTGCCACATCAGCGGCGGCACCGGCATCGGCGGCGTCCTCGAGCCGCTGCAGGCCGACCCCGTCGTCATCGAGGACGACTGCTTCATCGGCGCCCGCTCCGAGGTCGCCGAAGGCGTCATCGTCGAGCGCGGCAGCGTCCTGTCCATGGGCGTCTTCCTCGGCGCGTCCACCAAGATCGTCGACCGTGCCACCGGCGAGGTCACCACCGGCCGCGTCCCCGCCTACTCCGTCGTCGTCCCCGGCACCCTGCCCGGGCGGGCGCTGCCGGACGGCTCGCCCGGCCCCGGCCTCGCCTGCGCGGTCATCGTCAAGCGCGTCGACGAGCGCACGCGGTCGAAGACGTCGATCAACGAGCTGCTGCGCGAGTGAGCAGCAAGCCAGCAAGGCTGGGCTCTGCCCAGACCCGCCAGGGGCGAGCCGCCCCTGGACCGGCACTACTTAAGTGAAGCCATCCAAGGGGCTTCCCTTGGCGGAGTCCAGAGGCAGAGCCTCTGGCCTTCCTTCCTTGCTGACCCCCGACCCCCTCCCCCTTGCGCAGGCCCTCCTGCGCTGCGCCTCCGTCACCCCCGCGGACGCCGGCGCCCAGGCCGTCCTCGCCGGCGCCCTCGAGCGCCTCGGCTTCGCCGTCACGCACCTGCCGTTCGGCACCACGCCCAACCTGTTCGCCCGGCGCGGCGAAGCCGGCCCGCACCTCTGCTTCGCCGGGCACACCGACGTCGTGCCCCCCGGCGAGCGCGGCTGGACCAGCCCGCCGTTCGACGCGACGATCCGCGACGACACCCTGTTCGGCCGCGGCGCCGTGGACATGAAGGGCGCCATCGCCTGCTTCGTCGCAGCCTGCGAGGGCCACTTCGCGACCGGGCGCGCCGGCTCCGTCAGCCTGCTCGTCACCGGCGACGAGGAAGGCCCGGCCACCGACGGCACCACGCGCGTGCTCGACTGGATGGCGGCGCACGGCCACGTCCCCGACCTCTGCCTGGTCGGCGAGCCCACCAACCCCCGGGCCCTGGGCGACGCGATCAAGATCGGCCGCCGCGGCAGCCTCGACGCCACGCTCACGGTGCACGGCACCCAGGGCCACGCCGCCTACCCCGAACGCGCCGACAACCCGGTGCACCGCCTGCTGCAGGTCCTCGCGGCCCTGACCGCTGCCCCGCTCGACGGTGGCACCGACTGGTTCGCCCCCTCCGGCCTGCAGGTCGTCGATCTCGACGTCGGCAACCCCGCGTTCAACGTGATCCCCGATCGCGCGCGCGCGCGCCTCAACATCCGCTTCAACGACCGCCACACCGGCGCCTCCCTGCAGTCCTGGCTGCGCGCGGTCGTGGCGCAGCACGCGCCCCGCGCCTCGCTCGACGTCGCCGTGAACGCCGAGTGCTTCCTCACCACGCCGGGCCCGCTGGTGGAGCGTCTGTGCGACGCGATCGAGCGCACCCTCGGCCGCCGCCCGGAGCGCGAGACCGCCGGCGGCACCTCGGACGCGCGCTTCGTCGCCCGGCACTGCCCGGTCGCCGAGTTCGGCCTGGTCGGCGCGTCGATGCACGCGGTCGACGAGCACGTGCCGCTCGCCGACCTGCGCGCCCTGGCCGGCTGCTACGCCGCGATCCTGGCGGAGTTCGTGCCGTGACCGCCCCCGACCGCCGCCGCGCCACCAGCCTGGGCGCGCGCCTGCGTGCCCTGCTGCCCGCCGGCCTGCGCGCCCGCCTGTCCGGTGCCGGCGCCCCTGGACGGCCGCCTGAGGACCGCCCCCGCGACGGCGCGCCCGGCCCCGCTTCGCCTGGTCCCGCCTCGCCCGGCCCCGCCTCGCCTGGCACGAACCGGACCGGCGACCGCCCGGAAGGCCCGCCCCCGTTCGTCGTGCCGAACGACGTCTGGAACCGGCCGCGTGCCTCCAGCCGCCCCGCCAACCCGTTCCGCGCCCTCGGTTCGCTGCGCCCCGGCACGGCACGCCCCGGCCTGGGGCGCCCCGACGCCGGCAGGTCCGGCCCGGGCCGCGACAGCCCGCGCGGCCGCGGCG
>CAXSFE010000058.1:0-22187 GCA_964236585.1 uncultured Acetobacteraceae bacterium
CCCGTTGCGGCGGCCACGGGCGCCGTGTGGGACGGGCGCTTCCGCGTCCTGGGCGACGGCGACCCGGCGCTGACCCTCGGGGCACTCGGAGCCGACGCGGGCCGCAGCGCACGCGACGGCCTCCCCGCCGCGGCAAGGGCGACGCTGCCGGCCCTGAGACGGAACGGCCGGGTGGTGGCGGTGCCGCACGAGGCCATGGCTAGGCCCGCGGCGCCCGGCTCCTGGTCCGCCCGGGTGGTGTTCGACCCGCCGGCGCCGGCCGCAGGCGCCCCGTTCGACGCTGCTCGAAGCGAAGGTGACGCGGCGCGCTGAACGCACTACCGTGAGATGCTGATACGGCGTTAACCTGCGGGGCTGCATAAGAACGCCGCCGACCCCATGTCGTCAGTCAACGCGGCACCGCCGCTCCCGTCGGGCCTGGTACTGGATCATATGAGCAATTTCGGTCGGAACCTGCTTCTCTGGGTCATCATCGCGCTTCTGCTGGTGGTGCTCTTCAACATCTTTCAGCCCGCCGGGACGCAACATCCCGCCGCCCAGGTCGCGTACTCCGACTTCCTCGGGGACGTGAACACGGGCCATGTCCGCGACGTCGTGATCCAGGGCCACACCGTGAGCGGACAGCTCACCGACGGCCACGCCTTCCAGACCTACACGCCCGACGACCCCGCACTGGTCAGCAACCTGACCGCCAAGGGCGTGCGCGTCATCGCCAAGCCTGAGGACCAGGACAGCAACTCGCTCCTGCACTACCTGCTGAGCTGGTTCCCGATGCTGCTGCTGATCGGCGTCTGGGTGTTCTTCATGCGTCAGATGCAGTCCGGCGGCGGCCGCGCCATGGGCTTCGGCAAGTCCAAGGCCCGCCTGCTCACCGAGAAGCAGGGCCGCGTCACCTTCGACGACGTCGCCGGCATCGACGAGGCCAAGAGCGAGCTGGAGGAGATCGTCCAGTTCCTCAAGGATCCCCAGAAGTTCCAGCGCCTCGGCGGCAAGATCCCCAAGGGCGTGCTGCTCGTCGGCCCCCCCGGCACCGGCAAGACCCTGCTGGCCCGCGCCATCGCCGGCGAGGCCAACGTCCCCTTCTTCACCATCTCCGGCTCGGACTTCGTCGAGATGTTCGTCGGCGTCGGCGCCAGCCGCGTCCGTGACATGTTCGAGCAGGGCAAGAAGAACTCGCCCTGCATCATCTTCATCGACGAGATCGACGCCGTCGGCCGCCACCGCGGCGCCGGCCTCGGCGGCGGCAACGACGAGCGCGAGCAGACCCTGAACCAGATGCTCGTCGAGATGGACGGCTTCGAGGCCAACGAGGGCGTCATCCTGATCGCGGCCACCAACCGCCCCGACGTGCTCGACCCCGCCCTGCTGCGCCCTGGCCGCTTTGACCGCCAGGTCGTGGTGCCCAACCCCGACGTGAACGGCCGCGAGAAGATCCTGCGCGTGCACATGCGCAAGGTGCCGCTTGCCTCCGACGTCGACCCGAAGGTGATCGCCCGCGGCACCCCCGGCTTCTCCGGCGCCGACCTCGCCAACCTCGTCAACGAGAGCGCGCTGCTCGCCGCCCGCCTCGGCAAGCGCACCGTCGCGATGAACGAGCTGGAGGCCGCTAAGGACAAGGTGATGATGGGCAGCGAGCGCCGCAGCCTGGTCATGACCGACGCCGAGAAGAAGATGACCGCCTACCACGAGGGTGGCCACGCCCTGGTCGCCATGCACGAGAGCGAGTGCGACCCGGTCCACAAGGCCACCATCATCCCGCGCGGCCGTGCGCTGGGCCTGGTGATGAGCCTGCCCGAGAACGACCGCCTGTCGCACAGCAAGAGCTGGCTGCGCGCCAAGATGGTGATGGCCATGGGCGGCCGCGTCGCCGAAGAGATCATCTTCGGCGACGACAAGGTGAGCAACGGCGCGTCGAGCGACATCAAGCAGGCCACCGACATCGCGCGCCGCATGGTGACCGAGTGGGGCATGAGCACGAAGCTCGGCATGATCGCCTACGGGGACAACTCGCAGGAGGTGTTCCTCGGCCACTCCGTCACGCAGAACAAGAACGTGTCCGAGGTGACTGCCCGCGAGATCGACGCCGAGATCAAGTCGATCATCGACAACGCCTACTCGACCGCCAAGCACATCCTCACCGAGAACATCGAGGAGCTGCACCGCCTCGCCAACGGCCTGCTGGAGTACGAGACCCTGTCCGGTGACGAGATCCGCACCGTCCTGCGCGGCGAGAAGGTCATCCGCGTGGTGGTCGACGAGCCGGCGCCGGAGACGCGGCGCGCCAGCGTGCCGAGCACGCCCCGCCCGTCGGCGCCGATGGGCGGCCTCGGGCCGCAGCCGCAGCCGGGCTGAGATAGGCAAGGCCAGGGGCTCTGCCCCTGGACCCCGCCAAAGGCAAACCTTTGGAATTCATTCCTTAAGTAAAGGGTTTCCAAAGGGCTCCGCCCTTTGGCGGGCCTGGGCAGAGCCCAGCCTTGCTTCCTTCTGGGCCGCCCGGGTCTTCCGCGGCGGCCCTTCCGTGTCCGGAGCCCGCCCTTGATCGAGCCGATGGGCCTCCTGCAAGGCGTGGAAGCCACCAATGCGATCCGGCTCGGCCTGGCGCTCCCCCTGCCAGGCGGCCTCGCCTTCACCATGGCGCGCATCGACGGCCGGCTCGTCCCAGCCCCCGCCGTGTCCGAAGCCGTGCCCACCCCCGCGCCCTGGGCGGGCTTCCCGTCGCGCCCCCTGGTCATGGGGATCGTCAACGTCACGCCCGACAGCTTCAGCAACGGCGGCGAGCAGTTCGCCGTGCAGGACGCCGTCGCCTCGGCCCTGTCGATGGCGGTGAACGGCGCCGACATCCTCGACGTGGGCGGGGAAAGCACGCGCCCCGGCGCGGAGCCGGTGCCGCCCGACGAGGAGATGCGCCGCGTGCTGCCGGTGATCGCCGCCCTGTCCGGCTGTGCGGCGCCGATCTCCATCGACACCCGCAACGCTGCGACGATGGCGGCGGCGCTGGCGGCGGGGGCCTCGATCGTCAACGACGTGTCCGGCCTGGGACACGACCCCGATTCGGCGAAGGTGGTGGCGCGGGCAGGGTGCCCGGTGGTGCTGATGCACATGCGCGGCACGCCGGGCACCATGGCCAGTCTGGCGACCTACGACGACCTCGCCGCGGAGGTCTGCGCCGAGCTGGGCGAAAGCCTGGCGCGGGCGGAGCGGGCAGGGGTGCGCAGGGCGGACGTGGCGCTCGACCCCGGCGTCGGTTTCGCCAAGCGCGCCGGGCAGAACCCGGAGCTGCTGCGCCGGCTGCCGTTGTTGCTCGGGTTCGGCTGCCGCCTCCTGGTGGGCGTGTCGCGCAAGCGGTTCCTGGACGAGGGCGCGGCGCCGGTCGAGCCGAAGGCGCGGCTGCCCGGCTCCCTCGCCGCGGGCCTGTACGCGCTGTCGCGGGGCGCCTCGATCCTGCGGGTGCACGACGTCGCGGAAACCGCCCAGGCGATCCGGGTCTGGCAGGCGCTCGCAGGTCCCTGACCCTGCCCGCGCGTTCACCGCTTACGGAACGGTTTCCAAAGGGCTCGCCCTTTGGCGGGTCCAGGGCAGAGCCCTGGCCTTCCTCCCTCCCGCGGCAACGGTTTGATGACCTTTCCCGCGTATGACAGGGTTGGCAGACACCCCACCCGGAACCAGCGGCACGCCCGCCGGTCCGCGGCTGGTGCAGGACAGGAGCGCCCATGGCCGACGGCATGACACACGCGAGGGCCGAGCCTGACGCAGCGCCGGTGGACGCCCCGCCGGCGCCCGCCCGGATGCTGTTCGGCACCGACGGCATCCGCGGCACCGCCAACGTCGACCCGATGACCGCGGAGACCGCTCTGCGCCTCGGCCAGGCCGCCGGTCTGATGTTCATGCGCGGCGAGCACCGCCACCGCGTGATCATCGGCAAGGACACCCGCCTGTCCGGCTACATGATCGAGCCCGCCCTGGTGGCCGGCTTCACCGGCGCAGGCATGGACGTGATCCTGGTGGGCCCGCTGCCCACGCCCGCGATCGCCATGCTGACCCGCTCGATGCGCGCCGACCTCGGCGTGATGATCTCCGCCTCGCACAACCCCTTCGAGGACAACGGCATCAAGCTGTTCGGCCCGGACGGCTTCAAGCTCTCAGACACCCGCGAGACGGAGATCGAGGCGCTGATGGGCTCCGACCTGTCCGGCCGCCTCGCCGCGCCCCGCAAGCTCGGCCGCGCGACGCGGCTCAACGACTCCGCCGGCCGCTACATCGAGAACGTCAAGCAGAGCTTCCCGCGCGGCCGCACCCTGGAGGGCATGCGCATCGTCGTCGACTGCGCGCATGGCGCCGCCTACAAGGTCGCGCCCACGGTGCTGTGGGAGCTGGGCGCCACCGTCATCCCGGTGGGCGTGGCGCCGGACGGCTTCAACATCAACCAGAACTGCGGCTCGACCGTGCCGCGCCACCTGTGCGCGCAGGTGCTGGAGCACGGCGCCGACCTCGGCATCGCGCTCGACGGCGACGCCGACCGCATGCTGCTGTCCGACGAGCGCGGCCAGCTCGTCGACGGCGACCAGATTCTTGCCCTGATCGCCGACAGCTGGGCCCGCGACGGCCGGCTGCGCGGCGGCGGCGTCGTCGCCACCCTCATGTCCAACCTGGCCCTGGAGCGCTTCCTCGAGGGGCGCGGCCTGACCCTGCACCGCACCAGAGTCGGCGACCGCTACGTCGCCGAGCAGATGCGCGCGAGCGGCATCAACGTCGGCGGCGAGCAGTCCGGCCACATGATCCTGTCCGACTTCACCACCACCGGCGACGGCCTGGTCGCCGCCCTGCAGGTGCTCTCCGTCCTCGTGGAGCAGGAGCGCCCGGCCAGCCGCGCCTGCCGCCTGTTCGCGCCTCTGCCCCAGGTGCTGCGCAGCGTCCGCTTCACCGGCGCAACACCGCTCGGCCACCCCGCCGTGGTCGCGGCCGCCGCCGATGCCGAGGCGGAGCTGGCGTCGAGCGGGCGGCTGCTGCTGCGCCCGTCCGGCACCGAGAAGGTGATCCGGGTCATGGCCGAGGGCGAGGACGAGCGAATGGTCGCGCGCGTTGTTGCCACGCTGTGCGACGCGATCGCGCGGGTGGCGGGATAGCGCCGGCCCCTGCCCGGACCCGTCCCTGCTGCAAGGCGGAGGGCGAGCCGCCCCTGGACCGGCGCACGAAAGGAAGGCCTGCCATGCCGCCAGCCAGGGTGGCCCGTCGATGAGGCTGCGCGGCCGCGTCCTGGTGATCGCCGGCTCGGACTCGGGCGGCGGCGCGGGCGTGCAGGCCGATATCAAGGCCGTCTCGGCCATGGGCGCCTACGCCGCCACCGCGCTGACCGCGCTGACCGCGCAGAACACCCTCGGCGTGCAGGGCGTGATGGCCGTCCCGGCGGCGTTCGTGGCGCTGCAGCTGCGCAGCGTGCTCGACGACCTCGGCGCCGACGCGATCAAGGCCGGGATGCTCGCCGAGCGCGCCATCATCGAGGCCGTCGCCGACACGCTGCACGCGGTGCCGGACGTGCCGCTGGTGCTCGACCCGGTGATGGTCGCCAAGGGCGGGCAGTCGCTTCTGGCGCCCGAGGCGGTGGCGGCCCTGGTGCGGCTGCTGCTGCCGAGGGCGGCGGTGGTGACGCCGAACCTGCCGGAGGCCGAGGCGCTCACCGGCGCTGCCGTCGCCGACGTCGCCGGCATGCACCGCGCGGCCGAGCGCCTGCTGCGCATGGGCGCGGCTGCCGTTCTCCTGAAGGGCGGCCACCTCCCGGGCGAGCGACTGACCGACCTGCTGGCGACCCCCGATGGCACCATCGTGTTCGAGCAGTCCCGGGTCGCCACACGCCACACCCATGGTACCGGATGCACCCTGGCGAGCGCGCTGACGGCGGGCCTGGCCCAGGGCATGGTCCTGGCCGACGCGGTGGCTCGGGCACGATCCTACGTGCGGGCGGCGATCGAGACGGCACCCGGTCTCGGCGCCGGCCATGGCCCGCTCAACCACCTGGCCTGGACCGACGGATGACGACCAATCCGCTGCGTCCGCCATCGATGTGCCGCCGCCGCGCTCACTGCAGGTGCGCCAGCTCCGTGCTCCCCTGATCCGTGCCGAGTCGCGACGCCTGCGCCCCGAGGGCCTGCATGGCGCCCGCCTGCCGCACCAGCCCGAGCTGCAGCGACGCGAGCGCGCGTTCCAGCTCGACAAGCGAGACGCGCCAGGCCGTCATGACTCCCGCCTGCTGCGCCACCGCCGCACGCAACCCTTCGAGGGCCCGGGCCAGCCGGTCGGGCGCTGCGGCCACCACCGGCCGCGGGTCGGTCGCGGCAGCGACTGCCCGCACCGCCGCCGAGCGCAGGCCACGAACCCGCCGGCACGGCCCCAGGTAGGGCTCCCCCCGCACCGGCAACGCTCCCGTGCCGGAAGGCGTCCCCTGCGCCGGCCGCGGCGCAGATCGGCCAGCCGTCACGGAGGGCGAAAGCCCCGGTACTCCAGCCTGGCCTGTCCCGGACGACGGCAGCGACACCGGCACGGGCCCACCCTCGGGCGGCCCCGCCGCCACCACCGGCAGGTTGCGACGGCCGGACTCGGGAACCGGGAAAGGTATGATCATCGCCGTCATCGTGCATGTTCCCCAGGCAATGTCTAACAATACATGAACGATCCCGTGCCGCGAGACAAGCTCGTTCACAACCGGACGACGACGCCCGAGATCCTGGACAGGAGAACCAGGGTCAGCACCAGCACCACGACCAGGGTCAGCCCCCACCGCATCCGCATGTAGCCGGCGGGCACCAGCCCGTCGCCGGCGCCGCGCGCCTCGACCGCCGTGGTCGCGAGGAACCCGGCAACCAGCAGCGCCAGCGCGATCGCCGGCGCCGCCGCTACGGACACCAGCAGCGCTGCCCAGCCGATCAGCGCCGGCAGCACGCCGAGCGCGAGACGCGCCCGCTCCGCCCTGTCCTGGCCGGCAGCGCCCCCCGCCTCGCCAGGCCCGGCGAGCGCCAGCCCCCAGTGCACCGCGCCGAGGAAGCTCAGGATGATCGCCGCATACTCGATCAGCGCCAGCAGCGCGCGGTCGGCCGGCACGGCGCCTCCCGCCGTGACGCTGCCCAGCCCGCAGGCCAGGAACGGCACCAGGCCGCCCAGTCCGAGCAGCAGGGCAAGCGGTGAAAGGCGTGCGTTCATGCGATGATCCCCGTCCTGGCGACAGGCCGGGGCGCCATGGCCGCGCCACGCGGCCGGACCCGAGCCGTCTGCCGGGATAGCGCGCCGCACGCCGCATCGTTCGTTCCGCGCCGGCGCGACAGCGGGGCCGGCCACGCGAGGAAGCAAGGTTGAGGCTCTGCCTCAAACTCCGCCAAAGGCCGGGCCTTTGGAATGCCCTCCGTCAGCATCATGCCCACGGGGCCTTTCCTGCCACGCCCCTGGCAGGGTCTGCCCCACACAAGCCGGGTTGGGCCACGCCCGCCCGCGGCGTAGTCTGTCGGCCATGGAAATCGCGGTCGAGATCGTCGTCATCCTGCTGCTGATGCTGCTCAACGGCGTGTTCGCCATGGGCGAGATGTCCCTCGTCTCCGTGCGCCGCGCCCGCCTGCAGGTGCTCGAGGCCAAGGGCGTGACCGGCGCCGGCACCGCGCTCGCCCTATCGGACAACCCGCAGCGCTTCCTGCCCACGGTGCAGGTCGGCATCACCCTGGTCAGCATCCTGGCCGGCGTGTTCGGCGGCGCCCGCCTCGCGGCACAGCTCCAGCCTTGGCTCGCGCGGATCGCCCTGCTGCGCCCGGTTGCCGACGAGCTGTCTCTGTTCCTCGTCGTGGTGCTGATCACCTACCTCACCCTGGTCGTCGGCGAGCTGGTGCCCAAGCAGCTCGCCCTGCGCCAGCCCGAGCGCGTGGCCTCCATGCTCGCCCGCCCGCTCGCCTTCGTGGCCAGGGCCAGCGCCCCGGTCGTCTGGGTGCTGAGCCGCTCCTCGGACCTCGTGCTGGCCGCCTTCGGCTCCAAGCTCGCCGAGCGCGAGACCGTCACCGAGGAGGAGCTGAGGGCGATCCTGGCGGAGGGCGCCTCGACCGGCGTCATCGAGACCGAGGAGCACGCCATGATCGGCCGCGTGCTGCGCCTCGCCGACAAGCCGGTGCGCGCCCTGATGACGCCGCGCACCGACCTCGCCTGGATCGACCGCGGCGACACGCGCGACGAGATCGTCGCCACCCTGGCCGCCGCCGACCACAGCCGCTTCGTGGTGTGCGACGGCGCGGTCGACAACGTCGTCGGCGTGGTGCAGGCCAAGGACCTGCTCAACCTGCTCCTCGCCGGCGGCGACCTGTCCCTGGCCGCCGTCCTGCGCCAGCCGATGGTGGTGCCCGACACGGTGAGCGCGCTCGACGCCCTGGAGCGGCTGAAGTCGGACACCCTCGGCCTCGCCCTGGTGATCGACGAGTACGGCAGCTTCGAGGGCGTGGTCACCGCGGCCGACGTGCTGGAGGCGATCGTCGGCGACGCGGCGGAACGGCGCGAGGACGGCGACGCCGCCGCGGTGCTGAGCGGCATCCTGCTGATGGACGGCATGATGCCGGTCGACGAGCTGAAGTCGCGCCTGTCGCTGCCCGACCTGCCGGCGGAAGGCAGCTACCACACGCTGGGCGGCCTGCTGCTGGCGCTGCTGCAGCGCGTGCCCAGGGCAGGGGACCGCATCGCCTTCGCCGGCTGGATGTTCGAGGTCCTGGCGATGGACGGCCGCCGCGTCGACCGCGTCCGGGCCAGCCGCGAGAAGCTGGCCGAAGCGTAAGGAAGCAAGGTCGGGCTCTGCCCGAACCCGCAAAGGGTCAGGGACCCTTTGATCCCCATCCCTAAGCAAGGCCGGTCCAGGGCGGCCCGCCCTGGCGGGGTCCTCGCCTTCAAGCATGGGGGCAGCGCCCTTCCTACCCCACCAGCTCCTTCACCCGCGCCCCCAGGGCGCCGAGCGTGAACGGCTTGGTCAGGATGTGCATGCCGGGGTCAAGGTGGCCGTGTCCGACCACCGCCGCCTCCGCATACCCCGTGATGAACAGCACCTTGAGCCCCGGCCGCAGCCGCCGCGCCGCGTCGGCGACCTGGCGCCCGTTCAGCCCTCCCGGCAGCCCGACGTCGGTGATCAGCAGGTCGACCCTGCCCGCCCCCTCGAGCAGCCGCAGCCCCGCCGCGCCATCCCCGGCCTCCAGCATTTGGTAGCCCAGGTCGCCGAGCACCTCGCTCACCAGCATGCGCAGCGTCGCCTCGTCGTCCACGACCACCACCGTCGCCCCCGGGATCGCGCGCGGCACCGCCTGGGGCCTGGCCACCGCCGCGTCCGCCTCGATCCCGCCGAGATGGCGCGGCAGGTACAGCCGCACGGTGGTGCCGCGCCCAGGCACGGAATGGATCCTGGCCTGGCCGCCGGACTGCTGGGTGAAGCCGTAGATCATCGACAGCCCGAGCCCGGTGCCCTCGCCGAGCGGCTTGGTGGTGAAGAACGGGTCGAACGCCTTGGCCGCAACCTCCGGCGTCATCCCGGTGCCGGTGTCGCTGACCGCGAGCGAGACGTACTCGCCCGGCGGCAGGTCGTCGCGCGCACCCGACCCCTCGATGCGACGGTTCTCCGTCTCCACGGTGATGCGGCCGCCGTCGGGCATCGCGTCGCGGGCGTTGATGCACAGGTTGAGCAGGGCGTTCTCCAGCTGGCTCTGGTCGACCAGCGTGCTCCACACCCCGGGCGCGGCCACGAAGCCCACCTCGATCGCCGGCCCCGCCGTGCGGCGCACCAGCTCCTCCATCCCTCCCACCAGCCGGCTGACGTCGGTGACACGCGGCGAGAGCGTCTGGCGCCGCGAGAACGCCAGCAGCCGGTGCGTCAGCGCGGCCGCCCTGCGCGCGGCCCCCTCGGCGGCCAGCAGGTAGCGCTCCAGCTCCGCGGTCCGGCCCTGGGCGATGCGCGTGCGCAGCAGCTCCATGCTGCCGGTGATCCCGGTGAGCAGGTTGTTGAAGTCGTGCGCCAGCCCGCCGGTGAGCTGGCCCACCGCCTCCATCTTCTGGCTCTGCCGCAGCTGCTCCTCCGCGCGGAGCCGCTCTGCCACCTCGGCGGCGACGCGCTGCTCCAGCGTGTCGTTCAGGTCGCGCAGCCGCTGCTCCGCCTCCAGCTGCGCGGTGATGTCCGTGTTGGTGCCGAACCAGCGGACCAGCAGGCCGGCAGCGTCGCGGATCGGCTCCGCGCGGGTCAGGAACGGCCGGAAGCGCCCGTCCGCCCCGCGCAGCGAGTAGACCCCCTCCCACGCCACGCCGCGCGCCCAGTGCGCCGCGATCTCGCCCATGATCGCCTGCACTTGGTCGGGCTGATACACGTCGCGCCACCCCCGGCGCTGCATCGCGGCCGCATCCGTCCCGGTGTAGGCGTACCAGCGCCGGTTGTACCAGAACACCCGCCCGTCCGGCTCCGCCATCCAGGCGAGCTGGCTGACGTTCTCGACCAGCGCCTCGAACTCCCCGGCCCGCCGACGCAGTTCCTCCTCGGCCCGGCGCCGCTCGACCGCCATGTGCGTGCGATGCGCCACCTCGCGGACGAAATCGAGGTCGTCGCGCGTCCACTCGCGCGCCACCTCCTGGGTCAGGGTGAGCAGCGTGACCAGGCCGTCCCGCTCGGTGACCGGCATGGTGACGAACGACGCCGCGCCGAGCGCCGCGAGGGCCGCCGATCCCGCCCGTGTCCGCGGGTCGCGCGCGGCATCGGCCACCACCACCGTCTCGCCGCGCCGCAGCTCGTCGATGGCGGAGCCGTAGTCGCGGAACCGCAGCACCCCCGCAAGCGTCGCGCACCCGGGCGCGGTCCAGCCGCCCTCGATCGAGATCGCCTCCGCCGCCAGGTCGAGGGTCGCGTAGCCGGCACGGCTGGCGCCGAGGGTGCGGCCGAGCGTCTGCGCGGCGGCAAGGGCCAGCGCGCCGCCGTCCTCGTGCAGCAGGAGCTGCCTGTCGAGCGCGGCCATGGCGACGGTGCGCAGCTCGGCGCGCTTGCGGTCGCTGACCTCGAGCGAGATGCCGGCCATGCGCCGTGCCGCACCCCCGGCCGGACCCTCGACCTCGGCGCGCATCTCGACCCAGCCGACGCTGCCATCCGGACGCACGATGCGGCACTCCAGCCCGCAGTCCGCGCCGGTGGCCAGGCTGGCCGCGATGGCCGCCTCGACCCGGTCGCGGTCCTCGGGATGGATCGCCCGGCGCAGCTCGGCCACCGGGAACGCCAGCTCCGGGTCGCGGCCGAAGATCTGCCGGAAGCGCCGCGACGTGGACAGGGTCTCGGAGGGAAGATCGAGGTTCCAGATGCCCAGCCGCCCGGCCTCGGTGGCGAAGCGCAGACGCGCGGCACCTTCCTCCTGCAGCCGCTGCCGGTCGCCCAGCTCCGCCACCAGCGACGCGTTGTCGCTCTCCAGGTCGACGAGACGCTCGCGCTCCAGCGTCACGTCGACCTGGCTCGCGTAGAAGTAGGCCAGCGCCCCGGTCGCGTCGTGCACCGGTCCGATCAGCAGCCGGTTCCAGAACGGCGTGCCGTCCTTGCGGTGGTTGCGCAGGTCGATCTCGATCGTCGCCGCCTCGCGCACGGCGGCCCGGATGCGATGCAGCGCGGCCTGGTCGGTCTGCGGACCCTGCAGGAAGCGGCAGTTGCGCCCGACGACCTCCGCACGGTCGTAGCCGGTCAGCTGGCAGAAGGCGTCGTTGCAGAACACCACCGGGTTGTCCGCCAGCCGCGGGTCGCTCACGACGATCGGCATCCGGGCGGCCCGGACGGCGGCCACGAACGGGTCGCCCTGCCCGGCCCCGCCGACCAGGGTCGCGGCGATGCGCGCGGCGTCCGTCCCGGCCAACGCCCGGTCGGCTTCGGACGCGCCGCGGGGTTGGAGCCCTTCAGCCACGCGGGCGATCCTGCCCGGCCGCGCCGCTCATGCCGTCTCTGGGGTCGTCCACTCGCGCCAGAGCATGATGAGCGCGGACATGATGGCCGGCCCGAGGAACAGCCCGATCAGCCCCCAGGTCTCCACCCCGCCCAGGATGCCGAGCAGCACCCACAGGAACGGCAGCCGCGTCGCGCCGCCGATCAGCGCGGGGCGGATGAAATGGTCGGCGGCGAAGGTGACCACGAAGCCGAGCACGACGATCACGATCGCGGCGACGGTGGAGCCCTGCGCCAGCAGCAGCAGGGCGGCGGCGCAGAACACCAGCGCCGCGCCGAACGGCACCATCGCCGCGATCGCGGTCGCACCGCCCAGCAGCGTGGGGTGCGGCACCCCCGCGACGGCATAGGCGATGCCGAGCACCACGCCCTCGCCGAGGCCGACCAGCACCAGCCCGTCCACGGTGCCGTGCACCGAGGCGATCACCTGGCGGCCGATGCGCTCGCCGCGCGGCCCGAACGCCCTGCGGCTGGCTGTCAGCATCTGCTCGGAGACGCACAGGCCGTCCTTGAACAGGAAGAACAGGGTGAGCAGCGTGAAGCCGAACACCACGAAGCGGTGGGCGACGAGGGAGCCCAGCTCCCGGCCCAGCGACATCGCGTCGTGGGTGCCCCGGCCGAGCAGCGCCTGCGCGCCCTCCGGGTCCGCGAGGTTGTGCTGCCACCAGGTCGCGACCTGCCGCTGCCCGACGGGAAGCTGCCCGACGATCGCCGGCACGGGGATGCCGTTGTTCCGCGCATCCACCAGCCAGGCGATGCTGCCGTGCGCGTCGCTGGCGATCTGCACCGCGGCGAGCACCAGCGGCACCACGAACACCAGCGTGACCATCAGGGTGAACACGGAGGGCACCAGGATGTTGTGCCGCCCGGGCGGCCAGCGTCGCTGGGCCCGCCGATAGAGCGGCCAGATCGCGATCGCCAGGATCGCCGCCCAGACCAGCGCGGTGAGGAAGTCGTGCAGGGTCCAGAGCCCGAGCAGCACCAGGAACGCGGCCAGCCCGGCGCGCGCGAACTGCTGCGAGCTGGTGGCCTCCGGGGCGGGGGAGCTGACATCCATGGCGGTGATCCTGTGGCGACGCCACGGCCACGCCGGGCGCGGGACGCCGCTGTCCCTCCCGGCATGGTGTCGCGTCTCGCCGGCCGCGTCCATCCGCCTCCTCCGTCCCCGCCGGGACGCGCCGCTCGTCCGGCCCGGCAACCCATCCGCGCGCGTCCGGCAACCCGGAGGTGCAGCGGCCGTATGCACCGCATCGAGTTCGTGTCCTGGAGGCGGCGATGAGGGTGGCCTGGATCTGGATGGCGGCGCTGCTGGCGGGATGCGTCGGTCCCGGCGTCACCGACGCGTCGGCGCCGATGACCAGCGTGATCGGGGCGCCGGCCGCGATGCAGACCAACGGGATGATGATCCACTCCGCGGGCAGCGGCGCCTCAATCAGCTCGGACACGGAGGACGGCGGCACCACCGCCTCGCAGAGCGGCACCGGCATCGGCGCCGGCGGCATCGGCGGCGGCATCCCGCAGTGACCGGCACCCGCCCCGCGCCGACGCGCAGAAGGGCAGGGCGCCGCGGCCCGGCCCGTGCCTGTGCGGCGACGCTGCTGGTTGCGGCCGTGGCGGGATGCGCGGGGCACGTCCCCCCCGTGTCGGCGCTGGAACCCGGGCAGGCCCCGATGGTGACCGGACAATCCCCCGGCAGCCCGTTCACCGACGGAAGCAAGGAAGCCCCCTTCTCCTCGGAAAGCAGCTACCCGCCGGGCGCCGCAAGCCCCGCCTCGCGCACCCGATAGCCCACGTCTTCGCCCACTGGTTGGCCCGCGCGTCATTGCTCCTGGCGCGACTCCGCGCGGATGTCGGATGCTCCCGGACCGATTGGAGCGTCCGTGATGAGCATCAGCGTGCGAGGGCCCGGGGCAGGGCAGACCGTCCGACTCAAGGCACGGGTGATGGACACCGCGTTCGATCCGGAGCGTCGCGTGGTCGAGTTCGAGCAGGCTGGCGGCGGCGCGGCTCGCTGCTTCGCCTCCCTGCGCCAGGTCGATGCCGACAGCGTCGACGTCGGCTGGCCGGTCGGCAACCGCGCCGACGGTGCGATCCTGGTCGAGCTGCCGCAGGAGACGGAGGCCGGCCTGTGGCAGGTCTGGGTGCGCCCGGACCAGCTGCTCGTCACCGAGCCGGCGGCCGCCGAGCGCTGACGCGGTCCTGCCTCCCGGGCGCCGTCCCACGTCATGCCGGCGGTCACCGACCTGTCAGAAAGCAAGGTCGGGCTCTGCCCAGACCCGCCAAAGGGCCGAGCCCTTTGGAAACCCCTCACTTAAGAATCGGATTCCAAAGGCTTGCCTTTGGCGGAGTTTGAGGCAGAGCCTCAACCTTGCCTGCCTGACCGCTCACTGCCAGAGGCTACTGGCTCGTGTTCACCTGCCGCGGCCCGTCTCGAGGGCCGGCCAACGACCCGGCCCGATCGGCGCGCCTGCATACGATGATCGGCGACCACAGCTCCGGACGCCGCCAGGTGAAATAGACCGGTGTGCGCCCTGCCAGCGCGGAAACCGTGGTGGAAGCGCCCGCCCCGGACCGTCAGCCCAGATCCGGGGACGGGGCTGACAGCAGCGACAGCGTGTCTCGCACCTGCATCCCGAGCCCGATGTCCGTCCCCGCGAGCCCGACCGTGCCCCCGGCACTCACGACGTTGGCAAGCTCCTGATACAGCGCCTGCATGACCTCGAACGGCATGTCCAGCGTATCGGGCATGAGCCACACCCGGTCGGCATGCCTCAGATCGGCCGCCCTTGCAGCGTCCGGCAGGGTGCCGTGGACCAGCGTCCTGAAAGGCATGGCGTCACTCAGCGCCTCGACGAACAGGTCCGGCCCGACGCCCGCCAGGCGAACTCCATCGCCGGTGTAGAGCGTGCCGGGGAAATCCTGCGGGGATGGGTAGGTGATCATGGGTCCGCTCCCCAATGCTCCTGCCGGCGATCAACGCCAACCGCGCCGAGACAGGACCAACCGGGCACGTGGCCCGAACGCCGGCAAAGACTGCTGGAACACCGCGACCGACCCGATCGCGCCACGGAACGACAGGAAACCCGAAGGCACGCTTGGCGGAGGGGATGAGATTCGAACTCACGGTACGGGTTGACCCCGTACAACGGTTTAGCAAACCGCCGCCTTCAGCCACTCGGCCACCCCTCCGCCGGGACAGCGTGCAACACGGCGTTTGCCCGAATGGTCTACGGGTTCGGGAGACCGGCGTCAAACCCCGCGACGGCCTCCCGGCACCCCCTGTCAGCCGGCCAGCGCGTCGGTGACACGCCGCGCGAACGCCGCCGGATCGCGCGGGCTCTCCCCGTCCTGCACCCGTGCCAGGTCGAGCAGCGTGTGCGCCGCATCCGCCAGGTCCTCCCCGGCCGCCGCCCGCTCCGCCAGCCTGCGGATCAGCCGGTGCCGGGCATTCAGCTCCAGCACCGGCGGCGGCGTCGGCATCGCCCGCCCGGCACGCCGCATCAGCCGCTGCATCTGCAGGTCCGGCCCATGCTCGCTGGCCCCCAGCACCACCGCGCTCTCCGTAAGCCGGTCCGTGCCGCGGACGTCGCCGACATCGCCCCCGAGCGCCGCCTTCAGCGCCGGCAGCAGCGCGTCCAGCGAGGCCGGCGCCTCACCGCCCGCCTCCACCGCCTCCAGCTTCGACAGATCGGCCGCCCCCTGGGTGACGCTGCGGATCGGCTTGCCGTCGTAGCTGTCGAGCCGCTCCGGCCAGAACGCGTCCACCGGATCGGCGAGCAGCAGCACCTCCACGCCCCGCGCCCGGAACCCCTCGAGCTGCGGCGAGGACGCCAGCGCCTCCGGGTTGTCCCCGGTCAGGATGTAGATCGCCTCCTGCCCCGGCTTCATCCGGCCCACGTACTCCTTGAACGAGACCAGCGCCGCCGCCGGCTTTCCCGTCTCGTCCCCATCGCCACCTCCCACCAGCGGGTCCGCGTCCTCGACGATCTCGGCGTCCGCGATGCCGTCCGGCGCCGGCACCCCGACATCAAGCGGCTCCGGCGCACCCGGGAACGCATCCTCCAGGCTCGCATCGTCGAGCGCGGTGCCCTCGGGCGACGCATCGTCCGGCGCAGCCGGCACGCCGGACGCCGCCGGCACCGTGGAGCGGAACCGCATCAGCTCGGACAGCGCCTCGCGGTGCTCGCTGTCCTCCCAGACGCCCTCCTTGAGCACAGGCCCGAAGTTCTCCCAGAACGTGGCATAGGACGCCTCGTCCTTCGTCCGGCCCTTCAGCTCCGACATCACCCGGTTGGTGACCGCCTTCCTGATCCGCGCCAGCACCGGCGTCGCCTGCAGCATCTCGCGCGACACGTTGAGCGGCAGGTCCTCCGTGTCCACCACGCCCTGCACGAAGCGCAGCCACGGCGGCAGCAGTTTGGCGTCGTCAGTGATGAACATCCGCCGCACGTGCAGGCGGACCTTGCTCTCCCGCTCGCCCTCGACCGGCTCGAACGGCCGCGCCCCCGGCACGAACAGCAGCGCCGAGTACTCGACGGTGCCCTCCGCCCGCCAGTGCAGCGTCGCCCAGGGCGTGTCGAACGCGTGCGCCAGGTGGCGGTACAGCTCGGTGTAGGCCGCCTCGCTCACCTCGGACTTCGGCTTGCGCCACAGCGCGGTGCCCTCGTTGGCCGCCACATCCTCGCCGTCGCGCACGATCACGATCGGCAGGGTGATGCCGTCCGCCCACTTGCGCACGATCGACTGCAGCCGGTAGCTCTCCAGGAACTCGTCGGCGTCCGCCTTGACATGCATCACGATGGTGGTGCCGGGCGTCTCGCGCTCCGCCGGCGCGATCGTGTAGTCGCCCCGCCCGTCCGACGACCAGCGCCACGCCTCGCCCGTCCCCGCCCGCCGCGACGTGACCTCGACCCGGTCCGCGACCATGAACGCCGAGTAGAAGCCCACGCCGAACTGCCCGATCAGGCTGGGCGCGTCCGCCTTCTTCGTGTCGCCCTCTCCCAGAGTCTGGCCGAACGCCCGCGTGCCCGACCGCGCGATGGTGCCGAGGTTGGACAGCAGCTCTTCCCGGTTCATCCCGATCCCGTCGTCGGTGACGCTCAGCGTGCGCGCCTCCTTGTCCGGAACGATCCGCACCTGCGCCGCCTCGGGCGAGCCCAGCGCCGCGTCGGTCAGCGACTCGAACCGTCGCCTGTCGGTGGCATCGGCGGCGTTGGCGACCAGCTCGCGCAGGAAGATCTCGCGCTCCGAGTACAGCGAGTGCACCACCAGATCGAGCAGCCGGCCGACCTCGGCGCCGAACGCGTGACGCTCCTCGCCGGCAGCGGGGGCGTCGGGAGTCGTGGCACCTGCGTCGCTCATGGTCGGGCTCCTCCGTGTGCGACCGGGGCGGGTCGCGGCGGGGGCCATATGCTCCCCGGGGGAGGGGGTTTCAAGCGGACGGCAGGGAGGCAAGGTCGGGCTCTGCCCGAACCCGCAAAGGGCCGGAGGCCCTTTGATCCCGCGACGTTCGGGGCGCAGCCGCCGGCCTTCCATCGTCCAACCCTGGAGGCTACTGCACTGTCCGGTTCCATTCCCCACGCCGCGACGGACAGAAAACATGTTCTTTCTTGAAAGAAAGAACCAAAGAACTTCTATCCATGAGCTCCGGAGCTGGCAGGGAGTCCGTGACCCCATGGGCAAAGTCTTTTTGCTTCTTTTTCTTCAGAAAAAGAAGAGTTTTACTTCCCAGTGGAAACGGCCGGGTGCTGCCGGATCAACAACAGCCTTCAGTTCGACCGGAACGGCCGGAAGACGATCGGGATCGGCGCCCCGCGGTAGGCGTCCAGCCCGCGGCCCGTCGCCATCAGGCTCGGCGCCCCCGCCAGGCGGATGATGTGCGCGCCGCCCGTCGTCACCGGCGGGGCGCCGCCCCCGGCCATCCCGGCATCCACCAGCATCGGGGCAGGCCTCGCCATCGCCGGTCGCGGCCCCGCCGCAGCCCGGTCCGGCTGCGCCCAGGTCTCCAGCACACGCCTCTGGTAGTCCGCGCCGGGGCCGGGATTGAGGGAATGGTATGCCGCGGCGGCATGCGGCCACGAGCCCTGTTGCTGGAACAGCGTCTGCAGGAAGCTCGCGGCATAGGTGGCGTTGCTCTGCGGGTCGAACGCCTGGTCGAGGCTCGCGAACGCGCCCGGATGGTAGCTCAGGTTGACCTGCAGGCAGCCCACGTCGATCGAGCGGATCCCCTGCGCCTGGAACGCCTGCGCCGCGGCGATCGCCTCCGCCTTGCTCTCGTAGTAGTGGCCCACGCCTTCCGCGTTGATCGTCCACGGCCAGGCCTGCACCGTGCCGCTCCGCGGATCGACGCGGCCGCTCTCCACCTTCGAGATCGCCGACAGCAGCTGGTCCGGGATGCGCGACACCTGCTCCACGCTGCTCGTGGCCGCACGGCACAGCTGCGACGCGTCGGCGGACCACGGTACCGCCGCATGCCCGCGCTGCGCCGGCAGCAGTCCCGCCGCCACCATCACGATCCTGAGTGCAAGGGTACGTGCCATCGCCCGGACCCTAGTCGGCCACGGTTAACAACCGGTTACGAACCGCACATCATCCATGGTGCGGTGCAAAAAACCCTTGCGCCCGCAGGGCGAGGTCGGATAGTTTTTGCAGTGCAGCAGGGCTCTTGCCCGGCTGCATCTTGGACGTTTCCTCCCTAAACTTGGCGGCGCGAAAGCGCCGCCTTTTTTTGTCCGCCGCGTGGGGCCTCGACCCGGCTGTCTCATGGCCCGAGCAGCCTCGGGTCCCCCTGCAGCCTCGCCACCAGCGACTGCACGACCAGCGACAGCCGGTCGCGCAGCGCCCCGAACCCCGGCGTCTTCTCGATCATGGCCTCGTCCATGTACAGGCCGCGCGCCACCTCGACCTGCAGCACGTGGACGTGCTCCCGCGGCCTGCCGTAGTGCCGCGTCACGTAGCCGCCGGCATACGGATCGTTGCGGCTCACCTGGTAGCCCGCGTCGCGCAGAAGCGCCTCCACCAGGCGCGTCGCCCCCGGCGCGCAGGTGGTGCCGTGCGCATCGCCGAGCACGAAGTCGGGCCCGTCGCGACCCGGATCGCGCACCCCGTCGCGCCCCGCCCGCGAGCCGTCCCGCGGCGGCGACGTCGCGTCCGGCATCGAGTGGCAGTCGAGCAGCAGGCACGCCCCGCACTGCCGCCGCGTCGCCTCGATCATCCCGCGCAGCGCCGCGTGGTACGGCTCCCAGCAGCTGCGCACCCGCTCCTCCGCATCCGCGAACCGCAGCCGCCTTCGGTAGATCGCCTCGCCCGAGGACACCACCCGCGCGAGCGTGCCGAGGCCCGCGCCGACCCGCACGCTCGTGGTGTTGACCCACGGCGGCAGCCCGTCCTCGAACATCGCCGGGTCCAGCTCCCACGCCTCGCGGTTGGCGTCGCAGAACGCGCGAGGAAACGTCGCCGCCAGCAGCGCCGCGCCGTGCGCGGGGGCCGCGCCATACAGCTCGTCGACGAAGCTGTCCTCGGACCGCCGCAGCGCACGCGCGTCGAGCCGCGAGGACTCCACGAAGCCCGCCGTGTAGTTGCGCCCCGAATGCGGCGAGGCGAGCACCAGCGGCGAGGCCTGCACGTCGGGCTCGCGCAGGATGAACGGAGGTTCGGCGATCGGCATGTCCACCGCGCCATAGAAGCGCCCGCGCCCGCCCGTGTCACGCGGCGGTCACGCAGGCGGGCCGCCGGGGCCACACAATGGAGGGAGCGCCGGGCATGGTGGGCGATACTGGGATTGAACCAGTGGCCTTCCCCGTGTCAGGGGGACGCTCTCCCGCTGAGCTAATCGCCCGCCGACGCCGCGCCTTCCTAAAGGCACGGCGCCCCGCGTGCAAGACGCCCCGCCGGAGCGGCCCCGGACGCCGGCCCTCGCCTCCCTTGTCATCGAACCGTCATCAAACTGACACAGACCGGTCGCCAGCCCGGTGTAACAGGGCGCCGTTCCCGTCCATCTGGAGGATAGATGTCCCGCTCGCGCACCGGCCTGGCTGTCGCCCTGGCCGCCCTCCCGCTCGCAGCCCTCTCGCCCGCCGCACGCGCGCAGTCCATCACCGGCGCCGGCTCGACCTTCGCCGCCCCGATCTACGGCAAGTGGGCCGAGGCCTCCCACGCCGCCACCGGCGTGTCCCTGAACTACCAGGCGATCGGCTCCGGCGGCGGCCAGAACCAGGTGTTCAACCGCACCGTCGACTTCGGCGCCTCCGACGCCCCCGTCCCCGCCGACAAGCTCGCCGCCAACAGCCTGCTTCAGTTCCCCGCCGCCATGGGCGGCGTCGACGTCATCGTCAACATTCCCGGCGTCGAGGGCAACCAGCTGCGCCTGGACGGCCCCACCCTGGGCGGCATCTACCTGGCCCAGATCGCCAAGTGGAACGACCCGAAGATCGCGACCCTCAACCCCGGCCTGAAGCTGCCCGACCTCGCCATCGCCCCGGTCCACCGCGCCGACGGCTCCGGCACGACCTTCGTGTTCACCGACTACCTGTCGATGGTCAGCGCCGAGTGGAAGGACAAGGTCGGCGCCGCCACCAGCGTCAGCTGGCCCGGCGGCTCTGGCGCGCGCGGCAGCGACGGCGTCGCCGGCACCGTCAAGAACATCAAGGGCGGCATCGGCTACGTCGAGAGCGCCTACGCCGAGCAGAACCACCTCGTCACCGCCGAGATGAAGAACCACGACGGCCAGTATGTGGCCCCCACGCTGGAAAGCTTCGCCGCCGCCGCCGCCGCCGCCGACTGGACCGGCGCCAAGAACTTCGCCGTCGACCTGAACAACGAGGCCGGCGCGCAGAGCTGGCCGATCGTCTCCGCCACCTTCGTCCTGCTGCCCACCAACCCCAAGGACAAGGCGCAGAGCGCGGCGGTGACGAAGTTCTTCGAGTGGAGCTTCGCCAATGGCGACCCGATCGCCCACGACCTGCTCTACGTGCCGCTGCCCGCTGCCGTGAAGGACCGCGTCCGCGCGGCCTGGAAGTCCGACGTCAAGGGCTGAGGCGGAAAGCAAGGCCAGGGGCTCTGCCCCTGGCCCCCGCCAGGGCGAGCCGCCCTGGACCGGCCTCACTCAAGTCCAGGTTTCCAAAGGCTCCGCCTTTGGCGGGGTCCAGGGGCAGAGCCCCTGGCTTTCCTTAAACGCCAAGGAGCCCCGATTTGGGCCAGACGGTCACCGCAGCAGGCACCCACTCCGCGGGCGGCGCTCCCCGCGGCGCCGGCTCCGGCGCCACCGGCGACCTGGTGTTCGCCAGCCTCGCCCGCGCCGCCGGCCTCCTGGTGCTGGCGCTCCTCGGCGCGATCATCCTGCTGCTCCTGGCCGGCGGCCTCCCCGCCTTCCGCCACTTCGGCCCCGGCTTCCTGGTCTCCACCGCCTGGAACCCCGTGAAGGAGGACTTCGGCGCCCTCGTCCCGGTCTACGGCACCATTGTCACGGCCGTCCTCGCGATGCTGATCGCAGTCCCCCTCGCGTTCGGCATCGGCTTCTTCCTGACCGAACTGGCGCCGGCCTGGATGCGCGGCCCCGTCGGCATCGCCGTCGAGCTGCTCGCCGCCGTGCCCTCCATCATCTACGGCATGTGGGGCTTCTTCGTGATCGTCCCGGTCATGAGCTCCACCGTCGAGCCGTTCCTGATCGACACGCTGGGCCAGGTCCCCGGCATCGGGTTCCTGTTCTCCGGGGCGCCCTTCGGCACTGGCATCCTGACCGCCTCGCTGATCCTCGCCATCATGGTGATCCCGTTCATCGCAGCCACCATGCGCGACGTGTTCCTCACCGTCCCCGCCGTCTTCAAGGAGTCCGCGTTCGGCCTCGGCTGCACCCGCTGGGAGGTCATGCGCCACGTCGTGTGGCCCTACACCCGCGCCTCCGTGGTCGGCGGCATCATGCTCGGCCTCGGCAGGGCGCTCGGCGAGACGATGGCGGTCACCTTCGTCGTCGGCAACACCAACACCATCAGCGCCAGCCTGCTCGGCGCCGGCAACACCATCGCCTCCCTGATCGCGCTCGAGTTCCCCGAGAGCCAGGCCGGATCGCTGAAGCTGTCGGCCCTCCTGGCGCTCGGCTTCATCCTGTTCGTGATCTCGTTCATCGTGCTGGCGATCTCGCGGCTCCTCCTGCGACCGGCGCGCACGTGAGCGGTGAGGCAAGGCCAGGGGCTCTGCCCCTGGACCCCGCCAGGGCGAGCCGCCCTGGACC
>CAXSFE010000059.1:0-22089 GCA_964236585.1 uncultured Acetobacteraceae bacterium
CCGCAGCAGCCCCGCCCGCGCCCGCCTCCCCCGCCGCGCCCGCGCCCTGCTCCAGCATCACGCCCCCCTCACGCCGCATCCAGCCCGTACGCCGTGTGCAGCGCCCGCACCGCCAGCTCCGTGTACTCCAGCCCCACCAGCACGCTCACCTTGATCTCGCTCGTGGAGATCACCTGGATGTTGATCCCCTTCTCCGCCAGCGTCCTAAACATTGTGTTCGCCACCCCCGCGTGGCTCCGCATCCCCACCCCCACCACGCTGATCTTCGCCACCTCCGGGTCCGCCAGCAGCGCCCCGTACCCGATCGCCCCCCGCGCCCCCTCCAGGATCGCCCGCACCCGCGCCAGCTCGGACCTGGGCACCGTGAACGTCATGTCCGTCGTCCCGTCCGCCGACACGTTCTGCACGATCATGTCCACGTTCACGCTCCCCTCCGACAGCGGCCCGAACACCGACGTCGCCACCCCCGGCCGGTCCGGCACCGCCTTGACCGTGATCTTCGCCTCGTCGCGCGAATACGCGATCCCCGACACGATCGCCTTCTCCATGATCTCGTCCTCCCCCACCACCAGCGTCCCCTGGATCTCCCGCGGATCGTCCAGGTCCCCGAACGAGGACAGCACCTGCACCCGGACCCCCGCCTTCATCGCCAGCTCCACGGAGCGCGTCTGCAGAACCTTCGCCCCCACCGACGCCAGCTCCAGCATCTCCTCGTACGCGATCTTGTCCAGCCGCCGCGCCCGCCCCACGATCCGCGGGTCCGTCGTGTACACCCCGTCGACATCCGTGTAGATGTCGCACCGGTCCGCCCCCACCGCCGCCGCCAGCGCCACCGCCGACGTGTCCGACCCCCCCCGCCCCAGCGTCGTCACCCGGTTGTCCGGCCCGATCCCCTGGAACCCCGCCACCACCGGCACCTGCCCCGCCGCCATCCGCGCCACCAGCGCCGCCCCGTCGATCCCCTCGATCCGCGCCCGCCCGTGCGCCCCGTCCGTGCGCAGCGGCACCTGCCACCCCGACCACGACCGCGCGTCCACCCCCAGCGCCTGCAGCGCGATCGCCAGCAGCCCGCTCGTCACCTGCTCGCCCGTCGCCACCACCGCGTCATGCTCGCGCGCGTCGTGCAGCACCCCCAGCGCCTGGCACCACCCCACCAGCTGGTTCGTCACCCCCGACATCGCCGACACCACCACCGCGACCTCGTGCCCCGCCGCAACCGCCCGCGCCACCCGCGCCGCAACCGCTCGGATGCGGTCGAGATCGGCCACCGACGTGCCCCCGAACTTCATCACCAGCCGCGCCATCGCCCACACCCCACCCGCCCGCGCGTCCCTGTAGCGGTGTGACAATCCGCGGACAACCTGCACGCGCTCGTCCGGCAAGGAAGGCCAGGGCTCTGCCCTGGACCCGCCAGGGCGAGCCGCCCTGGACCGGCGTTTGATTTAGTCAGACAAGCTCTCTGTCCGGCGATTATGCATAATTATCGACCTACCAATAAGAAGCTCCTGATATTTTGACAACATGTGAGTACATTTCTCTATCAACTGCATCTATCCACATAACGACTTGTTTGAAGTAGCGATCAACGTCAATATCAGTTATGCTCGGCGGGCTCTCATGCGCTAGCGCATTCCGCACGTCCATAAAAGACTGCAGATTTAACTCAAAATTTGATCTAGTTCTTTTCGATATATTTGAGTGTATTTTTTGAATTCCGACACGCCGGAAAAGCGTGCTTAAATTCTTTGGAGATGGAAATTTTTTGCCTTTTAATATTATGCTTCCTAGATCTACTTGAATAGTAGTGGCTGAGTCATCCATAATGCTAAATATTATTCGCTCTTTCAGCACTGCTTCAGCTAATTTAACTTCATTTTTTGTAACTATAAAATTTCGGAATGCTTCTTCTTGCGCCTTTAGCAATGCTGTGATCCGTATATCTAGCGGTATATGCTTATTAGAGGCTCCTTGCATTTTAAGACGTGAAAGCCAGTCAATGATAATCTGCGATAAATAATCTTCAAATAATGCACAAAGCTGAAAGACACAATACCGTAAAACAGAGTCTCTTACAACAGTTGGGATTTTTCTCGTTCGTAGCTTAACATACACGAAAGGGACACGAAGCTCCTTAATACGTATCAGTGCATCTGTTTTCGCTTGCGTTCGAGAATATGGCATAATTACGCTAAATTAGTATTATTGACTAAATCTTTGAACATTTGTATTCGTAGCCTTACAAGAGGAGGATCACTTGTCGAAGCAGTAATTGCTCTAAGAAACTCAGGTTTCTCTTGTAATTGTCTGTATGAGCTTATAAATGATCGGCGTTGAATAGATGTTAGATGGAAATCATGCCGATCGGCAAGAGCGAATCCAACCATTTGAGCATCAAATATAGCGGAGTTGAAATTTTTCTCTGGTCTTCCATTTACGTCGAGAAGACGAAATGATGCATCTCCAAATAGATGGGACACACCATCCACGGTTGACTTGAACTTATTTTCAAATTCTTCTATCGTCTTTCCATTCTTGAACTTTGCAGCAAATTTATTAAGAAAACTTGCAAGCGGCTTTTCATAATTCTCTAACTGATATGTAAGAGCGAGAAATCGAAGTATCAATTCAGACCCTTTCATTCTCTTATCGTTCTTTATTCCACTTAGGTTCTTCCATGTCGGATATTGTCCGCAGACGTCTAGCCTATCCATAAGCAGTCCATGATTAAGACCATGCCTTAATTCTTGTGGATTTAGCTCAACAGCACCTGTGTTTAGACGCTCGAATACATCAAACTTAATTTGAGGATGGGTTTGCTTAAGGATTGTTATGCACCGGAGCGTACGATTCTCAATGTGAAGACGAAATCTGTTATCAAGATCCCTGTATCGATACCCATTTAAATCTGGGAAAGCGCCTAAACCTCTCAGTTTAAAGGCGTTATCCATAAACAAGTTTATACTCATCAGACGTTGATTACCGGTGTTATGGCGCAGATTCAACAAGTATAGCAATGATTTAGATTGTCAGAATGCAGTATGCTAAGGGGTTGTATGCAAAGGAACCCCCTGGAATGGCTGAAACGCATTTGGTGAGCGGGCTGAAGCAGCGCCGGGCCGAGCGCCTGGGCGAGCTGGAGGACGTCAGAACCAAGCTGGCCGAACTCGAGACCGAGGAGCGGGAAATCCTGGCCATGCTCGCGCACGTCGACGCGCTGCTGGCCGTCGAGGCTCCCGGCCTCGAACTGGCGCGCATCAGGCCGCGCAAGCCGCGCGGACCTCTTCCCGGCAAGGGCGGCGGTCGCGGCGCAGGGAACTCGAAGCGCATCCCCGTCACCCAGGCGGTCCTGCGGGTCATGCGGACCGAGCAGGTTCCGATGTCGGTCGACGAAGTGGTCGTCTGCCTCAGGCGCGAGTACGGCGACGTCGAGGAACGCAAGCTCCTGCAGAGCGTCCGCGGGTTCCTGTCGACCAAGAAGGCGTCCGGCATCCTCACGGCCAGCGAGGATGGCATCGGGCCGCTGCGCTACGCTATCGCTGCCTGACGCGCCCGTGCACCCGCGACCACCGCACCTCGTCGCGCTGGAGCTGGTCGTCGGGCAGCAGGTGGTGCTGCCAGTAGCCCTTGAGGTTCCGGGACTGCGGGGACGCGCAACCCAGCGCCACGATGTCCTCGGCCTGCTCCCGGTTGCCGGTGCGCCGCCGGTCCTCCCGCCACGCCATCTCCCCGGCGTAGAGGTCCAGCCAGGTCGGGGACAGGTGGTGGTAGACGCCGATCTCGGCCCTGCGCATCCGCGAGAACGCACTCTCGGCTTGGTTCGTCGAGATGCCGTCCACCCGGTAGCCGACCGAGTGGTCGACCGTGTTGTGGGTCGCCAGCGCCTCCAGGTCGGCGTAGGCGGGCGACTGGTCGGTAAGCAGCGTGGTCTCGGCGCCAAGACGCACCACCGCCCTGGCGGTCGCCAGCGCCACCTCGGCGGACTCCTCCCTGGCCGCGAACATGACCGAGCCGCCGTCCCGTTGCCGGGCGACCATGATGGTGCGCTTGCCGTTCTGGTATTGCGCCTGCCGGTAGTCCACGTTCTTGCGGTCGGCCGCCTTGTTGAGCTTGCGGACCATGCCCCCGAAGTATGCGGCGTCCATTTCCACGGTGCCTTCCAGCCACGTGCTGTCGCGCCGCGACGACATCGCTTCGCGGAGCTTCATCAGGTTGACCCACATCGTCTTGTAGTCGGTCCCGAACTTGATGCCGAGTTCGCAGGCACTGGTGCCCTTGGCGCAGTCCGCGAAGTGGAAGACGAGCGTGACCAGTTGCAGGAAGCCCAGCTTGCGGCTGTGGAAGATGGTGCCCGAGGTGACGCTGAACTGCTTGCGGCACCCCGCGGCCGCGCAGGACCACCACCTCGGACGGCTCTCGATGTCGTAGACGCGGGTGCCCTGGCAGGCGGGGCAGAACGGCGCGCCGCCGTTGTCACGGAAGCGGACGGACCTGAACCACTCGTAGGCGGTGTCCTCGGTCAGGCTCCTCAGCCACGCGAACGACGTGGTCCGAGCTTCCTTGGTGATGCGGAACGGAAGCCGTTTGGCGGGCTGTCCGGCGCCGTCCGCGGCCTTGCACCTGATGCGACGGGGCACCGCTCAGCACGCCCTGCCCAGGCCCGTGCGGCGGTATTTCCCGGCCCCCGAGGCGAGCGACGACGGCAGTCGCCTTGAGCTGCGGGACGGGCATCAGGGAGGCGGGCTGGATGGGCATTCTCGAACCTCTGGGCTGGCGCGACGAAACGGCGCTGGCCACAGGGGGCAGCGCTGGGTCAGGCCGTGCGGGCTATCAGAAGGTCCATGGGGATCCGGTAGCACCGCCCACGCCGGATGTCGATCCCCACCAGGAGTGGTCGGTGGCGCGGCTGCGTGATGCCGCCGTGTCGTGTCCGGTGCTGGGCCGGGGGAGCCTTCCGGTTTTCGGCATTGACGGAGTCTGCGCTGCGTCGCCGGATTTAGCCGAAAATCAAGCGAAAACTGTGACTATGCTTGTTGAGTCTGCGCCATAACACCGTTGATTACCATCTATGACCTTGAGTATGCCATCATCTTCCTGATCAAGGTATATGACAGGAATCGGGCATTGTATTAGTAAAGACTCAATCAGACGCGACGCTTGTGAACGATTCCATACATATTTTCTTTGAAACTCGGGAATGACAATTTTACCATCATCCAACAAGGCTTTGATTGTTGATATAGTAAAGTCATAAGTCTCGATTTGCAGTCGTCGTTCATTCAAAGGTACATTAAGAATACCGCCTTCTTCATCCTCACGCAAAGAGCGGACGGGAAAAAGGATATCGGCGAGTTGCTCTTGCTGCGATTTTCCAGAGTGCGCCATCTAAAAGCTCCGTCATAGACGTTCAAATATGATTTAGACGTGAAAATCCTGGGCCTCTTCTACATTAATTTCGCAGTTTAAAGCATATGATATGCTCTATCCCGCTGTGGCGCGCTATTTGCAAAGTAATTCTCGGATCACTCTTCAACTCCTACAGCTAGCGCCACCTGCCGTCGTATGCCCGCAAGTTGCCCTGCTGTGACACATGACACCGTCGCCGTAACCCGCCGCTTCGACGTCGTCGCCACCAAATGCGACGCCGCCCAGCACGGCTTGGTGCATCCATTCTCTGCCGTCGGCGCGATCGCTACCGCAAGGTCCGCGATCACCAGCCCCACGTCATCGGTAAGCGGCACCAAGATGACGTTTGGATACCCCGGCGCGAACAGCCCGTCTTCCTCTACCACCACAGCCGGCCTCAGCTTGTTCGGCTCTTTCGGCAGCGCATCTCCTCGCCAGTCCGCCAAGACAATCTGCCCCGCCCGCAGCGAAAGCCCGCCCGCTTCACCCTCCATCGCCGCGCGGCGTGCCCCAACCCTCGTAGAAAGCCCGCCCCTCCGCCGACCCCGCGACATGCCGCCCGACCTCGGCGCTGGCCTCGCGTATCCGCGCCCGCCGCGCCTCCCGCGCCGCCGCCGTCGCCAGCTCCCGCACCAGCGTCGACAGCCCGACCCCCCGCGCCCTCGCCTGCGCCTCCAGCTCGTCCCTGACATCGTCATCAAGCCGGACCGAGATCGGCACGCCCATCGCTACCTCGCTCGCATGCTCGCACGCTACCAAGCTCGCGAGGCTACAGTCCCGCCATCGCCCACCACAACCCGCACGGACGACGCGGCACCGCCCCCGCCCTCAGTACCGCCCCAGCGCCCGCCGCCGCCCGACCTCCGCCATGATCCCCGCCTCCATCTCCTCCACCGTCCTCGCCTCCCCCGCCGGCCCGAGGCACCCGAACACATCCTCCGCCCGCGTCTCCGCGAACACCCCCCGCACCGGCTCCCGCACGCCCACCGCCCCCTCGGCTTCCCCCGGCGCCCCCAACCTCCCCCGGACCGACGCCGCCAGCCCACCCTTCCCCTCCGTCCCAGCGCCCAGCGCCGACACGAGGATGTCGCGCGCCTCTTCCTCCACCGACCACCCCCGCGCCGCCGCCCGCGCTCAGCCTCGCCGCCGTCGCCCCGTCGAGCCCGTCAATCGTGATGCCAGCCACCCTCAACCCCCGCCCCAGCCGCCCGCGCACGATCCCCCGCCGCCCCACCCCGCCGCAACCCCGCCGCACAGCCCACCCCGCCCCCATCCAGCCCCGCCCCCCGACGTCCTCCCGCCCCGCACACCTCCACACCCGAAGCCTCGCGCCTCTCCCCACAGGCCCAGCCAGGCATTGCAACAAACTCCCGCCAGAACTTCCTCTCTGCTCTCCCACCCATGACCGCCGCATCCCACGCCCAGGCAACACTCCTCCACGACTGTCGCCGCCCAACTACCCTGCCCCGAATACAACGCCCCAACCCCGCGCTCCCCCCTCTCCACCCGCCTCCCCGGACGGTCTCCCGCACCTCCGCCCTGCCCGGAAAACGTGCAGAACCCCCCCACCAACCGCCCCACCCCGTCCCGCCGCGCAGGACATCGCCCCCGAAACACCCCCGAACCGTCCTGCTCCGCGAGACGCCCCCCGTCCCGCCCCGCGATACACCCCGCCCCTTCCATTGCGCCGGTCCAGGGCGGCTCGCCCTGGCGGGGTCCAGGGGCGGCGCCCCTGGCCTTGCCTCCCCCCGCCCCCGCCCGACCCCCCTTGAAAAACCCGCCCATTCCAGGCATCTGACCCCCACAATTCGACGGGTCCGTCCGGCGCGACACTTCGCGGGCCCTGGACGCGGACGGGGCGGGCGGGACAGGGGTCCTGCCGCGCCTTGCCGTGACATGGAGGCTCCCGTGTTCGACATCAGCGACCTAGGCAAGATCCGCAACATCGGGATCACCGCCCACATCGACGCCGGCAAGACGACCACGACCGAGCGCATCCTCTACTACACCGGCGTGAGCCACCGCATCGGCGAGGTCCACGACGGCAACACGACGACCGACTACATGGAGCAGGAGCGTGAGCGCGGCATCACGATCACCTCCGCCGCGGTGACGTGCGAGTGGAAGGACCACCGCATCAACATCATCGACACGCCGGGCCACATCGACTTCAACATCGAGGTGAACCGCTCCCTGCGCGTGCTGGACGGCGCGGTGTTCATCATCGAGGGCGTGGCCGGCGTGCAGCCGCAGTCCGAGACCAACTGGCGCCTGGCCGACCGCTACAACGTCCCGCGCCTGATCTTCATCAACAAGCTCGACCGCACCGGCGCCGACTTCTACCGCGCCTTCGACACCCTCAAGGAGAAGCTCGACATCGTCGCCCTTCCCCTCCAGCTCCCGATCGGCATCGAGGACACCTTCATCGGCGTCGTCGACCTGGTCGAGATGAAGGCGATCATCTGGGAGGGCGGCGAGCTCGGCGCCAAGTTCCACGACGAGCCGATCCCCGCCGACATGGCCGAGCGCGCCGCCGAGGCCCGCCAGCTCCTCCTCGACACCGCGCTGGCCGTCGACGACGAGGGCATGGAGGAGTACTTCGAGCACGGCGACGTCGGCGTCGCCACCCTCAAGCGCGCCATCAAGGCCGGCACGATCTCGGGCGCCTTCCGCCCCGTGATGTGCGGCACCGCCTTCAAGAACAAGGGCGTCCAGCCCCTGCTCGACGGCGTGCTCGACTACCTCCCCAGCCCGATCGACGTCCCCGGCATCAAGGTCGCCGCCGACGAGGACGAGGAGGACACCCCCGAGAACGCCGCCAAGCGCCGCGTCATCCCCGCCAACCCGACCGCCCCCTTCGCCGGCCTCGCCTTCAAGATCATCAACGACAAGTACGGCACCCTGACCTTCGTGCGCGTCTACGCCGGCACCCTGAAGTCCGGCGACACGGTGATGAACACGACCAAGGGCGAGAAGGAGCGCATCGGCCGCATGTTCCAGATGCACGCCGACAAGCGCGCCGAGATCAAGGAGGTCCACGCCGGCGACATCGCCGCCTTCGTCGGCCTCAAGGACACCGGCACCGGCGACACGCTGGCCGCCGCCGAGGACCCCGTCGTCCTGGAGCGCATGGCCTTCCCGATCCCCGTGATCGACATCTCCGTCGAGCCCAAGACCAAGGAGGCGGTGGAGAAGATGACCATCGGCCTGCAGAAGCTCGCCGGCGAGGACCCCAGCCTGCGCCTCAAGACCGACCAGGAGAGCGGCCAGACCATCCTGTCCGGCATGGGCGAGCTGCACCTCGAGATCATCGTCGACCGCCTGCGCCGCGAGTACGGCGTGGACTGCAACATCGGCGCCCCCCAGGTCGCCTACCGCGAGACCATCTCCAAGTCCCACACCGAAACCTACACCCACAAGAAGCAGTCCGGCGGCTCCGGCCAGTACGCCGAGGTCAAGGTCACCTTCGAGCCCCTGGAGCGCAACGCCGGCGTCGTGTTCCAGAACTCCGTGGTCGGCGGCGCCATCCCCAAGGAATACGTCCCGGCCGTGGAAAAGGGCATCCGCGTCCAGGCCGACACCGGCGTCCTCGCCGGCTTCCCGACCGTGGACTTCAAGTACACCCTGATCGACGGCAAGTACCACGACGTCGACTCCTCGGCACTCGCCTTCGAGATCGCGTCCAAGGCCTGCTTCCGCGAGGGCATGAAGAAGGCCGGCCCGACCATCCTCGAGCCGATCATGGACGTCGAGGTCACCACCCCCCAGGACCACGTCGGCGACGTCGTCGGCGACCTCAACCGCCGCCGCGGCACCATCCAGGCGCAGGAAAGCGCCGGCTCCACCGTCACCGTCCGCGCCCAGGTCCCGCTCAAGGAGATGTTCGGCTACATCTCCCAGCTCCGCTCCATGACCAAGGGCCGCGCGTCCTTCACCATGCAGTTCCACCACTACGACCCCGTCCCGCGCAACGTCGCGGACGAGATCATGAAGCAGTCCGCCTGAAGCTCGGAAAGCAAGGCCAGGGGCTCTGCCCCTGGACCCCGCCAGGGCGAGCCGCCCTGGACCGGCCTCTCATAAGCGGTTTCCAAAGGCTCGCCTTTGGCGGAGTCCAGAGGCAGAGCCTCTGGCCTTTCTTCCTCCTCCTGCTCTGCGCCGCCGCCCCCCCAACCTTCACCCAGGGCCGCGCCGTCCTCCGCCCCGGCGTCGCCGCCCTCGACCCCCGCACCCCCGTCGACGTCGCCCTCCCGCCCTGGCGCGGCGTCGTCCGCGTCCAGACCGAGCTCGGCACCCGCTGCACCGGCTTCCTCCTGGCCCCCGCCAGCGCCGTCACCGCCGCCCACTGCCTGTTCTCCGAAACCAGCCGCCACTACGTCCAGCCCAGCTCCGTCCACGTCCTCAGCGGCTACACCGTCGGCCACTACGCCGGCCACGCCCGCGTCACCGCCTTCCACGTCACCCCCGGCTACGACCCGCTGGACGAGACCCGTACTGCCGGCGCCGACTGGGCCGTGCTCACGCTCGACACCCCGCTGGGCACCCCCGACCGCCTGCTCCCCCTGCCCACCGCGCCCGCCCCCGCCGGCCAGGACATCGCCCTGGGCGGCTTCGGCCAGGACCGCGAGGAACGCCTCCAGGCCGACCTGCACTGCCGCATCCTGGCGCCCGCCACCGACGGCGCCGGCCGCCCCCTCCTGCGCCACAGCTGCAGCGCCACGCGCGGCACCAGCGGCGCCCCCCTCCTGGCCCGCGACCCGGACGGCACCTGGCACATCGCCGGCATGAACGTCGCCGCGAGCCAGGACGGCGCCGGCGGCATCGCCCTCCCGCTGACCGCAACGAAGTAACGCTGGATCCGATGAGGCAGCAGGAAAAGCAAGCGTGTTCTTTCTTGAAAGAAAGAACCAAAGAACTTTTCACCCAAGAAACAAGTCCATCCACTCTCCTCTGAATTTGCAAAGTCTTTTTGCTTCTTTTTCTCCAGAAAAAGAAGACGCTTCCTTCATCCCCGCAAGAACCCCACCACCGCGTCCCCGAACGCCACCGGCTCCTCCGCGTGCAGCCAGTGCCCCGCCCCCGCCACCACCGCGAACCGCACGTCGCTGAACACCGCGCGGAACGCCGCCCGCCCCGCCTCCCCCACGTAGTCCGAGCGCCCCCCCTCCACGGCCAGCACCGGCCCGCCATACCCCCCGCCCGCCACATCCCACCCCTCGACCTCGGCCAGCCCCGCCGCGATCTCCGCCAGCCCGAGCCGCCACCCCTCCGGCACCCGGTTCTGCATCAGGAACGCCCGCACCCCCGCGTCCGGCACCACCCCCGCCAGCAGCGCGTCCGCCTCCGCCCGCGACGCCCACGCCGGCACCCCCAGCATCGCCCCCACGTACGCCCGGAAGTGCGGCGCATACCCCACCGGCGCGATGTCCGCGACCACCAGCTGCCCGACCCGCGCCGCGCCCCCCAGCGCCAGCGCCATCGCCACCTTGCCCCCCATCGAGTGCCCCAGCACGGCCGCCTCGCCCACGCCCAGCCCGTCCAGCGTCTCCGCAACGTCCCCCGCCATCGCCGCGTAGCCCATCCCCGCCGCGTGCGGACTGCCCCCGTGGTTGCGTAGGTCCAGCGACACCGCCCGGAACCCCTCCGCCACCAGGCGCCGCGCCACCACCCCCAGCGTCCGCCCCGACCCGAACAGCCCGTGCAGCAGCACGACGACCGGGCCCTCGCCGGCCGAGACCGCGTGCAGGATCAAGGCAAGGCAAGGCCAGGGCTCTGCCCTGGACCCGCCAGGGCGAGCCGCCCTGGACTGGCCTCCCTTAAGTTCAGGTTTCCAAAGGCTCCGCCTTTGGCGGGGTCCGGGGGCAGGGCCCCTGGCCTTGCCTCCCTCACTCTGCCACCCGCAGCACGATCTTCCCGACGTGCGCGCTGCTCTCCATCAGCGCATGCGCCGCCGCCACCTCCTCGAGGACAAAAACCCGCTCGATCACCGGCCCGCACCGCCCCGCCGACAGCGCCGGCCACACCCGCTCGCGCAGCGCCGCCGCGATCGCCGCCTTCTCCGCCTCTGTCCGAGGCCGCATCGTCGACCCTGTCACCACCAGCCGCTTCGTCATGATCCGCGTCAAGTCGAGCTTCTCCACCACCGCGCCGCGCAGGAACGCGATCAGCACCAGCCGCCCGTCCATGGCCAGGCACCGCAAATTCCCCGGCGTGTAGTCCCCGCCCACCATGTCGAGCACCACGTCCACCCCCCGCCCCCCGGTGTGCGCCAGCACCGCCTCCACGAAATCCCCCTCCCGGTAGTTCACCGCCAGCGAAGCCCCCACCCCCTCGCACGCCGCGCACTTCGCCGCCGATCCCGCCGTCACCAGCACCTCCGCCCCCAGCTCCACCCCCAGCTGGATCGCCGTGATCCCGATGCCGCTGCTCCCCCCGTGCACCAGCGCCACCTGCCCCGCGCGCAGCCCGCCGATCCCCACCAGGTTCGCCCACACCGTGAAGAAGTTCTCGCACAGCGCCGCTGCCCTGACCGCGTCGTAGCCGTCCGGCCACGCCAGGCACTGCCCCGCCGGCGCCACGCAGAACTCCGCATACCCCCCGCCATTGACCAGCGCGCACACCCGCTCGCCCACGCGCCACCCCGCCGCGCCCTCCCCCAGCGCCACCACCTCGCCCGCCACCTCCAGCCCCAGCAGCGGGCTCGCCCCCGGCGGCGGCGGATACTTCCCCTGCCGCTGCACGATGTCCGGCCGGTTCACCCCCGCCGCCAGCACGCGGAGCAAAACCTCGCCCGGCCCCGCCGCCGGCACCGGCCCGCGCTCCACCCGCATCGCCTCCGGCCCGCCCGGCGCCGGCACGACGACCTGTCGCATCTCGCGCGGCACCGCGCCGTCCGGCGCCTGCGTCACCTCAGCGCGCCATCATCGGCTCTGGCGGCAGCTCGCCCGGGATCGGCACCCCCTCCGGCGGCTCCTCGACCGGCACCGGCAGGTCCGGGTCCGGCGGCACGATCGGCGGCCCCGTCGGCGGCATCGGCTCCGGCATCTGCCCCCGCCACGCCCGCTCGCCCAGGCCCCGAATGTCGCGCATGACGCCCCCCGTGTTGATCGAGCACACACAACACACGGCCGCGTCCTCCGTTGCGCATGCCTCGCCGTCTCAGGGGCAAGGAGGATCAAGTCCTGCCTCAAGCTTCGCCAGCGGCGAGCCGCCCCGGCTTTGCACCCGACCGTACGGGTGTCGCGGCAACGGCCGGCGTGTCCGGAAATCCAGCCGGCGATCTTGCCCGCGCGGCGATGCCGAAGGCCGAGACTGGTTCATCGCCTGCTTCACGCCCCGGGCGCTTGACCTCGCAGCCATGCGCGATACACAGGATCCTGACCTGCCGTTGATGCAACAATACATTACCGAAATGATACTGCGGCAGCACAGAAATTCCTGCTTATCCTTGGTGCTACTACAATCAAGCCCGACCCAGGACAGGAATTGAAGACACAACTAAGTTCAGGCAGTCCGGCCCCCCTATCGGGGCCCAAGCTGGCTGCCTTGGGTATCTTCTTCGCGGCGACTCTCGTTGCACGCCGCCCGGCCATGTTCCTGCACGCGGAGTTCTGGGCGGAAGACGGAGGGAGCTGGTATCCGGAGGCCTATGAGTTCGGCTGGCGGTGCCTGCTCTGGCCGGTGAGTGGCTACCTTCAGACCATCTCGAGACTGGGAGCGCTTGCTTCCCAGATGCTCCCCCTGAGCTGGGCGCCAACCTTCTTCGCGCTCGCCGCCCTGACGATACAGGTCGCGCCGACGATCTTCCTGGTGTCCGATCGCATGAACGGATCCTGGCCCTCGCGACGCGGACGGATGCTGTTCGCCGCGGTGTTCCTGACCCTGCAGAACTCGGGAGAGGTCTACGCCAACCTGACCAACGCGCAGTGGTACCTGGCACTGCTCGCGTTCCTCGTCGCCACGGGCGACCTGCCCGCGAGCTGGCGGGGACGGGTGTTCGACGCCGCCGTGCTGGTCGGCTCCGGGCTGAGCGGGCCGTTCTGTCTGTTCCTGCTGCCGATCGCAGCCTGGGCCGCGCTGCGTCCAGGCTGCCACGGTCGCACGGGGCGGGTCTTCCTCGTCCTCGCCACCGTGGCGGTCCAGGGCACCTTCATCGTGCTGACCGCAGGACCGGACCGCCTGCCCCAGAACCTCGGCGCAAGCATTCCGCTGCTGGTCCGGATCGTCGCGCTGCAGGTGGCTGTGGGCGCCCTGATGGGGCAGCACACCATCGCATGGCTGATCGCATGGACGCCCTGGTACTACGGACGACTGCTTCCGTCCGGAGTCGCATTGGCCTGGCTCGTCCTGACCGCTGTTGCCGTGTGGCGCGGGACAACACTGCTCAGACAGGCCACGTTGTTCTCCTGGCTGGTGTTCGCCGCAGCGCTCTGGCACCCCAACATCTCTCCGGTCACGCCACAGTGGCAGGGTATGGTCTGGCCAGGAATGGGGGTGCGCTACTACATCTTCCCGATGATCGCCTTCCTTGGAGCGGTCTTCACCTTTGCCTCGGATCGTGTTCCTGCACTTCGGGCAGTCGGCCTGGCCCTGCTGCTTCTCCTGGTCGCCAACATCCCCTTCGACTGGCGACCCAACCAGCTCTGGCCACCTGAAAGAAGCTGGGAGGTGACGGACTTCGACGAGCAGGCGCAGCAGTTCGACTTCGCCACACCGGGAACCGAGTTCTCGTTCGGCACCCACCCGAACGGACGAAGGATGCTGCTCGTGAAGCACTGACGACCCCATCGTCGCGGGCGCGACAGCCCGTGCAACGAGCCGGGCCGCCTGGACCTTCGACTTGCATCCCGCAGTCAGGCAGGTCTCCTGCGTTCTGCCGCTGCTGCCGACCGGCCTCGACGAGGACAGGCACAGGTCCGCGGCCCATCCAACCTCGACGGCACGACCTCCGAACTGGAACCCTGTCCCAGGAAGGCCCGACAGCCCCCCTCACCCCGCCAGCCGCTCCGTCGCCGCCCACACCCGCGCCCGCAGCCCCGCGTCCAGCGCCCGCCGGTTCGGCGCCACCACCCCCCGCGCCTTCACATACCGCCCCCCGAACGCCGCCCCCTCCCCCGACAGCGCCGCGTGCAGCACCACCGCCGCCCCCTGCTCCGGCGTCAGCAGGAACGGCGACAGCGCCCGCCACCCGAGCTGCACGATCCCCCCCGCCCGCACGATCCCAGTCCTCACCCCGCCCGGATGCACCACGACCGACACCACCCCCGGCACCCGCTCCGCCCACTCGAACCCCGCCATCATCATCGCCAGCTTCGACCGCCCGTACGCCCGCACCAGCCCCCACCCCCGCACGAGCTCCAGGTCCTCCGGGTCGATCCCCGCCCTGTCCGACGCCGACGACCCCACGTTGACCACCCGCGCGCCCCCCACCGCCGACAGCGCCGGCATCAGCACGCGCGTCAGCACGAACGGCGCCAGATGGTTCACCGCCAGCACCACCTCCCGCCCCTCCTCCGTCACCTCGCGCCGGTGCCGGAACACCCCCGCGTTGTTCACCAGCACCGCCACCGCGCCGTGCCGCGCCGCCACCCGCTCCCCAAGCCCCCTCGCCGCCGCCAGGCTGGACAGATCCGCAACCTCCCCCTCCGGCGCAGCCCCCGCCACCTGCCCCTGCACCCACGCCCGGGCCGCCTCCACGCGCGCCGCGTCCCGCCCGGCCAGCACCACATGCATCCCCGCCCGCGCCAGCCCGAGCGCGATCCACGGCCCGATGCCCCCGCTCGCCCCCGTGACCAGCGCCACCCGTCGGCCAGACCCAGTCATGCGCGCGCTCCCCCGGCCCCGCGCTGACGTGCCTGCCCGCGCGAAGCCAGGCAAGGCCAGGGCTCTGCCCTGGACCCGCCAGGGGGGAGCCCCCCCTGGACCGGCCTCCCTAAGTCATGCCGGTCCAGGGGCGGCTCGCCCCTGGCGGAGTTTGAGGCAGAGCCTCAACCTTGCTTCTTCTCCATCCACCCCGCCGCAGCACGATTGACCGCGCATTCCCCCCCAACCAGGGATAGAACCCTCCCAGGCGGGGTCGCGTTCGAATCCGTGCCACGAACCCGTGCAGCGGCCGACGCCGATGTCCTTCCTCTCGACCATCCGCCGCGCCGCGCCGCCGGTCACCCGACCGGGCGGCAAGCCCCCTGTCGCCAAGCCCCCGGGCGGCCGCTCCGGCCGGGCCGCCGACCCCCGCGCGCTGCGCGACTGGATGCTGCACGCGCCGCAGAACCTGCGCGCCCTGGTCCGCGCCGACGAGCTCGGGCTCGTCGTGCTCGCCGCCGTCATCGGCATCGCCGCCGGCCTGGCCGTCGTCGCCATGAACGAGTTCACCCAGGTCGCCCACCACCTGCTGTTCGCCACCAACGGCGAGCGCCTGTCCGGCCAGGTCAGCGTCGACCGCCTGCGCACCCTCCTGGTGCCCTCGCTGGGCGGGCTGGCCGTCGGCCTGCTCGGGCTTGCCGTCGCCCGCTTCTGGCCGCGCCGCCCGGTCGACCCGATCGAGGCCAACGCCCTGTTCGGCGGCGCCATGTCGCTCAGCGACAGCCTCGTCGTGGTGGGCCAGACCCTGCTGTCCAACAGCGTCGGCGCGTCGATCGGCCTGGAGGCCGGCTACACCCAGATCGGCTCGGCCGTCGGCTCCAAGCTCGGCCGCTCCTTCCGCGTCCGGCGCAACGACCTGCGCCTGCTCGTCGGCTGCGGCGCCGCCGGCGCCATCGCGGCCGCCTTCAACGCGCCCCTCACCGGCGCCTTCTACGCCTTCGAGCTGGTGATCGGCACCTACTCGCTGGCAACCCTCGCCCCCGTCGTGGTGTCCGCGATCACCGCGGTGTTCGTCTTCCGCGTGCTCAGCCCCACCGACCAGGCCTGGGCGCTGCGCCTGCCGACCACGATCGAGACCGTCGACTTCCTCCCCATCCTCGCCCTCGGCGTGGTCTCCGCGCTCCTGGGCATCGCGATCATGCGCGCCGTCACCATGACCGAGGCCGCGTTCCGCGCCTCGCGCGTGCCGACCTGGCTGCGCCCCGCGATCGGCGGCCTCGCCGTCGGCCTGCTCGCCCTCGTCACCCCCGCCGTGCTGTCCTCCGGCCACGCGGCGCTGCGCGTCGGCATCGACGCCCCCTACAGCCTGCAGCACGTCGTGCTCCTGCTGGTGCTCAAGGCCCTGGCGTCGGCGATCTCCATCGGCTCCGGCTTCCGCGGCGGGCTGTTCTACGCCTCGCTGTTCCTCGGCGCCCTGCTCGGCAAGGCCTTCGCCGGCGTCATCGCGCTCGCCACCGCCACCCAGGCCCTGCCCGCCGTCGTCTACGCGCTGGTCGGCATGAGCGCGCTCGCCGTCGCCGTGGTCGGCGGCCCGCTCACCATGGCGTTCCTGGCGCTGGAGAGCACCGGCAGCCTGCCCGTCACCGTCGCCGTGCTCGCCGCCTCCGTGATCTCGGCGATCACCGTGCGCCGCACCTTCGGCTACTCCTTCGCGACCTGGCGCTTCCACCTGCGCGGCGAGGCGATCCGCTCCGCCGTCGACGTCGGCTGGGTGCGCAGCCTGTCTGTCGGCCGCATGATGCGCCGCGAGCTGCGCCGTGTCCGCGCCGACTCCACGCTCGCGAGCTTCCGCCGCGAGTTCCCGCTGGGCAGCAGCGCCGCCATCATCGCCGTCGACGAGCGCGACGAATACGCCGGGATGGTCACCATCTCCGACGCCCACGCCGCCGACGACACCGCCACCCGCGTCTCGGAGATCCTGCATCACGCCGGCACCGTCCTCCTCCCCGCCATGTCCGTGAAGGAGGCCGTCGCGATGTTCGAGACCGCGGAGGCCGACGCCCTGGCCGTGGTGGAGTCCGCCGAGTCCGCCCGGGTGATCGGCATCCTGACCGAGCAGCACGCCCTTCGCCGCTACAGCGAGGAGCTCGACCGCCGCCGCCGTGACCTGTCGGGGGAATAGGGCAGGCCAGTCCTCCACGCCACGTCCCGTGCCGCAGGATACGCCCGTCCCGCCACGCCGCACACACGGCGTCCCGCCGGCCGGGATCGCGCGTGCAGGTCCGGTACGTGCCTTGCAAAACAGGACACCCGCTTCCGCGCGATGGGACGATCACGTCACGCGCCGCACGACAAACACCTCCGCCGCCCCGTAATTTGTCACGCCTCCCGTGACGCCTCTGTCACAACAGGCGTGACGGCGGCGGAGCATTTAAGAAAGCAAGCAAGAGTCTTCTTTTTCTGAAGAAAAAGAAGCAAAAAGACTTTGCCCGTAAGTATCTCACCGAGCGGGTAGCCCGCGAACCCAACCGGCAAAAGTTCTTTGGTTCTTTCTTTCAAGAAAGAACACGCTTTCTTCCTTCACCGATGCACGAAGCCGGGACGTCCAGCCTGGGACACCCTCCAGCCGCGCCTCACCCCGCCCGCGCCGTCTGCGACAGCGCGACCCCCGCCACCGCGACCGCCATGCCCCCCACCTGCACCGGCGAGAGCACCTCGCCGAACGCCAGGAATGCCATGCCCGCCGCGACCGGCGGCACCAAGTAGAGCAGCGTCGCTACCCCCGCCACCGCCCCGCGCCGGATCAGCACCATCAGCAGCGACACCGCCCCCACCGACAGCCCGAGCGACGCCCACGCCAGCCCCGCCCACGCCTGCCACGACCCGTCGAACCCGCCCCCCTCGGACACCAGCGCCACCGGCGCCGTCGCCACAAGCGACGCCGCATACTGCACCGCCAGCGCCGTGCGGAGGTCGCCGACGCCCCCCGTCCGCTTCTGCCAGATCGTCCCCAGCGTGATCGACACCATCGCCCCGAGGCACACCGCCACCGCCGCCGGCGACACCCCGGCCCCCCCCTGCCCCACCGACGCCAGCACCACCGGCGCCACCACCAGCGCCGCACCGGCGAACCCCACCGCGATCCCCCCCCAGCGCCGCGCCCCCACCCGCTCGCCCAGCAGCCGCCACGCCAGCGCCGCCGTCAGCAGCGGCTGCAGCCCCACGATCAGCGCCGACAGCCCCGCCGGCAACCCGTGCCGCACCGCCCAGAACACCCCGCCCAGATACCCCGCCTGGATCAGCAGTCCCGCGAGCACGGTGTCGCGCCACCCCCGCCCGCTCGGCCACCGCGCCCCCGACGCGACCGCCATCGCCGCCAGCACCCCGCTCGCCACCCCGTAGCGCAGGCACAGGAAGCTCAGCGGCTGCACGTGCGGCGCCACCAGCCGCGCCGCGATGAACCCCGTCGCCCAGATCAGCACGAAGAACGGCGCGACCAGCCTAGGAAGCAAGGCCGGGCTCTGCCCGGACCCGCCAGAGGCGAGCCGCCCCTGGACCGGCCTCACTTAAGGGAAGCCATCCAAGGGGCTCCCCTTGGCGGAGTCCAGAGGCAGAGCCTCTGGCCTTCCTTGCTTTCAGAGCTGCCGCCCGTGGCAGTGCTTGAACTTCTTCCCCGACCCGCACGGGCACGCGGCGTTGCGCGGCGTCGCCTGCCACGTCGCCGGGTCGTCCGGATCGACCGCCGCCAGCGGCACGTTCTCGATCAGCACCGGCTCCGCCAGCGCCACCGCCATCCCCGGCCCCGCCGCCGTCACCCGGTCCGCGTCCGGATGGCTCTCGATCGTGTAGGCCGGCGGCGCCGCGAACTCCGGCAGCGGCTCCTGCGGGCTCAGCTCGACCCGCGCCAGCATCGACGTGACCCGCTCCTTGAGGTCGTCGAGCATCGCGTTGAACAGGGCGAACGCCTCGCTCTTGTACTCGTTCAGCGGGTCCTTCTGCCCGAGCGAGCGCAGCCAGATGCCCTGCCGCAGATGGTCGAGCGTCAGCAGATGCTCCTTCCACACCGCGTCCAGGGTCTGCAGCAGCAACGTCTTCTCGACGTAGCGCATCAGCTCCGGCCCGAGGTTCGCGGCCTTCGCCGCCATGTGCGCGTCCGCCGCGGCGACCACGCGCTCGCGCACCGCGGCCACGTCGATCCCGTCCTCCTGCGCCCACGCCCCCACCGGCACGTCCACCGCCAGCACCCTGCGCAGATCCTCCGCCAGCGCCTCGCTCGCCCACTGCTCGGCGAACGCCCGCTCCGGCAGGTGCCGGTCCACCATCGCCTCCGCGACCTCGGCGCGCATCTCGGCCAGCGTGGCCGACACGTCGTCGGCGCGCATGAACTCGCGCCGCTGGGCGTAGACCTCCTTGCGCTGGTCGTTCATCACGTCGTCGTATTTCAGCACGTTCTTGCGCGTGTCGAAGTTGCGCGCCTCGACCTTCTTCTGCGCCTTCTCCAGCGCCCGGTTGATCCACGGATGGATGATCGCCTCGCCCTCCTTCAGGCCGAGCCGCTGCAGCATGCCCCCCATCCGCTCGGACCCGAAGATCCGCATCAGATCGTCCTCGAGCGACAGGAAGAACCGGCTCTCCCCAGGGTCGCCCTGCCGCCCGGAGCGCCCGCGCAGCTGGTTGTCCACCCGCCGGCTCTCGTGCCGCTCGGTGCCGATCACCAGCAGCCCCCCCGCCTCGACCACGCGAGGCTGGTTCGCGGCCACCTCCGCGCGGATCGCCGCCTCGCGCTCGGCCAGCACCGCCTCGTCCGCGTGCTCGCCGACCTCCTGGCGCACCCGCATCTCGACGTTGCCGCCCAGCTTGATGTCTGTCCCGCGCCCGGCCATGTTCGTCGCGATCGTGATCGACCCCGGCGCCCCCGCCTGCGCCACGATCACCGCCTCGCGCTCGTGGAACTTGGCGTTCAGCACCGAGTGCCGGATCCCCCGCCGGTCCAGGATCGCGCTCAGCAGCTCCGAGCGCTCGACGCTGGTCGTGCCCACCAGCACCGGCTGCCCCCGCCCCTTGGCGTCCTCGATCAGCCCGGCCACCGCCTCGTACTTCTCGGCCGCGGTGCGATACACCTCGTCGTGCCCGTCGATGCGCCCGACCGCCACGTTGGTCGGCACCTCGATCACGTCGAGCTTGTAGATCTCCGCGAACTCGTCCGCCTCCGTCAGCGCCGTCCCCGTCATCCCCGCGAGCTTGGGGAACAACCGGAAGTAGTTCTGGAACGTGATGGACGCGAGCGTCTGGTTCTCCTGCTGCACCGTGACGAACTCCTTCGCCTCCAGCGCCTGGTGCAGCCCCTCCGAGTAGCGCCGCCCCTCCATCATCCGCCCGGTGAACTCGTCCACGATCACGATCTTGTCGTCGCGAACCATGTACTCGACGTCGCGCGCGAACAGCGTGTGCGCCCGCAGGCTCTGCTGCACGTGGTGCACCACGGCGACATTGAAGATGTCGTACAGGTTGCCCTCGGTGATGACGCCGGCGTCCCTCAGCATCTCCTCGACCCGCTCCGACCCCTCCTCGGTCAGCGCGACCGACTTCATCTTCTCGTCCTTGTCGTAGACGCTCGGGTCGCGCACCAGCTCGACCATCACCGCGTTGACCTGCCGGTACAGGTCCGACGAGTCCTCCGCCGGCCCCGAGATGATCAGCGGCGTGCGCGCCTCGTCGATCAGGATCGAGTCCACCTCGTCGACGATGCCGAACGAGAACGGGCGCTGCGTCATGTCCTCAAGGCGGTACTTCATGTTGTCGCGCAGGTAGTCGAAGCCGAACTCGTTGTTGGTCCCGTAGGTGATGTCGCACGCATACGCCGCCCGCCGCTGATCGTCCGACAGCCCGTGCACGATCACCCCCGTGCTCAGCCCCAGGAAGCGGTACAGCGTCCCCATCTCCTCCGCGTCACGCGCGGCGAGATAGTCGTTGACGGTCACGACGTGCACGCCCTTCGCCGGCAGCGCGTTGAGGTACACCGGCAGCGTCGCCACCAGGGTCTTGCCCTCGCCGGTCTTCATCTCCGCGATCTTGCCGTCGTTGAGCACCATGCCGCCGACGAGCTGCACGTCGAAGTGCCGCATCCCCAGCACCCGCCGCGACGCCTCGCGCACCACCGCGAACGCCTCGGGCAGCACGTCGTCCAGCGTGGCGCCGGCCGCCAGACGCTCGCGGAACGCCGCGGTGCGCCCGCGCAGCGCCTCGTCGGACAGGGCGGCGACCTCCGGCTCCAGCGCGTTGATCTGCGGCAGGCGGCGCCGATAATGGCGCAGCGAGCGCTCGTTGCTGGTGCCGAACAGGCGGGCAAAGCTGGCGAACATGGCAGGCCTCGGACTGGAGCGCTCCGGCGCCGTCCCGGCCGGCCGGAGGGCGCCGGAACAAGGGCGCGGACCGGCGGCACGGCGCCACCGGGCTTTGCGTCCAGATAGGACCCGGACCCCGCGCGGTCAACCAAGACGGCCCGCAAGGAAGCAGGGTCGGGCTCTGCCCGAACCCGCCAGGGGCGAACCGCCCCTGGCGGAGTTTGAGGCAGAGCCTCAACCTTGCCGGCCCACCCTGCGGCGATTTCATCGTCCGGGTTGGTTGTGGGCAAGCCGGTGCTCCGCCATGATCCCGCCGAGATCAACAGGCCCCGCCTCCCAACGCGGGCCGACCATAAATCCGAGGTAACTCCCATGCGGCTCACCCCCCTGGCCACCGCGCTCGCGGCCGCCGCCCTGTGCGCGCAGGCCCTGCCCGCGTCCGCCCAGCCCGTCCCGGCCCAGCCCAGCCACGACACCCGCGCCGCGATGTCGCCCACCGGCGCCCCGCCCACCGCCCTGCTGCCGCCCTCCCAGAAGCCGCCCG
>CAXSFE010000060.1:0-21823 GCA_964236585.1 uncultured Acetobacteraceae bacterium
TTTCCAAAGGCTCGGCCTTTGGCGGGGTCCAGGGGCAGAGCCCCTGGCCTTGCTTTCCTACCGTCCGATCAGCCTCGGCCACTCGATCGCCGGGCACCGGTCCATGACCGCCGCCAGCCCGGCGTCGCGGGCCCGCTGCACCGCGGCTGCGTCGATGACGCCGAGCTGCAGCCACACCGAGCGTGCGCCGAGGCGGACCGCGTCGTCGACGGCCGCGCCGGCCTGGGCGGAGGCGCGGAAGACGTCGACCATGTCGAGCGGTGCGGCCGGGTCCTGCGCGGCCTCGTCGAGGCTGGCTGCCACGCGCCGGCCGAGCAGGTGCTGGCCGGCGAGGCCGGGGTTGACCGGCGTCACCGCGTAGCCGCGGGCGAGCAGGAAGCGCATGACCGCGTGCGACGGGCGGGCGGGGTTGGGCGAGGCGCCGACCAGGGCGATGCGGCGGGTGCGGCGCAGGAGGTCGCGCAGGCCGGCGTCGTCCAGGGCGGGCGCGGGGGCGTCCACGCTCAGGCCTCGTTCACCTGCCGGACCCAGTCGCCGAGGTTGTAGTGGTTGGCGATGCGGGCGACGCGGCCGTCGCGCAGGGTGAAGAAGGCGCCGGCGGGGAGCACGTAGGCCTGGTTGCGGGCGGGCGCGGTGCCTTCGGGGACGCCGGGGTCGGTGGCGATGTAGCGGCCGTGGACGGTGAACTCGGCGGCGGCGCGGGTGCCGGTGGGGTCGGTCATGACGACGAGGTCCTCGATGCGCTCGAGGTAGCAGCGGTCCATGTGGGCGACGAAGGCGCGGAAGGCGTCCCGGCCGCGCTCGGCGCCGCCCTGGCTGACGCCGTGCTCGACGTCGGGGGAGAGCAGCGCGAGGAAGCCGTCGACGTCGTGGCGGTTGAAGGCGTCGTAGTAGGCGCGGACCAGGCGCTCGGCGTCGGCTGCGCCGTGGGCGGAGGGCGTCGGTCCGGGGGCGGCGACGAGTTCCGGGTAGGTCATGACGGGGGCTCTCCTTGCCGTGGTGTGGCCCACGCAACTAGGGTTCGGCCGCGATCACGCGCGAGCGACGGAGACCCTGTCAATGCAGCCTGCCCGGCCCATGACCTGCCCCAGAGCCAGCTTCGCGGCTTGCGTCGCCGCGCGCTTCCGCGGTTGGGCGGCGTGAGCGCGGCGCCGGTGCTGGCGGGCGGCGGGGCAGCGGCCGGTGGGGCACGGGCACCGAGCTTCCAGGCGCTGATCCTGCGGCTACATGCGTTCTGGGCGGCGCAGGAGTGCGTGATCCTGCAGCCGTACGACCTGGAGATGGGGGCGGGGACGTTCCACCCGGCGACGACGCTGCGCTCGCTGGGGCCGGCGCCGTGGCGGGCGGCATACGTGCAGCCGTGCCGGCGGCCGTCGGACGGGCGGTATGGCGAGAACCCGAACCGGATGCAGCACTACTACCAATACCAGGTCATCATGAAGCCGAGCCCGGCGGAGGCGCAGGAGCTGCTGCTCGCGTCGTATGCGGCGATCGGGCTGGACCCGCTGGTGCACGACATCCGCTTCGTCGAGGACGACTGGGAGAGCCCGACGCTGGGCGCCTGGGGGCTGGGCTGGGAGGTGTGGTGCGACGGCATGGAGGTCGGGCAGTTCACGTATTTCCAGCAGGTCGGCGGGATCGCGGTGGTGCACCCGAGCTTCGAGATGACCTACGGGCTGGAGCGGATCGCGATGTACGTGCAGGACGTGGAGCGGGTGTACGACCTCGACTTCAACGGCGCGGGCGTGACCTACGGCGACGTGTTCCTGCGGGCGGAACGGGAGTACAGCGCGCACAACTTCGAGTTCGCGGACGTGGCGATGCTGGCGCGGCACTTCGACGACGCGGAGCGGGAGTGCGCGGCGCTGGTCGGGCGGGGGCTGGCGCTGCCGGCCTACGACCAGTGCGTCAAGGCGTCGCACCTGTTCAACCTGCTCGACGCGCGGGGGGTGATCAGCGTCACGGAGCGCGCGAGCTTCATCGGCAGGGTCAGGGGGCTGGCGAAGCGGTGCTGCGAGGCGTGGCTGGGGGGCGAGGCGTGAAGGAAGCAAGGCTGGGCGCTGCCCAGACCCGCCAGGCGGAGGTGGCCAAAGGTTCCGACGATCCGCCTGGATCGTTGGAAGGGCCACCGGAGGGAGCCGCCCCTGGACCGGCCTTCCTTAAGTATTGGATTCCAAAGGCTTGCCTTTGGCGGGGTCCAGGGGCAGCGCCCCTGGCCTTTCTTCCTTCCTTTCGGGCCTGAGCGATGCCGGAGCTGCTGATCGAGCTGTTCGGCGAGGAGATCCCGGCGCGGATGCAGGCCCGCGCCGCCGCCGACCTGGCGCGCCTGGTGTCCGAGGCGCTGGCCCCGCTGTCGCCGGCCGGGGCCGCGTCGTTCCATGGGCCGCGCCGGATCGCCCTGCGGCTGGAGGTGAGCGGAGGGGTCGAGGCGCAGCGCGTCGTCGAGCGGGGGCCGCGTGCGTCGGCGCCGGAGCAGGCGCTGGCAGGGTTCCTGCGCAAGCACGGGGCGGGGCGGGGCGAGGTGCGCGAGGAGGGGGGGCACTGGATGCTGGAGCGCCTGGTGGCGGGCGCGTCGGCGGCGGAGCTGGTGGCGGCGGCGATGCCGGGGCTGCTGCGGCGGTTCCCGTGGCCGAAGTCGATGCGCTGGGGGGCGGGGAGCCAGTTCGCGTGGGTGAGGCCGCTGCGGCGCATCCTGTGCCTCCTCGACGGCGTGGTGGTGCCGTTCGGGCTGGCGACGGAAGGCGACGACGGGCACGGGCTGTGCAGCGGGGCGCTGACCGAGGGGCACCGGTTCATGGCGCCCGGCGCGGTCGGGGTGGAGGGGGCGGAGACGTGGCTGGCGGCGCTGCGCGCGCGGTTCGTCGAGCCGGATGCGGGGGTGCGGCGGGGGCTGGTCGAGCGGGGGGTGGCGGAGGCGGCGGCGGCGCAGGGGCTCGCAGTGGTGGAGGACGCGGGGCTGCTGGACGAGGTGGCGGGCTTGGTGGAGTGGCCGGTGGTGCTGCTCGGGCGGATCGGCGGGGAGTTCATGGACCTGCCGGCCGAGGTGATGCAGGTGTCGATGCGGGTGAACCAGCGGTATTTCGCGCTGCGGCAGGCGGACGGGGCGGCGGCGCCGTTCTTCGCGTTCGCGGCCAACATCGTGGCGGCCGACGGGGGGGCGGTCATCGTCGCGGGCAACGAGCGGGTGCTGCGGGCGCGGTTCTCGGACGCGCGGCACTTCTGGGACGCGGACCGGCGGGTGAGGCTGGAGGACCGGGTGGCGGCGCTGGACGGGGTGACGTTCCACGCGCGGCTCGGCAGCCAGGGGGCGCGGGTGGGGCGGATCGTGGCGCTGGCGGGGGAGGTGTCGGACGCGCTGGCGGATGCGGAGGGCGTGGCGGCGAGCGTGAGGCTGGTGGCGCGCAAGAGGGCGGAGCGGGCGGCGCTGCTGTGCAAGGCGGACCTGGCGACCGGGATGGTGGGCGAGTTCCCGGAGCTGCAGGGGGTGATGGGGGGCTACTACGCGCGCCACGACGGGGAGGACCCGCGGGTGGCGGACGGGGTGCGCGACCACTACGGGCCGAAGGGGCCGGGGGACGCGGTGCCGCGCGAGCCGGTGGCGGTCGCGGTCGCGCTGGCGGACAAGCTGGACCAGCTCGTGTCGTTCTTCCTGATCGGGGAGAGGCCGGGGGGGTCGGGCGATCCGTTCGCGCTGCGTCGGGCGGCGCTGGGGGTGATCCGGATCATCCGGGAGAACGGGCTGCGGCTGCCGCTCGGGCGGGTGCTGCGGGCGGCCAACGCGCTGTGGTCGGGCGGGGAGCCGTCCGCGCTGGACGGGGCGGGCGGGCCGCTGCTGGTGTCGGAGGTGATGGCGTTCCTGGTGGAGCGGCTGCGGGTCCAGCTTCGCGCGGGGGGCGAGCGGCACGACGTGCTGTCGGCGGTGCTGGGCGCGGGCGGGGACGACGACCTGGTCCGCGTGCTGTCGCGCATGGACGCGGTGGCGTCGCTGCTGGGCGGCGCGGACGGCACCGACCTGCTCGCTGCCTACCGGCGCGCGGCCAGCATCCTGCGCATCGAGGACAGGCGCGACGGCCCGCACACGGGACGGCCCGATGCCGCACTGATGCGTCAGTCCCAGGAACTGGCCCTGCTCGAGATGCTGGAAGCCGTGCAGCCTGCAATCATCGCGGCGTTGGCAGCCGAGCGATTTGGCGATGCCATTTCCACCCTGGCCACCTTGCGCACGCCCCTCGATGCGTTCTTCGAGGTGGTGACGGTCAACGATCCTGACCCGGTCTTGCGTCAGAACCGCCTGCGTCTCCTGGCTTGGCTGCGCGACACGATGGACCATGTCGCGGATTTCTCGGCGATCGAGGGCTGATCCCGGGCACCGGCGCCGCGGCGCTGCTATACTCCCCGCGCCGGGGGCCGCCTGCGGCGCACAGCCTGATGAGGACAGTTCAGCATGACGCAGTGGGTTTACAGCTTCGGCGCCGGCCACAACGAAGGGCGCGCGGACATGCGCAACCTGCTCGGCGGCAAGGGCGCCAACCTGGCGGAGATGGCGAGCATCGGGCTGCCGGTGCCGCCGGGGTTCACCATCACGACCGCGCTGTGCACCGAGTTCTACGACAACGACCGGCGCTATCCGGAGGATCTGGACGCGCAGCTGCAGGTGGCGCTGTCGCGGATCGAGGAGGCGGTGGGGCTGCGCTTCGGCGACGCGGCGCGGCCGTTGCTGGTGTCGGTGCGCTCGGGGGCGCGGGTGTCGATGCCGGGCATGATGGACACGGTGCTCAACCTCGGGCTGAACGACGACACGGTGGCGGGGCTGGTGGCCTCGTCGGGCGACGCGCGGTTCGCGTGGGACAGCTACCGGCGGTTCATCCAGATGTACGGCTCGGTCGTGCTCGGCGTGGACCACCACCGCTTCGAGGAGATCATCGAGAGCGCCAAGATCGACGCGGACGTGGTCGAGGACACCGCGCTCACGCCGGCGCAGTGGCAGGCGGTGGTCGACGAGTACAAGGCGATGGTGCGCCAGGAGACGGGGCGGCCGTTCCCGATGGACCCGCGCGACCAGCTGTGGGGGGCGATCGGGGCGGTGTTCGGGTCGTGGATGAACCCCCGTGCGAACACGTACCGCAGGCTGCACGACATCCCCGCGGACTGGGGCACGGCGGTCAACGTGCAGGCCATGGTGTTCGGCAACATGGGGAGCGACTGCGCGACGGGGGTGTGCTTCACCCGCGACCCGTCGACGGGGGAGAACATCTTCTACGGCGAGTTCCTGGTCAACGCGCAGGGCGAGGACGTGGTCGCCGGCATCCGCACGCCGCAGCCGCTGAGCGACGCGCGGTCCAAGCCCGGCGAGGTCAGCATGGAGGCGGCGCTGCCGCAGGCGTACGCCGAGCTGGTGCGGGTGCGCGAGACGCTGGAGCGGCACTACAGCGACATGCAGGACATCGAGTTCACCGTGCAGCAGAACACGCTGTACATGCTTCAGACGCGGACCGGGAAGCGGACGGTGGCGGCCAGCCTGCGCATCGCGGTCGAGATGGCCAATGAGGGGCTGATCACGCGCGAGGAGGCAGTGCGCCGGGTCAACCCGCAGGCGCTCGACCAGTTGCTGCACCCGACGTTGGACCCGAAGGCGAGGCGGACGCTGTTCTCCAAGGGGCTGCCGGCGAGCCCGGGAGCGGCGTCGGGGACCGTGGTGTTCAGCGCCGACGAGGCGGAGATGCGCGCTGGCAAGGGCGAGAGCGTCGTGCTGGTGCGCGTCGAGACCAGCCCGGAGGACATCCACGGCATGCACGCGGCGCGCGGCATCCTGACCACGCGGGGCGGCATGACCAGCCACGCGGCGGTGGTCGCGCGCGGCATGGGGCGGCCGTGCGTGGCGGGGGCCGGGGGCGTGCGGGTGGACTACAACGCGCAGACGCTGTCCTCGGGCGGGGCGACGATCCGGGCGGGGGAGACGATCACGCTGGACGGGGCGACGGGCGAGGTGTTCGCGGGGTCGGTGGCGATGATCGAGCCGGCGCTGTCGGAGGATTTTGCGACTCTGATGGCGTGGGCGGACGGGGTGCGTCGGCTCAAGGTCCGGACCAATGCGGAGACGCCGCTCGACGCGGAGACGGCGCGCAAGTTCGGCGCGGAGGGGATCGGGCTGTGCCGGACGGAGCACATGTTCTTCGCGCCCGAGCGGATCAACATCGTGCGGCAGATGATCATGGCCGACGACGAGCGCGGGCGGCGGGCGGCGCTGGACAAGCTGCTGCCGTTCCAGCGCCAGGATTTCGTCGAGCTGTTCCGCATCATGGCGGGGCTGCCGGTGACGATCCGGCTGCTCGACCCGCCGCTGCACGAGTTCCTGCCGCACAGCGACGCGGAGCTGGCCGATGCCGCCGAGGGGCTGGGGCAGGACGTGGAGACGGTTCGCCGGCGGGCGGCGGAGCTGTCCGAGGCGAACCCGATGCTGGGGCACAGGGGGTGCCGGCTGGGGATCACGTATCCCGAGATCTACGAGATGCAGGCGCGCGCGATCTTCGAGGCGGCGCTGGAGATCGGGGGCGAGACCGGCTCGCCGGTGGTGCCGGAGATCATGATCCCGCTGATCGGCACGAAGCGCGAGCTGGACATCACCCGCGCGCAGGTGGACCGCGCGGCGAAGGCGGTGTTCGAGGCGGCAGGCGCCTCGATCGACTACCTGGTGGGCACGATGATCGAGCTGCCGCGGGCGGCGCTGACGGCGGACCGGATCGCGGAGGCGGCGGACTTCTTCTCGTTCGGCACCAACGACCTGACGCAGACCGTGTTCGGGCTGTCGCGCGACGACGCGGGCAAGTTCCTGCCGCACTACGTGGAGGCGGGCATCCTGCCGAAGGACCCGTTCGTGTCGATCGACATCGACGGCGTGGGCGCGCTGGTGCGGCTGGCGGCGGAGAAGGGGCGGCAGACCAAGGCGGACCTCAAGATGGGCATCTGCGGCGAGCACGGGGGCGACCCGGCGTCGATCACGTTCTGCGAGTCTGTCGGGCTCGACTACGTGTCGTGCAGCCCGTACCGGGTGCCGGTCGCGCGGCTGGCGGCGGCGCAGGCGGCGCTGGGGGCGGGGGGCGACAGGACGGCGTGATCCTGGGGGTTCGTCGAAGCAGGCAAGGTCGGGCTCTGCCCGAACCCGCAAAGGGTCCGAGGACCCTTTGATCCCTTGACTTAGGAAACGGATTCCAAAGGCTCGGCCTTTGGCGGAGTTTGAGGCAGAGCCTCAACCTTTCTTCCTTGCCGGCCGGTCGTCCTCGATGGAATCTGGTGCGGGTGGCGCCGTCGTTCGGGTACGGTGGCGGCGGGCGACGCGGCCGGAGGAGAACGGTGCGATGCTGAATCGGTTGAGGCTGAGGCGGGGGGCGGGGCCTGCGGAGCCGGTCGCGCCGGAGCCGGACGGTCCGGTCGGCAATGCGTGGGACATCCTGGGCGGTTCCGCGATCCGGCACCCGGACGCGTTCGCCGCCGCCGTGCCTGTGCCGGCGCCCGACCGGCCGGCGCCGGCGGAGGCGGACCCCGCGCCGGTGATCCACGCCCTGTTCCAGGCCACGCTGGGCCGCGATCCGCGCGACGAGGAGGTCGGCTTCTACGCGAGGCTGCGCGACGAGCATGGCCATCCTGGCTGGGTTGGCGCCAGCGTGCGCGTCCTGACCGACAGCCCCGAGTTCGTGGCCCGGATGCGGGGTCCGGTGGAGGCGGCGATGCTCGGGGCGGCGGCCGATGGCGATGCGCCGCCGATCCGCCACGCCGTCGGCCTGGGCACGCATTGCTACGCGGGGTGGCTGCTGCGGGACATGGGGCTGAGGCGGTCCACGTCGCCGTTCGACTGGCTGTTCTCCAGCCCCGAGCTGATCACGCACTGCCTGGAGGACGATTTCGCGACGCTTGTCGACCGCGCGCACCACGAGCGCTACAGCCCGCACCGGCAGGCGCTGCACCGCTTCTACCACGAGGGTTTCGGCACGGACTCGGGGCCGATGGCGGCACCTCCGCTGTTCTGGCACCACGATCCGACGACCGACGAGGACCATGCCCGCCTGGTGCGGGGGGTGGAGCGGTTCCGCAGGCTGCTGGACAGCCCGGACGAGAAGCTGTTCCTGATGGTGGTGGCGAGGAACCGCCGGCAGGACGGGCTTGCCGGCGCGGTCGAGGCGATGGCGGCGGCGCTCGACGCCAGGACGCGCAATGCCACGGTTCTGGCGGTGACCCATGCCGCGGTCGGCGGCGAGGTGGATGCGCACTCCGCCCGGGTGTGGGGGCAGGGGCGGCACAGCCTGCACGCGCTGCACTCGTCGTCGGAGATGGTCGAGGGGCTGTCCTTCGCGCACCAGTTCGACAACCTGCTGATCAAGCGGCTGATCTACCGGCACCGGTTCGAGGTGCAGCCGGCGCCCTGACGGGCGAGGCGGTGCGCGGGCCCGGCCGGCGCGGCGGCCCGTGGCGCGCGGTCAGGGCGAGGCGAGCAGGCGCTCCAGGAGCGGGGCCGCCTTCAGGCCGGTGCCGGTCAGCACCGCCACATTGCACTGCGCCGCGCCGATCGCGCCGGAGCGCAGCAGCCGCGACAGCGCCGCCGTGGCCTGGGCGCAGGTCGGCTCCACGAAGAGGCCGGCGCGGGCCAGGGCGAGCGTCTCTGCGGCGATCTCCGGCTCGTCCAGCATCACCGCGCCGCCGTGCGATGCGCGCAGGGCCGCCACCACCTCGGCCTGGCGGACGGGGCGCGCGATGGCGGTGCCTTCGGCGAGCGTCGGGCGGATCGGAGGGTCGGCGGCGGTGGCGCCGGGCGAGGCGGTCTCGCGCAGCAGGGCGCGGGCGATGGGGGCGCAGGCCTCCGGCTGCGCGGCCCAGAGGCGGGGCAGGGCGTCGATCAGGCCGGCGCGGCGCATCTCGGCGAAGGCGATCGCGCAGCCGAGCACGATGCTGCCGCCGCCGCAGGGCATCACGACGTTGTCCGGGGCGCGGCCGAGCTGCTCGACCAGCTCGTAGGCCAGGGTCTTGGTGCCCTGGAGGAAGAAGGGGTGCCAGGCGTGGCTGGCGTAGAACGTCGTGCCGGAGCGGGCGAGCGCCGTGTCGGCGGTGGCCTGGCGGTCGCCGGGGACCAGCTCGACGCGGGCGCCGTAAGCGCGGGCCTGGAGCGTCTTGGCGGGGCTGGTGCCCTCCGGGGCCAGGATGGTGGCGCGCAGGCCGCCGGCTGCGGCGTAGGCGGCGACGGCCGCGCCGCCGTTGCCGGAGCTGTCCTCCAGCACGTCGCGCACGCCGGCGTCGCGCAGCAGGGACAGCATCACCGAGGCGCCGCGGTCCTTGAACGAGCCGGTCGGGTTGGCCCACTCGCCCTTGATCCAGACCTGCGCGCCGTCCAGCCGGTGCGGCACCAGGGGCGTGCCGCCCTCGCCCAGCGTGATCGGGGCGCCGGCGAGGGGAGGCAGCGCGGTGCGCCAGCGCCACACGCCGGGCGCGCTCCCGGCCGGCAGGCCGCCGGGGGGCAGCGCGATGTCGGTCAGCAGCAGCGGGCCGCCGTCCGGGGCGCGCCAGAGCGGCGGCGAGAGCGGGTGGGTCTCGCCGCTGCGGGGATCGAGGTAGCGGACCATCGGGGAGCTCCTTAGGTGGGAAGGAAGCAAGGCTGGGCTCTGCCCAGACCCGCCAGGGGCGAGCCGCCCCTGGACCGGCCTTGCTTAAGGAACGGATTCCAAAGGCTCCGCCTTTGGCGGGGTCCAGGGGCAGAGCCCCTGGCCTTGCCTTTCGGGCTGGCCGGCGGCGCTTCGTGACCCGCCATGTTGCGACCGGTTCTTGATTGCGCCGCGCGGCCGGGCTAGATGCAACTCACTCGCAATCACACGAGGCGGGTGGCTTCCGTTGGCCGGCGAGGAGATGACACGATGACAGGTCGCGCGCTGAACGGCTTCCTGGCGATCGGTCTGGGCGCCGCGCTGTGCGCCGTGCCGGCGCGTGCGGACCAGGCGCCGACCGGCGGGCAGGGCTACCTAGAGCACATCCGCCACCAGTCCACGCTGACCTCGACCGTGCCGCGCAACGGCGACCAGAACCCGTATGCGGTCGTGGTGTCGCCGGTGACGAGCGGGCGGCTGCACCAGGGCGACGTGCTGGTGACGAACTTCAACGACAGCAACAACCTGCAGGGGCTGGGGACGACGATCGTGGCGTTCGAGCCGGCGACGCGGAAGCTGTCGGTGTTCGCGACGCTGCCGCGCCACCTGCCGTCGTGCCCGGGGGGCGTGGGGCTGACGACGGCGTTCGCGGTTTTGCGCTCGGGGTGGAGCATCGTCGGCAGCATGCCCAGCGACGACGGCACCACGGCGACCAAGAACGACGGGTGCCTGATGGTGCTCGACAACCAGGGGCAGCTCGCGGGCGTGCTCAAGGGGCCGGCGATCAACGGGCCGTGGGGGAACATGGCGGTGGTCGACCGCGGCGACAGCGCCACGCTGTTCGTCAGCATGACCGGCTTCGGGGTGCAGGCGCCGGGGCAGGACGTGGTGAGCAAGGCGACGGTGCTGCGCATCGAGCTGGCCATCCCCGAGGGCCGCGCGCCGGTGGCGGTGAGCCAGACGGTGGTGGCCGACGGGTTCGGCGAGCAGGCGGACAAGGCGGTGTTCGTGATCGGGCCGACCGGGCTTGCGATGGGGGCGGACGACACCTTGTTCGTGTCGGACGCGATCGGGAACCGCGTGGTCGCGGTCGCACGGGCCAGCACGCGCGAGGACAGCGCGGGCACCGGGCGCGAGGTCACGAAGGACGGGTTCATCAAGCGGCCGCTGGCGCTGGCGACGGCGCCGAACGGGCACCTGCTGGTGGTCAACGGGCTGAACGGGCAGGTGGTGGAGGTCGATCCGGCGGACGGGCGGCAGCTATATGCGCGCTGGATCGACACGGACCGGGCGCAGCAGCCGCCGGGGAGCGGGGACCTGTTCGGGATGGCGATGATGCTGGATGGCGAGGGGTTCTACTTCGTGCAGGACGACATGAACACGCTCGTGCAGGCGCGGAAGTAGCGGTGGCGGCTGGCGTTCTCAGGAGGATGTCGTGAGCGGGTGCCCGTTCGCGTCGCGCCGGGGGTTCCTGGCGGGCGGGCTGGTGGCCGGGCTTGCGGGGGTGGCGCGGGCTGCGCCGGGTGCCGCGCCGCCGGCGGACGCGGCGGCGAAGGGGATCACCGCGGCGGGGCAGGGCGCCGGGCGCGAGGAGAGCGTGCCGTTCCGGGGGGCGCGGCAGGCCGGCATCCTGACGCCGCTGCAGAACCACACGTATTTCGCGGCCTTCGACCTGGTGGCGACGCGGCAGGGCGACGTCGCGGCGATGCTTGCGCGCTGGACGGTCGCTGCGGAGCGCATGGCGCGCGGGGAGGCGGCGCGGCCGGCGGAGGTGGATCTGGCGAAGCCGGGCACGGACAGCGGCGAGGCGTTCGGGCTGGCGCCGGCACGGCTGAGCGTGACGTTCGGTTTCGGGCCGGGGCTGTTCGAGCGCGACGGGCACGACCGCTATGGGCTGGCGGCGCGCAGGCCGGAGGCGCTGGTGGAGCTGCCGCGGTTCAACGGCGACCAGCTGCAGGAGGCGCGCACGGGGGGCGACCTGTCGGTGCAGGCGTGCGCGGACGATCCGCAGGTGGCGTTCCATGCGGTGCGGCAACTCGCGCGCATGGCGGAGGGGGTGGCGGTGCTGCGCTGGGTGCAGGCGGGGTTCTCGGCGAATGCGGCGGCGAACGACACGCCGCGCAACCTGATGGGGTTCAAGGACGGGACGCAGAACCCGCTGTCGCGGCGGCCGGAGGAGGCTGTCGGGGGCGCGGTGGGGCCGGCGACGAAGGATGCGGTGTGGGTGGGCGAGGACGGGCCGGCGTGGATGCGCGGGGGGTCGTACCTGGTGGTCAGGCGCATCCGCATCGCGCTGGAGCACTGGGACGGGACGGAGGTCGAGTTCCAGGAGCAGGTGATCGGGCGGCACAAGGTGTCGGGCGCGCCGCTCGGGGGGGCCAGCGAGTTCGACGCGCTCGATCTCGATGCGCAGGACGCGGACGGGAACCCGGTCATTCCGGAGTCGGCGCACGTCCGGCTGGCGGCGGCGGCAAGCAATGGGGGGGCGGACATGCTCCGGCGGGGGTACTCGTACAACGACGGCGTCAGCCTGGTGGCGGAGCGCTGGCCGCCGTGGCGGCAGGGGCTGGAGTACGACGCGGGGCTGCTGTTCGTGTGCTACCAGCGCGATCCGCGGGAGGGGTTCATCCCGGTGTTCGAGCGGATGTCGAAGCTCGACATGCTCAACCAGTACGTCACGCATACGGGCGGCGGGCTGTTCGCTTGTCCGGGCGGGGCGGCGGAGGGCAGCTTCGTGGGGCAGGGGTTGTTCGAGGCGGCGTGAAGGAAGGCCAGGGGCGCTGCCCCTGGACCCCGCTCAAGGCAATTGCCTTGAGAATCCATTTGCTAAGTCAGGGGATCAAAGGGTCCTTGGACCCTTTGCGGGTCTGGGCAGAGCCCAGCCTTGCTTTCAGGGGGTCCGCGTCGCCCCGGCCATGAAGGCGAACATCAGCGGCCACCAAACGACGAAGGGCAGGAGCATCGGCAGCCACAGGTAGCGCCGGGCCGACCGGATCAGCAGGGCGGCGGCCGTCGCCGTCCAGGCCAGGGCCAGGACCGCGCCGATCGTGGCCAGCAGGCGCGGCGGCCAGCCCCAGGCAAGCACGGGCCAGACAAAGGAGACGAAGGCGAGCGTGACGGCCGCGGACAGGAGGCGGCGGTCGTTGAGGGGCGGCATCCGGGTTCGCCTATTCCTCGTCGTCGAGGAAGAACTGGTCGGCTTCCTCGTCGTAGGCGTACAGCTCGGCGAAGCGGCCCCAGGCGATCACGGCGCGCAGGGTGTCGTCGGCGTAGTCGGGGGACATGTGGTCCTCCAGCTCGTCGCGGAAGCGCACGGCGGAGGCCTTGTGGTTCCAGCGCTCGTCGAGGACCTGGCGGATGGTGGCGGCGAGGCGCACGTGCGTCCGCAGGGCCTGGCCGAACAGCTCCTTGCGGGCGTCGGTCTCGGCGTCGACGAACGCGCGGCCCTTGTCGGTGAGGCGGATGTCGCCCTCCTCGAACTCCGCGAAGCCGAGGAGCTGGAGGGTCTCGCCGAGGGGGAGCAGGTCGTCGAACTCGAGCTGGAGGCGCTCGGCGAGGAGCGGCAGGTCGGCGCGGCCCTTGTAGGGGTCGGCGGCGAGGGTTTCCAGCAGGCCGGCCAGGAGGTTGGTGGAGACGGGGTGGAGCGCGCTCTGGGCCTCGGCGGCGGCGGTCTCGGCGGCGGTGCGCGGGGCGGGGACGGAGGCGGCCCGGCGGGTCATCAGCGCGTAGATGTCGTCGACGAACTTGCGGAACGCGGCGTCGTGGCGGTTGCGGGGGTGGGGGAAGGGGACGCGCAGCTCGTGGGCGACGCGGCCGGGGTTGGACGAGAACACGAGGATGCGGTCGCACATCAGCACGGCCTCCTCGATGTTGTGGGTCACCATCAGGATGGACTTCACGGGGAGCTTGCCGTCGCTCCACAGGTCGATGAGGTCGGTGCGCAGGGTCTCGGCGGTCAGCACGTCGAGGGCGGAGAACGGCTCGTCCATCAGGAGGAGGTCGGGGTGGACGACGAGGGCGCGGGCGAGGCCGACGCGCTGGCGCATGCCGCCGGACATCTCCTTGGGGTAGGCGCCCTCGTAGCCGCCGAGGCCGATGAGGTCGATCGCCGCCTCGCCGCGCTCCTCGCGCTCGGCGCGGCGGATGCCCTGGGCCTCCAGGCCGATCTCGACGTTCTCCTGGACGGTGAGCCAGGGGAACAGGGCGAAGGACTGGAACACCATGGCCACGCCGGGGGCCGGGCCGCGCAGGGGCTTGCCGCGCCACAGCACCTCGCCGGCGGTCGGCGCGATCAGGCCGGAGACGATGCGCAGGAGGGTGGACTTGCCGGAGCCGGAGCGGCCGAGCAGGCCGACGATCTCGCCCTCGCGCAGGGTGAGGTCGACGTCGTCGAGCACGATCAGGTCGGCGGCGGAGTCCTTGGTGTAGGCCTGCCGGATGTGGCGGACCTCGATCAGGGGGGCCGCGAGGGGGGTCGTGTCCATGGGCGGGGGTCCTCGGGTTCGGGCGGGCGGAGGCAAGGAAGGCCAGAGGCTCTGCCTCTGGACTCCGCCAGGGCGAGCCGCCCTGGACTGGCCTTGCTGAAGGGAGGCCGGTCCAGGGGCGGCTCGCCCCTGGCGGGTCTGGGCAGAGCCCAGCCCTGCCTGCTTCGTCACATCGTGAGGCGGCGGGTCGAGTAGGCGTAGAGCGGGCGCCAGGCAAAGCGGTTGCAGACCACCACGAAGGCCGACATGACCACGACGCCGAGGACGACGCGCGGGGTGTTTCCGGCCGCGGTGGCGTCGGCGATGTAGGAGCCCAGGCCGCTGGCGTGCAGCTTGGTGTCGCCCCAGGAGGCGACCTCGGAGACGATGGCGGCGTTCCAGGCGCCGCCCGAGGCGGTGATCAGGCCGGTGACGAAGTAGGGGAAGATGCCGGGCAGGATCACCCGGCGCCACCACAGCAGGCCGCCGAGGCGGAAGTTCGACGAGACCTCCTGCAGGTCGCCGGGGAAGGCGGCGGCGCCGGCGATGACGTTGAACAGGATGTACCACTGGGTGCCCAGGATCATCAGGGGCGTGAGCCAGATCTGCGGGTTGAGCGCGAAGTGGACGATGGCGACGACGAAGATCGGGAAGAACAGGTTGGCGGGGAAGGCGGCGAGGAACTGCACGACTGGCTGCGCGCGCCGCGCCCAGACCGGGCGCAGGCCGAGCCAGACGCCGATCGGCAGCCACAGCAGCGAGGCCAGCGCGATCAGCACCAGCACCCGGGTCAGCGTGTAGCAGCCGAGCACGAGGGCGGTGCCCACGTCGGCCAGACTCAGGGTGTCGGCGCAGAACGCCACGATCTGCCACAGGGCGAGGCCGACCACGACGAGCAGGCCCGCGACCCATGCCGCGTCCAGCGCGCGCGAGCGGGTGCGGCTCGGCGGGCGGGCGGCGCGGGGGCGGATGCCGAGGGACAGGCGCAGGCCGGAGAGGACGTTGAACAGGTCGCCGAAGCGGTCGACGCACCAGCGCAGGAACTGGGTGCGGCGGAGCAGGGCGAGGACCCAGGGGTCCCTGGCGGTGGCGCCCTGGGTGGTCTCGACGCGGAACTTGGCGGACCAGGCGACGAGGGGGCGGAACAGGAGCTGGTCGTAGAGCAGGATCACCACCAGCATGGCCCCGATGGCGTAGCCGACGGCGCCGATGTCGCGCTCGTCCAGCGCGGTGGCGACGTAGGAGCCGATGCCGGGGAGCTTGAAGGTGGTGTTGCCGACGCTGATCGCCTCGGAGGCGACGACCATGAACCAGCCGCCGGAGAGCGAGAGCATGGTGTTCCACACGAGGCCGGGCATGGCAAAGGGGACCTCGAGGCGCCAGAAGCGCTGCCAGGTGGAGAGGCGGAAGCCGCGGCAGGCCTCGTCCAGGTCGGCGGGCAGGGTGGTGAGCGACTGGTAGAGGGAGAAGGCCATGTTCCAGGCCTGGCTGGTGAAGATCGCGAAGATGACCGCGATCTCCGCGCCGAGCACGCGGCCGGGGAACAGGCTCATGAAGAACACAACGGTGAAGCTGAGGAAGCCCAGGATCGGCACGGACTGCAGGATGTCGAGGAGCGGGACCAGGAGCAGGCCGGCGCGTCGGCTCTTTGCCGCCCAGGTCGCGTAGGTGAAGGTGAAGAGGAGCGAGCAGGCCAGGGCGGCGAACATGCGCAGGGTTGTGCGGAGCGCGTAGGCAGGGAGGTAGGCGGGGTCGAGGTGGATCACCGTGGCCTCGGGCGCGTCGAGCGGGCCGAAGGTGTGGCGGGCGGAGGTGGCGAAGGCGATGATGGCGGCCGCGATCACGATCATGGCGGCGATGTCGAGCAGGTTGGGCAGCCTGCGGGCGGAGGCGAGGGCGGGGAAGGTCGTGTCGGACATGGGCGCCGCCTGCGTGGGTCGGGGGGACTTAGCCCGGACGGCAGCGGCGTGTCACGGCGGGGAGCGTGGCGGTTCGGTGAAGGCAAGGTCGAGGCCGTGCCAGGGGGAGCTCCCCTGGACCGGCTTCCCTTGAGTGAGGCCGGTCCAGGGGCGGCTCGCCCCTGGCGGGTCCAGGGCAGAGCGCTGGCCTTGCTACCCGGTGGAGCCGAAGCCGCCGGTGCCGCGCGCGCTCGGGGCCGAGAAGGTGTCGACGAGGCGCAGCGTGGGGTGCAGGACCGGGACGAAGACCATCTGGGCGAGGCGCTCGCCCGGCTCGATGGTGACGGCCTCGCCGCCGGGGGCGTTGCGGTTCCAGGCGCTGACCAGGACCGGGCCGGTGTAGTCGGGGTCGATCAGGCCGACGAGGTTGCCGAGCACCAGGCCGCGGCGGTGGCCGGCGCCGGAGCGTGGCAGGATCAGGGCGGCGATGCCGGGGTCGGCCATGTGCATCGCGAAGCCGGCGGGGACGAGCGCCGGGGGCGCGCCGGGGGCGAGGCGGAGCGGCGCGTCGAGGCAGGCGTGCAGGTCGATGGCGGCGGCCATGCCGGACTGGCGGCGGGGCAGGCCCCAGGCGTGGAGGCGGGGGTCGAGGATGGTGATCTCGATCTCGGGCGCCATCGGGCGGGCTCCTGTGTCGGGTGGCGCGGGCATCGCACGTCGCGGCGGGGCGGGCCAGCGGGCCGCAGGCGCGGTGGTTCAGGCGCGGTGGTTCAGGCGGGGTGGTTCAGGCGCTGTGGTTCAGGCGCTGTGGTTCAGGCGGGGGGCGCGGCGAGCGAGGCGGCGATGCGCAGGGCGAGGCGGCGGGCGACCTCGGCCTTGGGCATCCGGTCCCAGAACTCCGTGCCGTGCGGCGTGACCAGCAGCACGGCGTTGCTCTCGCCGCCCATGGTGCCGGTGTGCGCGCCCACGTCGTTGGCGACGATCCAGTCGCAGCCCTTGCGCGCGCGCTTGGCGACGGCGTTGCCCTCCAGGTCCCGGGTTTCGGCGGCGAAGCCCACGACCAGGCGGGGGCGGGCGGGGCCGGGGTGCGAGAGGGTCGCCAGGATGTCGGGGTTGGCGACCAGGGACAGGGTCGGGGGGGCGGCGTCGGGGGTCTTCTTCATCTTGTGGGGGGCGACGTCGGCCGCGCGCCAGTCGCCGACGGCGGCGGCGCACACGGCGATGTCGGCGGGGAGCGCGGCCTCGCAGGCGGCCAGCATCTCGCGGGCGGACTCGACGCGCACGGTCGTGATCGCCGCGGGGTCGGGCAGCGCGGTGGGGCCGCTCACCAGGGTCACGCGGGCGCCCAGGGCCGCGAGCGCATGGGCGATGGCGAAGCCCTGGCGGCCGCTGCTGCGGTTGGCGAGGTAGCGCACCGGGTCGATGGCCTCGTGCGTCGGGCCGGCGGTGACCAGCGCGTGGCGGCCGGCGAGCGGCCCGTTCTGCGGCGCGGTGTTCTGCGTCACGTCGAGCTGCGCCAGGATCGCGGCCAGGATCGCGGGGGGCTCGGCGAGGCGGCCGGGGCCGACCTCGTTGCAGGCCATCACGCCGATCTCGGGGCCCACGACGCTGACCCCGCGCGCGGCCAGCGTCGCCAGGTTCGCGACCGTCGCCGGGTGCGTCCACATCCGCACGTTCATCGCGGGCGCCACCAGCACCGGCGTGTCGGTCGCCAGCAGGAGCGTCGTCGCGAGGTCGGACGCGAGGCCCGTGGCCATGCGGGCCAGGATGTCGGCGGACGCGGGGGCGACCACGACCAGGTCGGCGGAGCGGGACAGCTCGATGTGGCCCATCTCGCTTTCCTGGGTGAGCGACCAGAGGTCGGTGTGCACGGGCGCGCCGCTCAGGGCCTGGAGGCTGAGGGCGGTCACGAAGCGGGCGCCGCCTTCGGTCAGGACGCAGGTCACGGCGACGGAGGCCTTCGAGAGCAGGCGGACCAGCTCGAGGGACTTGTAGGCGGCGATCCCGCCGGAGACGATCAGGAGGACGCGGGGGGTCATGAGGAAGCAAGGCTGGGCTCTGCCCAGACCCGCAAAGGGTCCGAGGACCCTTTGATCCCTTGGCTCAGGGAAGGCGATCCAAGGGCCCAGCCCTTGGCGGGGTCCAGGGGCAGAGCCCCTGGCCTTCCTTTCTTCACAGCCGCCATCCGGAGTGGATCGCCGCGATGCCGCCCGACAGGTTGCGGACCTCGACGCGGGCGAGGCCGGCGGTGCGCATCATCCCCGCGAGGGTTTCCTGGTCGGGGAAGGTGCGGATGCTCTCGGCGAGGTAGCGGTAGCTGTCGGCGTCGCCGGCGACCAGGGCGCCGAGGCGGGGCAGCACGCCGAAGGACCAGGCGTCGTAGACGGGGGCAAGGACGGCGACCTGCACGCGGGAGAACTCCAGGCACAGGAAGCGGCCGCCCGGGCGGAGCACGCGGCGGGCCTCGCGCAGGACGGCGTCCTTGTCGGTGCAGTTGCGCAGGCCGAAGGCCATGGAGACGACGTCGACGCTGCAGGAGGCGAGGGGAAGCACCTCCGCGTCTGCGACGAGGAAGCTCAGGCCGCCGAGGTTGCGGGCGTCGGCGCGGTCGCGGCCGACCGAGAGCATGGCGGCGTTGATGTCGGACAGGATCGCGGGGCCGCCGCCGCGGGCGCGCCAGCCGAAGGCGATGTCGCCGGTGCCGCCGGCGAGGTCGAGCAGGGTGTGGCGCGGCGTGGGGCGGAGCGCGGTCGCGAAGGCGGACTTCCAGACGCGGTGCACGCCGAGCGACATCAGGTCGTTCATCACGTCGTAGCGGCTGGCGACGCTGTCGAACACGGCGCGGACCATGGGCTTCTTGGCGTCGCGGGGGACGCTGCGGTAGCCGAAGTCGGCGGTGTCGGTCGTGGCGCGGGGGGCGGGCGGCGCGCCGGGCGGGGCGGCGGCGGGGCGGGGCGTGGAGGGGGGCGGGCCAGGCTGGGGGTTCATCACCGCGTCAATATAGCGTAGCGGCAGGGGATGCCGGAACTCCCCGAAGTCGAGACAGTGATGCGCGGCCTGCGCGCCCGGCTGGAGGGCAGGGTGATCGTGCGCGCGGCCGTGCACCGGCCGGACCTGCGCTGGGCGGTGCCGCCGGGGCTCGCGTCGCGGCTGTGCGGGGCGCGGGTGGCGGGGTTCCGCCGGCGGGGGAAGTACATCCTGATGCGGCTCGACGGGGGCGACAGCGTGCTGGTGCACCTGGGGATGTCGGGGCGGATGAACGTCGACCGCAGCGCGCCGGACGCGCCAGGGCGGCACGAGCACCTGGTGGTCGAGACGGAGGACGGGTGGCGCGTGGGGTTCGTCGACCCGCGGCGGTTCGGCTCGCTCGATCTCGTGCGCACGGAGGAGGAGGACGGGCACCGGCTGCTGGCGGGGCTGGGGCCGGAGCCGCTGGACGCTGCGTTCGACGCGGGGGTGCTGTCGGAGCGGCTGCGGGGGCGGCGGACCAGCATCAAGGCGGCGCTGCTCGACCAGAGGCTGGTGGCGGGGCTGGGCAACATCTACGTGTGCGAGGCGCTGTTCCGCGCCCGGGTGTCGCCGACGCGGCTGGCGATGACGGTGCCCGGCGCGCGGGCGGCGAGGCTGGTCGTGGCGATCCGGACGGTGCTGGGCGAGGCGATCGCGGCGGGGGGGTCGTCGCTGCGCGACTACGTGCAGCCGGACGGCGAGCTGGGGTGGTTCCAGAACGCGTGGAAGGTGTACGGGCGCGAGGGCGTGCCGTGCGAGCGCTGCCCGGGGCTGCCGGCGTGCCCCGGCGTGGAGCGCGTGGTGCAGTCGGCGCGCTCGACGTTCTTCTGCCCGAAGCTGCAGACTTGACGTCCCAGCCTGCTCCGGAGTCGCCCAGGATGTCCTTCAGGATGATCGTCGTGCGGACCCTGGTTCCGGCCTGCGCGCTTTGGCTTGCGCTCGCGGCGCCGGCCTCGGCGCAGGCGGCGCGCTGCGATGCCGTGTTCGCCGGCGGGCAGCCGCCCGTGCTGCTCAACCGGAAGCTGGCCACGCGCAGCCATGCGCTGTGCTTCGGGGCGTACGCCGTGCTGGCGTCGGGCGTGTCGCGCGGGCCGGTGTGGTCGGCCGAGCACCTCACGGCGGCGGGCGTGGAGGCGGCGCGCGGGCTGCAGCGGGTGGACGCGTTCCACGCGGAGGAGGCGCTGCCGGAGGCGGACCGCGCCGACCCAGAGGACTACGTGCGCTCCGGCTTCGACCGGGGCCACATGTCGCCGTCGGGCGACATGCCGGACGAGGAGGCCCAGCACGACAGCTTCTCCATGGCCAACATGGTGCCGCAGGCGCCGAAGCTGAACCGCGGCCTGTGGAGCCGGATCGAGGCCGCCGTGCGCCGCCTCGCCGAGACGCAGGGCGACGACCAGGGGGTGTACGTGGTGTCCGGCCCGGTGTTCTACGGCAAGAGCCTGCGCTCGCTGCCGGCCGGCGAGCTGGTGCCGTCGGCGGTGTTCAAGGCGGTGCTGGAGCCGGGCGTCGGGGCGGCGGCGTACGTGTGCGCCAACCGCGACCCGTCGCGCTGCCGCGTGGTCTCGATCGCGCAGCTGTCCGCGCGCATCGGCGTCGATCCGTTCCCCTCGCTGTCCGCCGATGCCAAGGTGACCGCGATCGCCCTGCCGAAGCCGGGGCGCAGCCGGCGCGCGCGCGGTGCGCGCGTTGCCATGCCCGGGAGCACGCCATGACCGCCTTCGTTCCGTTCGCCGACGACACCGCGTCCGCCACGATCGCCGGGCTTGTGGCCGAGAACGGGCGGGACCGGATCGCGCTCTACGGGCAGGGCGAGATCACGCGCGACAAGGCAGGGCTCGCGCACGCCAAGGCGCTGGCGGCGTTGCTGGGGGACGTGGTGACGGCGCTGTCGGGGGACGCGGCGCTGCCGGAGAAGGCGCCGGCGGAGAAGGCCGTGCCCACGAAGGCGGTGCGCAATCCGTTCGGGTGAAGAAAGCAAGGCTGGGCTCTGCCCAGACCCGCAAAGGGTCCGAGGACCCTTTGATCCCTTGACTTGAGGGAAGCCATCCAAGGGGCTTCCCTTGGCGGGGTCCAGGGGCAGGGCCCCTGGCCTTCCTGGCTTCCTTCAGCTGGCGCGGAGCCTGACCAGGAACGCGCCGACCTTCTCCTTCAGCGTGGCCGCGGCCGAGCCCAGCTCGGTCGATGCCGCGAGCACCGCGCCGGCCGCTGTGCCGACCTGGCCGGCGCTGGCGGACAGGACCTCCACGCTGCGCGACGAGGCGCCGGTGCCCGACGCGACCTGCTGGGTCCTGCGGGCGATCTCCGCGGTGACGGCCGTCTGGGTGTGCACCGACTCGGCGGTGATCTCGGCCATGCCGGCGATGCGGCCGATGCCGGCGCCGATCTCGGCCAGGGCGGCGACGGCGGCGGCGGTCGCGTCCTGGATCGAGGCGATGCGCAGGCCGATCTGGCCGGTGGCGGCGGCGGTCTGGACGGCGAGCGACTTCACCTCGTTGGCGACCACGGCGAAGCCCTTGCCCGCCTCGCCGGCGCGGGCGGCCTCGATGGTCGCGTTCAGCGCCAGCAGGTTGGTCTGCTGCGCGATGCCGGTGATCAGGCCGACGATGGCGCCGACCTCGCGGGCGCGCTCGTCGAGGTTGCGCACGATCGCGTCGGTGCGCTGCGCCGTCGCCGTGGCCTCGCGGGTCGCGGCGAGGGACTGGCCCATGCGCGCGCTGACCTCGTGCACCGAGGCGGCGAGCTGCTCGGCGGCGGCGGCGACCGAGGCGACGTTGTCGCCGGCGGCGGCGGACGCCTGCGCGGCGCTGGCGCAGTGGTGCGCGGC
>CAXSFE010000061.1:0-21777 GCA_964236585.1 uncultured Acetobacteraceae bacterium
CGCCTGGACCACGTCGGCGCCGGGCAGCGAAATGGCCCGCCGGCCGCGCGTCCCGGCGCGGTGCCCGCCCAGGGGCTGGACGGTCCGGTGGTCGTCGCGGGGCCGCTGGCCGCGCTGCTCGAGCCGGGGCCGGACGGGCTGTCGCTGCCGCGGGTGGGCGCGGACGGGCTGGCGCCGATGCAGGCCTATGCGCGCCCGTTCGCGGCGCCGCCCGGGAGCAGGCTGGTGGCGATCGTGCTCGACGGGATCGGCCTGTCGGAGGCGGACAGCCTGGCCGCGATCAACGCCCTGCCCGGTGCGGTCGATCTCGCCGTCTCGCCCTACGCCGCGCATCCCGACACGCTGCTGCGCCAGGCGCGGCTGAAGGGGCACGAGCTGCTGGTCTCGATCCCGATGGAGCCGGCGGGCTCGCCGTTGAACGACGAGGGCAGCCGGGCGCTGACCGCAGAGGCCACCCCGGAGGCCAACGAGGCCGGCCTGGAGCGGGTGCTCGGGCGCATCCAGGGCTATGCGGGCGCCACCGGCGGCTCGGACGGGCAGCGTGGCGAGCACTTCGCGCTGAGCGGGCGGCCGTTCGCCGAGGTGGCGCGCGATCTCGCGGCGCGCGGGCTGTTCTACGTCGACTCCGCCGGCGCGCGTCTGCCGCCGGAGCTGGCGTCGCGCGGCGTGGACCTGGTGGTGGACGAGCCGGCCGGCGCCGCGTCGCTGGACGCCAGGCTGGCGCGGCTGGAGGCGATGGCGCAGGAGAACGGCACGGCGCTCGGCCTCGCCGGGCCGCCGCGCCCGGTGACGGTGGAGCGCATCGCCGCCTGGGCGAAGGGCCTGGCGTCGCGCGGCCTCGTGCTGGCCCCGGCCAGCGCGCTCGCCAGGGCCGGCCTGGGCGGGGCGCCGGCGGCGGCCGAGCCGGCGTCCGCCACGGCGGCGGCCCTTCTGTCGTCCGGCCGGGCCGCAGGGCCTGCCGACCCGTTTTCCCGGAGGGCTCCGTGAGCGATCTTCCCTACCGTCCCAACGTGGGCGCCGCGCTGTTCAACCGCGACGGCCTGGTGTTCGTGGCGCGGCGCGCCGACCTGCCCAACGCGGAGGGCGCGCCGGGCGGCTGGCAGCTGCCCCAGGGCGGCATCGACGCGGGCGAGGACCCGCGCGGCGCCGTGCTGCGCGAGCTGGCCGAGGAGATCGGCACCGGCCGCGCCGAGATCGTCGGCGAGCACCCTGAGTGGCTGAGCTACGACCTGCCGCCGGAGCTGCTCGGCCGCGCCCTGGGCGGGCGGTTCCGCGGGCAGCGGCAGCGCTGGTTCGCGCTGCGCTTCACCGGGGAGGACAGCGACATCCGGCTTGACCTCGACCCGCACCCGGAGTTCGACGCGTGGCGGTGGGCGCGGCTGGAGGAGCTGCCGGGGCTGGCGGTGGCGTTCCGGCGGGGGATCTACGAGGTGCTGGCGGAGTCGTTCGCGGGGTTCGCGGCCAGGTAGACAGCAAGGCCAGGGGCTCTGCCCCTGGACCCCGCCAAAGGCGGAGCCTTTGGAATCCGTGACTTAAGTAAGGCCGGTCCAGGGGCGGCTCGCCCCTGGCGGGTCTGGGCAGAGCCCAGCCTCGCTTTCCTCAGTGTGCCGGCGGCGCGTCGCCTCCGCCCTTCCTGGCCTTGGACAGCAGGAACGCCAGCGGCACCACCGCGAAGGCCCCGATCGCGCAGTAGGTGAAGATGTCGGCGTAGGCCAGGACCGAGGACTGGGTGCGGTAGGTCTGGTAGATGCGGGAGGTGGCGGTGCCCTCCAGCGAGGAGGCGACGTGGCCCATCGCCAGCAGCCCGGCCTCGTACTGCTGTCGCGCCATGACGAATCCCTGGTTGAGCGGGGTCATGTTGCGCGACATCTGCGCCATCTGGATCTGGGAGCGCTGGGTGACCATGGCGGTGGCGAGCGAGATGCCGATCGAGCCGCAGACGTTGCGCGCCATGGAGAACAGGGCGGCGGCGTCGTTGTTCATCGAGCGGGGGAGCGTGGCGTAGGCGACCGTGCTGATGGGGACGAACAGGAAGGCCAGCGCCGCGGTCTGGAAGGCGCGCATCTTCACCAGGGTGATGAAGTCGATGTAGGGCACCAGGTGGCTGGAGTAGACCATGGCGCAGCCCATCAGCGCGAAGCCGAAGGCGATGACGTAGCGCACCGCGACCTTGCTGATCAGGATGCCGACGAACGGGATCAACAGGATGATCACGAGCCCGCCCGGGGACAGCACCAGGCCCGCGAGCGTTGCCGTGTAGCCGAGCACCTGCTGGGCGAGCTGGGGGATCAGCACGGCGCTGGAGTAGAGCAGCAGGCCGACCGCGCCGATCATCAGGGCGCCGATCGCGAAGTTGCGGTCGCCGAACACGTAGAGGTTGACCACCGGGTTCCTCGCCAGCAGCAGCCAGCCGATGGCGCCGAGGATGCCGAGCACGGCCAGCAGCACGAGGATGCGGATGAACGGCGAGCCGAGCCAGTCGTCGTCCTCGCCGCGGTCGAGCGCCACCTGCATGCAGCCCAGGCCGATGGTGATCAGCGACAGGCCGATCACGTCGATCTTGCGCTTCTTCTTGCCGGCCCAGGGCGGGTCCTCGAGCACGGCGACCACCGCGGCCACGGTGGCCAGGCCCACGGGGATGTTGATGAAGAACACCCAGCGCCACGAGTAGGTGTCGGTGAGCCAGCCGCCGAGCGTCGGGCCGAGCACCGGGGCGACGATGGTGGCGATCGCGGTCAGGCCGAACGCCTTGCCGCGCTGGGCCGGGGGGAAGGTGTCGAGGATGATCGACTGCTGGCTCGGTTGCAGCCCGCCGCCGAAGAAGCCTTGCAGCAGGCGGAACACCACCAGCTCGCCGAGGTTGGTCGAGATGCCGCACAGGAACGAGAACACGGTGAACATGAAGATGCAGGTCACGAAGTAGCGCTTGCGGCCGAAGGTGGTCGACAGCCAGCCGGAGATGGTCAGCACGATGCCGTTGGCGACCAGGTAGGAGGTCAGCGCCCAGGTGGCGTCGTCGTAGGAGGAGGACAGCGAGCCGGCGATGTGGGGCAGCGAGACGTTGACGATGGTGGTGTCGAGCACCTCCATGAACGCGGCCAGCGTGACGATGACCGCGATCAGCCAGGGGTTGTACTTGGGCTTCCAGTCCTGGTGCCCGCCCGCCTTGTCGCCGGCCTTGCCGCTCACTTCAGCTCCACCGTGGGCTCGACGGAGATGCCGAGCGGCAGCGGCAGGGTCGGGTCCAGCCCGCTGTCGATCACGATCTTGACCGGGACGCGCTGGACGATCTTGACGTAGTTGCCGGTCGCGTTCTCCGGCGGGAAGGCGGTGAACTTCGAGCCGGAGCCGAGCTGGATGCCGTCCACGTGGCCGTGCAGCTTGAGCGTCGGGTAGGCGTCGATGCCGATGTTGACCTGCTGGCCGGGGCGCATCCGGGCGAGCTGGGTCTCCTTGAAGTTCGCGGTGATCCAGACCTCGGGCGAGACCAGGGACAGGATCTGCTGCGCCTGCTGCACGTAGTCGCCCTCGTTGACGTTGCGGTGGGTGATCCAGCCGTCCATCGGCGCCCGTACGGTGGTCCAGCCCAGGTTCAGCTCCGCCGTCGCCAGCGAGGCCTGCGCCTGCTGCACTGCCGCGGCGCGCTGCTTGCCGGTGGCGGTCTGCTGGCCGATGTTGGGCATCACCGGCGTGGCCTGGGTGACGGCGGCCTGCGCCTGCTCGACCTGGGCGTTGGCCTGGCCCAGGGCGGCGGTGCTCGCGTCCACGTCGGCCTGGGTGGTCGCCGCCCGGTCGATGCGGTGCTGGCGGTTGAAGTCGGTCTGCGCCTTGAACTGGTTGGCCTTGGCGGAGTCGAGGTTGGCGCGGGCCTGCTGCAGCTGGGCGGGGAAGGTCACCTTGGCCACCTCGGTCGCCTGCTCCTGCCCCTTGACCTGCGCCTCGCCGGTGGCGAGCGCGGCGGCCGCCTGGTCGCGCGCCGCGATGTAGTCGCGCTGGTCGATCTGCAGGATCACCTGGCCCTGGTGGACGAACTCGTTGTCGTTGACCGCGAGCTTGACCACGTAGCCGCCGACGTGCGGCGCGATGGTGACGGCGCGGCCGTCCGTGTAGGCGTCGTCGGTGTCCTCCAGATCCTTGTTCGACCACCAGTAGGTGAAGCCGCCGCCGATCAGGACCAGCAGCACCAGGACGATGCCGGCGCGCACGAACGGCCGCGCCTTCCTGCGGCGCTTCGCCTGCGCGGGGTCCTCCTCGTCGGCCTTCTTGCCGCCGGCGTCCTGCTTCGGGTCCGCTCCTGCGTCCTTGTCGCCGTCGTCCTTCTTCTCGGGGGACGTGCGGGCGGGGCGGTCGGCGTCGCTGCGGCGCGCCGGTGCCTCCGCGTGCGGGGCGTCGTCCGGGGAGGCCTGTTCCTGCGCGGGGAGGTCCTCCGACGCGGACTGGCGCCCGTCGTGCTCGCGCGCGTCGTCGACCTGCTGCCTGTCCATCGTGAACGCTCCCACTGGCCGCGGCGGCAGTCCCGCACGGGATGCGTCCGCCCCTGCCGCCTGACCGATCGGTCAGCGGCCCGTGGGTTTTAGCGGATCGGCCGGGCGCAGGGAAGGCCGGTGTTGCGCTGCGAAAGCGCCGGGCGCCGCCTGACGCAACCGTGTCCGCATGCGGGCGGGGCTGGCGCATGACTTGTGCGCCAGCCCTGCGTATGGCAGCGGGCTACCGTGCGGGCAGGGCGTCGCCGCAGAAGGCGGGCAGGCTCAGCGGGTCGTTGTTGGCCAGCGCCGCGCAGCCCTGGCGGATGCCGAGCACGATCTCGTCGCAGGGCTGCTCCAGGCGGCAGATGGTGCCGGAGTGGATCACCGCGGCGCACTGCAGCGCGAGGGTCGAGGAGCGCTCGAAGCCCACGGAGGCCAGGCAGCTCCGAATCTCCGCGGCGCCCGAGGGGGGCGCCGGGATCGCCAGCGCCACAAGCGCCGCCACGCACAGCCTCATCGGTTCGGGCCCTTTCCTTGCCGGGCGGAAGAGAACCGATGGCGGGGCGGGGGGCAAGGGCGGACCGCGGGGACGGGGCCTGGACGTTGACGGGCGCCGGGTCCGGGCGGGGCTGGCGGAGGGGTGCGGCGGTTGGTCGGGACGGGGGAGCGGGTGGCAGAGGGGGGGCGGGGCGCCGGCTGGCCCGGGGGGCGCGACGGGGGTGGGTCGAGGTCCTGCCCGTTCCGGGTGTCGCGCGGGGTGGGTTGGCGGGCGTCCTGGCGCGCGAGACGTCTGGCGTACTGCCGCGCGGGACGGATTCGGGGGTTTCGGGGGCCGGTGTCCGGCGGGGCGAGACGCCGTGGGGCGTTCGGGGCGGGGCATCCGGGGCGGGGCGGGAGCGGAGGTCGGGGGGCGGTCGGGCCTGGGCGGCGGACGGGCGGCGGGGCATGGTGCGGCCATGCGCCGCGTCGTCGTCATGGGGCCGCCGGGCAGCGGCAAGTCCACGCTGGCCCGGGCCGTTGGCGGGGCGTGCGGGGTGCCGGTGTTCCATCTCGACCACGCGTTCTGGCAGCCGGGGTGGGTGCGGGCGCCGGAGGCGGCGTTCCGGGCGGAGGTGGCGCGGATCGCGGCGCTGCCGGCGTGGGTGATCGACGGCAACTACGGGGACACGCTGGCGCCGCGGCTCGCGCGGGCGGAGGCGGTCGTGTTCCTCGACCTGCCGCCGCAGGTGACGCTGCCGCGGGTGCTGCGGCGGGCGGTGGTGGGGGCGGTCCTCGGGCGGGAGCAGGCGCCGGGGTGCCGGGAGCGGGTCGATGCAGCGTTCCTGCGCTATGCGATCGGGTGGCGGCGGGCGCGGCGGGGGAAGGATCTGGCGCTGCTGGAGGGGTTCGGGGGCGCCGTGTTCGTGCCGCGGAGCGATGCGGAGGTGGCGCGGGTGGTGGAGGGGCTGCTGGGGCGGCATGGCGGGGGGACATGAGCCTGAAGGAAGCAGGGCCGGGCTCTGCCCGGACCCGCCAGGGCGAGCCGCCCTGGACCGGCCTCTCCTGGGGCCTGTTTCCGATCGATGCCGCAATGGTGGTGTTCGGCCGGTCGTGTTGGAAGAGTCCGGGACGCCGATGGGCGCGAAGGGGGATGCCTCGGGACCGTGGGGCATCCAGGTTCGTGGTCCCGGCATGGTGGGTGCCGGGCGGAGACGTCGCGCCGGGTGACCGGCCAGTACCCGGCGGCGTCCCCGACGCAGCCGGTCCGTTGCAGGTGCTCGTCGTTCACCGTGGCGGCGGCAGTCCTCTCGAAAAGGATGGTGATCCGGGGATCGCGAAACGGTCGGTGGATCGCAGTCCTTGCTGGGATCGTCATCCTCCTGTACCGACCAGGCGCCGCGAAAAACGACTGCTTGTGGGTGGCGCTCCTGCCTCGCAAGCCGCCGCGTACACGTCGCCCGTGCACTCGCATGGCCGGCCAGCGTCTCCGAAAACAGCCGCCGGCATCGAAGGATGCCGTTGCGACACCTGGAGCGCGACCATGCACCATGCCATTGGAGTCGTCGGCGCGGGCCTTGGCGGCCTGACGCTTGCCCGCGTCCTGCACCGGCACGGGATCGAGGCGACGATCTACGAGGCCGAGGGCTCACCGGCTGCCAGAAGGCAGGGGGGTCTGCTCGACATACACGAGCACAACGGCCAGCCCGCGCTCAGGGCGGCCGGCCTGTACGACGCCTTCCTGCGCCTCGTCCGGCCCGGCGAGGATGCCAAGCGCGTCGTGGACAAGGATGGGGTGATCCTGTTCGACAAGGCAGGCGGCCATTCGTCCCCGCGCCCGGAGGTCGATCGTGGCGAGCTCCGCGCCATGCTGATCGATTCGCTTCCGGACGGCGCGATCCGGTGGGGTCACAAGGTCGCGTCGCTGGCGCCGGCCGGGAACGGCCGGCATGAGGTCGCCTTCGCCAACGGGGCCAGGTCCACCGTGGACCTGCTCGTCGGCGCGGACGGCGCCTGGTCGAAGGTCCGGCCGCTCCTCTCCGACGCCAGGCCGGCGTATTCCGGCACCTGCTTCATCGAGATCGCCCTTGCCGCCGGCGACATGCGCCATGCGGCGAGCGTGGCCGCGATCGGCACAGGCACCCTCATGGCAGCGGCGCCGGGCAAGGGCATCATCGCGCACCGCAACGCCGACGGCAGCGTCGCGGGCTACGTGGCGCTGAACGGGCCGGAGGCGTGGGTCCGGTCCATCGACTTCAGCGATGCTCGCGCCGGGCTGGCCCTCGTCGCGGAGCGGTTCGCCGGCTGGGCGCCGCATCTCACGGGCCTCATCACGGGCAGCATCGCCGATCCGGTGCTGCGTCCCATCCACGCGCTGCCGGTCGGGCATGCGTGGCCTCGACAAGCCGGCGTGACCCTGGTCGGCGACGCGGCGCACCTCATGTCCCCGTTCGCGGGCGAGGGAGCCAACCTCGCCCTGTACGACGGCGCGGAACTCGGCCGGTCGATCGTCGCCAGCCCCGCCGACCCGGACGCTGCCCTGGCCGCGTACGAGGGGGCCCTGTTCCCGCGAAGCCGGGACGTCGCGCGCATGTCGGCACGGAACCTCGCGCTGTTCTTCGGCGACACCGCGCCCGGAAGCGTGGCCGATCTGTTCAGCCGGTTTGTCGCACCTGACGCATGACGGAAAAGCCTCGACCCGCCCCCCCGTGGCCGACCCGGTTTTCCAGAGGGTGTCGTGAACCTGCAAGCCCGACTTCGGGCCTCGCGGCAGGAAGAAAGCACGTTCTTTCTTGAAAGAAAGAACCAAAGAACTTTTCCCGTTGGGTTCAGGGCGGCCCGCGTGGCCAGGGCCTCATGGGCAAAGTCTTTTTGCTTCTTTTTCTTCAGAAAAAGAAGGTTCTTGCTGTTCTTTCCGGGCACGGAGCTGCTGTGGGATTCATGATGCCCTCCAGGGCGAGCCTTCACGTGCCGGCTCTGGCTTTCCCGGGAAGGGTGGCCGTTGCCGGACGGGATGGTGAGACGGGGAGCGGAGTCGTGCGCCAGATCGAATCCAACTGGCTGCTCGGGCAGGATGCGTGGCCAGTGCTGATGCCGATGGGTGAGGACGCAGGCATGAGCGAGATGCGGCCCGGGCGGACTACGAAGTCACTTTTCAGTAATCGGCGCTGGGCCGGGTGCGGAAGCCCTTGTACCAGGCATCGAGACGGGGGTGATGGCCGCCCAGAGGCTGATCGAAGCGTTCGCGCGCAGTCTGGAAGATCGCGAAGCTGGTGAAGTCCGCAATGGTTGGCCGGTCGCCGGCCAGGAATTCGTGGTCGCCAATGGCGTCCTCGAGGATGCCCAGGAGTTCCGACACGTACCTGTAGGCCTTGTCTGCGACAGCCAGGTCAGGATTTGGCTCCTTCGCGGGGAACGCGCTTGTCAGGTTCCAGAGCCACACCTGGCATCGAACGATCAGGTCGTTCCCGACGCGTTCCAGCGCGCGCACCTTGGCGCGTGGCACCGCTTCCACCCCGATCATGGGGTCCTGTGGGTACAGCTCCTCGAGGTACTCGATGATCGCCGCGGATTCTGAAAGCGCGATGCCTCCATCGGTCATGAGTGTCGGTGCGCGCCCGGACGGGTTCATCTTCAGGTACTCTGGCGACCTGTGCTCCATGTTGACATAGTCTACTTCATACCGCGGTATCTCAAGACCCTTTTCCGACAGATATATGATGACCCTTCGCGGGTTCGTGCCCATCTTGAACTGATACAGGAGCATGTTTTGCCTCTTTTTCCTGAAGGAAAGCTGGCATTGACTGTGTGAGCACGGCGGAGGGGCGTATTGATGTTCTGTGGCCTGTCGGAATTCGACTGCAAGATGTGCAAGGCTTCCGAGAGTCGGAACAAAGCCGACACTCCATCGCCGGTGTCCAATCAACCCTGACGTAGCTCAGGCCGCCAGCCGCCGAGCCAGAGGCACCCCCTGAGACGAACGTCGCCCTGTGGAGGCCGTCGAGCCGGCTGCGAACAGCGGGACCGGGTGCATGGATCGCTCGTCGAGCGATCGCGCTGCTCGCGATCGTGCCGGAGTGGCGGCAGGCCCGGCTGCAGCCGGGCCGACCGGCGACCCGGGGGGACCAGGGCGGCCCGGCCTGATGCAAGGCACGACGCAGGACAGGCGTGTTTCGAGCCAGGCGGACCATTCCGGCGCCGGTTGGAGGCACCTCTTGAGGGAGGCCGGTCCAGGGCGGCTCGCCCCTTTCTTCAAGCAGGGGCGGAGTTTGAGGCAGAGCCTCAACCCTGCCTGGCCTCAGTACTCGAACTGGTACTTGAGCCCGACGCTGCTGCCCGGGTCGTTGTCGGGGGTGATGCCGGTGGCCGGCGTGCCGCCGCCGGTGCCGATGGTGGTCTGGAGCTTGAGGCGGCGGGTGAGGTCGACCTGGACCTGGGCCTGGGTGCCGCCGCTGGTGCCCTGCTTGGCGCCGACGTAGACGCCTTTTGCCACGTAGCGGCCGGCTTCGACGCTGGCGCCGTTGCCGGAGGTGGCGCTGCCCAGCGAGAGGCGGTCGAGGCCGAGGCCCTTGCGCACGCGCGAGAGGGGGTCGACGCCGCCGCCGACGCCGGACAGGTCGGCCAGCGCCCCGGCGATGGCGGCGATCTGGAAGGGGCTGAGCTGCTTGAGGCTCTGGCCGAAGAGGAGGCGGGCGAGGACCTCGTCCTGGGGGAGCTCGGGGTTGGAGCTCAGGCTGATCTTCGGGGCGTCCGCGTAGCCGCCGACCTTGAGCATGGCGGTGACGTTGCCGGCGGTGCTGTCGGCCTCGAAGTCCAGCGTGGGGTCGATGCGGTTGTTCACGCCGGTGCCGTCGAAGCCGACGCGGCCGCGGGAGAAGTTGAGCGTGGTGCCGGCGAGCGAGAAGGAGCCGCGGCGCAGGTCGAAGCCGCCGGAGACCTGGGGGGCGGCGGAGGTGCCGCCGACGTGGAGCTTGCCGCCCAGTTCGGCGTCGAGGCCGTGGCCGCGGACGAAGACCTGGCCGGGGGCGTCGGCGGTGAGGTCGAGGCCGACGAGGAGGGCGGGGCCGGAGGGGGCGGGGGGTTTGTCGCCCGGGCGGATGACGTCGAGTTTTGCCACGCTGGTGGGGAGGCTGGAGGGGACGTTGATGGAGGCGGAGCGGATGGTGATGGTGCCGCCGGCGTCGAGGCGGGTGGCGGCCTGGCCGCGGAGGTAGAGGTCGGCGTCGAGGACGGCGGTGAGGAGGTCGGAGGAGAGGGGGCGGGCGTTGTCGGCGCGGATGCGCAGGTCGACGGGCAGGCCGGGGGCGAGGATGCCGACGGTGCCGCTGGCGGTGATGGTGCCCTGCCCTGCCCTGGCGGAGAGGCTGGCGAGGTGGAGGGTGTCGCCGGCGGCCTCGATCAGCGCGGTGACGTCGGTCAGGTGCAGGCCCTGGGCGAAGTCCTGCACCTCGCCGCGGTCGAGGCGGATGGTGCCGGCGAGGCGGGGGGCTGCGGCGGTGCCGGCGACGGTGGTGTCGAGGGTGAGCTGGCCGAGGGCGCGGCGGCCGCCGGCGGTCAGGATCGGGTCGGCGACGGCGAGGTCGACGGTGCCGCGGGCGGCGAGGGCCAGGGGGCCGGCGCCGAGGGGGGCCTGGCCGGTGACGGCGAGGCGGACCCTGGGGCCGGCGTCGAGGCGGGCGTCCACGCGGGCGGCGGTGCCGGCGAGCTGGGCGGTGGCGGAGAGGGTGGCGGGGGGGAGGCTGGCGGCGGGGCCGGTGCGCAGGCGCATTCCGGTGGCGGCCAGCTTGATGGTGCCGGTGGGGGCTGCGGGGGTGCCGGCGAGGCGGGCGTCGGCGTCGATGCGGCCCTGGGCGTCGAGCGTGGGGGCGAAGGGGTGTGCCAGGGCGGGGGTGATGTTGCGGGCGGTGGCGGTGAGGTCGAGCGTGGGGCTCAGGCGGCCGGCGAGGTCGAGGGTGGCGTCGCCGAGGGCGAGGCGGAGGCGGTCCACGGCGACGGTGGGCGCGAAGGTCAGTTTCGCGGGGGCGAGGAGGCGGAGCTGCTCGCCCTTGGCGGTGGCGGCGAGGGTGCGCAGCGTCACGGTTTTGGCGGGGAGGTCGAGGAGGGCCTGCGCCTGGGCCTGGGCGTCGCCGCCGGCGACGTTGTGGAGCGTGGTGGCGAGGCGCAGGGCGAGGGCGTCCTGGGGGCCGGTGGCGTCGAGCTGGGCGGTGCCGGTGATCGCGCCGGCCTGGAGGCCGGCGGCGTCGAGCTTGAGGGCTAGGGTGGGGCTGGCGGAGGGGTTCTCGACGTGGCCGGCGAGGGAGAGGCGGGCGGCGCCGTTGGGGCCGAGGGCGAGGTCGCGGGCCTGGAGGTCGATGCGGGCCTGCGGCGAGGCGGTGCCGGGGAGCATGTCGATCTTGGCGGTGAGCGCGCCGCGGACGGGCTGGTGGAGGACCGGCTCCAGGTCGGCGAGGCGGGTCATGCGCAGGTCGAGGCTGCCGGTGGGGAGCTTTGCGCCGGGGGCCAGGGCGAGGTCGGCGGTGGCCTGGGCGCTCTTCCACTCGGCGCGGCGCAGGGTGGCGTGGAGGGTGCCGTCGGGGCTTTTCTTCGCGGCGAGGTCGAGGGCGATGGGGGCGCCGTCGAAGCGGCCGGAGGCGGTGATCGTGGCGTCGGGGGCGGCGGGCAGGCCGTGGGCGTCGACGGAGAGGTGGACGGGGCCGCGGGGGATGCCTTGGGCGCCGAGGGTGCCGTCGGCGGTGGCGGTGACGGCGAGGCCGGGGGCGGGTGACGGCGCGGCGGGGTCGGCGGGCGGCGTGGCGGCGGGCGGCGAGCCCGGCAGGGGGCCCGACACGTGGCCCTTGGCGGCAACGTCGCCGGACAGCTTGGGGGTGAGCGCCGCCAGCTCGGGCAGGGCCACGGTCCAGCCCAGGTCGAGCACGCTGGCGCGGTCGGTGCCGTTGGCCGTGACGTGCAGGGCGCGGCCGTCGATCGTCGCGTGGTCGAGCGTGATGTCGGCGCCGTCGAGCGTGGCGGCGACGGAGAGTTTTGCCCCGTCGCCGATCAGCGCGGGCACGGGGGACAGGCCGCCGGTGATCGCCACGGTGCCGTCGAGGCCGACGCGCATCGGGAGGGCGGTTTGTCCGGCGGCGGCGGGACGCGACACGGTGGCGTCGAGGGCGGCGCGGCCCTGGAGGTCGATGCTGGCGGCGGCTGCGAAGGGGGCGAGGGACGGGAGCGCCAGGTGCACCGCGGCGGAGAGGTCGCCGGCGGTGCGCGCGGTGCCGTTGGCCGCGAGCAGGGGGTGGGACAGGGTGAAGGCGACCGGGCGGGCGGGGTCGTCGAGGCGGACGTCGGCGGCGAGGAGCAGGGGCGCTGCGGCGAGGAGGTCGGGCTTCGGGCCGGGGATGCGCAGGCCGGCGGCGCTGGACTTGAGGGCGACGCGGCCGAGGGTGCCGGAGACGTCGGCGAGCAGGCGGTCCAGGGTGGCGCCGCCGGCGGCCAGGGCGTCGATGTCGAGGTGGCCGGTGGCGTCGGGGGCGGTGAACGGGCCGCGGGTGTGGGCCTGCAGCGACACGCCGTGCCAGGAGACGCCGGGGGCGGGGGTCATCGCGGGGGCGGTGGCGGCGAGCTCGATGTCGGCGCTGCGGTTCGCGAGGTCGAGGGTGCCGTGGGCGTCGGCGCGCAGGTCGCCGGCCTGCAGGGACAGGGTCGTGGCCTCGGCGGTGCGGGGGCCGTCGAGGCCGGCGTGCAGGGTGAGCGCGCCGAGGTCGGGGAGGTGCGCCACGGTGGAGGCGAGGCCGCCGGGGGGCTCGGCGGCGTCGAGGGTGGCCTGGAGGGAGTTGGGGCCGATGCGGCCGCTGGCCCTGTAGGTGCCGGGGGTGTCGATACGGGTGACGCTGACCGAGCCGTCGCCTTCGCTCAGGGAGGCCAGGTGGGCGGCGCCCGAGACCTCGGCGACCGCGGCGACGCCGGCGACGGGCTGGCCGAGGGTGAGGCGCAGGACGTGCAGCGTCTGGACGTCGACGCGCACGGGGAGGGTGAAGGAGCCGGATTTCTTCGCCTCGTCGGGCTTGGCGGGCGAGGGCGCGGGCAGGCGGTCCAGGCGCAGGGCGTCGACGTCGAGGCGGTCGATGAAGGCGTCGCGCGAGATCAGGCGGAGCGGCGACCAGTCGAGCGCGAGGCGGTCCAGGCTGACCCACGTGCCGTCCGCGTCGTGCAGCTCGGCGTGGGCGAGGCGCAGGCGGTCGGGGAAGCGGCCGGACAGGCCCTGGAGGACCACGGTGCCGCCGGTCAGCGAGGCGGCCTCGCGCTCGATCAGGCGGCGGCCGGGGTCGGTGTTGGCGGCGAGGAGGATGGTGGCGAGCACCAGGACAGGGATCGCCAGCAGGACGGCGAGGGTCCAGGCGGCGGCGCGCAGGAGGCGGCGGGGGGCGGGCGTCATGGGGGCGGGGCCTGGTCGCGGGCAGGGAAGAAAGAGTCTTCTTTTTCTGAAGAGAAAGAAGCAAAAAGACTTTCTCCGTAAGGCTCCGGGGGCGCGGGTTGGCCTGAGGCCCAATGGGCAGAAGTTCTTTGGTTCTTTCTTTCAAGAAAGAACACGCTTGCTTTCTGCCTTGGCGCGCGAGGCATCAGAACGCCTGCCCCAGGCCGATGTACAGCTCGAAGCTGTCGCCGCCGGGGGGCTTGTTGAGGGGGACGGCGATGTCGAGGCGGATCGGGCCGATCGCGGTGTAGTAGCGCGCGCCGAGGCCGGCGCCGACGCGCAGGGTGCCGCCGAACGGGGCGGGGGTGGCGCTGACCTGGCCGGCGTCGATGAAGCCGACGGCGCCGATGTTGCCAACGATGCGCTGGCGCAGCTCGACGGTGCCGGCGTCGATGGCGGCGCCGCCGGTGGGCACGGTGGTGCGGGGGAAGTAGGGGCTGACGCCCTGGAACTGGTAGCCGCGCACGGTGGCCGAGCCGCCGCCGTAGAAGCGCTGGTCGGGGGGGAGCGAGAACTGGCTGGCGGCGCCCTGGATGGTGCCGACGAGCGCGCGCAGGGCGATGACGCTGCGGCCGGGTTTTGCCAGGCCGATGCGGGTAAGGTCGAGGTAGGTGGAGCCGCTGGCCTGCAGGATCGCGAAGAACTGCTGGGTGCCGGCGAGGCTCTCGGTGGGAGTGGCGGTGAGCGCGCCGCGCACGCCGTGGGTGGGGTCGAGCAGGGGGTCGGCGAGGCCGGTCATGTCGAACTGCGCGGAGACGGGCACGCCGACCAGGGTGTAGTCGGTGGTGGCGCCGACCTGGGTGATCTGCTCCTGCTCGGCGCGCAGGCCGACGCTGCCGGTCCACACGGCGGAGAACTTGCGGCGCAGGGCGCCGGAGGCGATCACGGCGGTCTGGTTGTAGGAGATCAGGTTCTGCTTGAGGGCCTCGAGGTCGAGCTCGCCGGTCTGGTCGCGGCGGAAGTAGTCGGGCTTGAGGAGCTGGGCCTTGGCGTCGTAGGCGAGGCCCTTGACGGCGGAGCCGCCCCCGGTCGCGGTGGCCGACAGGTTGAGCTGCTCGGCGTTGCCGAACAGGTTGCGGTCGGACCAGCTCGCGGTGACCTCGATGCCGAGGTCGGTGGAGTAGCCGACCTCCAGGCCGACGGCGTGGCGCGGGCGCTCCTGCAGGTCGAAGGTCAGCGGCAGGCGGCCGGCGGGGTCGAGCGCGGGGGCGGCGCGGACCTGCACGCCGGAGAAGACGCCGGTGGCGGCGAGGTCGGTGCGGGCGGCCTCGATCCTGCTCGGCTGGTAGAGCTCGCCGGGGTGGACGAGGAGGCGGCGGCGCACGAAGGACTCGTTGACGCGGCCCAGGCCGTCGAGCGCGATCGGGCCGATGTCGACGCGCGGGCCCTCGTCCACGGTGTAGTCGACCGAGAGGGTGCGCGTGTCGGGGTGCAGGAACGCGACCGGGGGGGTGACCTTGGCCAGGGCGTGGCCGTCCTCCTGCAGCGCGGTCAGCACGCGGTCGCGGGCGGCGAGCACGTCCGACGCGACGGCGGGGTCGCCGGGGTGGAGCTTCAGGGCGTCGCGGGCGCGTGTGGGGGCCTCGCCCTTCAGCGTCACCGCGCCGAGGTGGAACAGCGGGCCGGTGTCCACGCCCACGGCCACCGCGACGGGCCTGCCGGCGGGCAGGGCCGCGAGGCGCTCGGGCAGGGCGGGGTCGTCTGCGGGCAGGCCGTCGATGCGGATCGCCAGCGTGGCGCCGTAGAAGCCGAAGCTTTCCAGCGCGGTGGTCAGGCGGCCGACGTCGGCGCGGGCGCGCGCGGTCAGGGCGAACGGGCCGACCGGGGCGACCGTGCGCAGGGACTGCAGCTGCGAGGAGCCGACGATCGCTGCGTCCAGCGCGGCGTTGCCGGTTTTCGCGAAGGTCACGGTGTAGGGCTGGGGGTCGGCGGCGTGCGCGGGGAGCGCCGCCAGGGCCGGGAGGAGGGCCAGGGCGAGGAGCGACGGAGCGGGCAGGAGGCGTGTTCCCACGGCCCTGCCCGGCGGCTGCCGAGGAGTCGGACCCGGCGGGCTGGCGCGGGCGGGGCTCCGGGTCGGTGCCTGGCGGTCCATTGCGGGTCTGGTAGCCCATCGCGGGTCCCCGCGCTTCCCCAAATCTGCGTGCGCCGCCGGCGTTGCCGCCGGCGGCGCACGGCGTTACAGATCAGCAATGCAGGATCCAGGAGGCCGTTCGCGCACGCCGGTCGCGCCCGTCAACGCCAGCCTCGGCGAACCGCCGGGCCGGCCGCGCCTGGTGGCCGCGCCCTGTCTCGGCCATGCGCCCGGCCACGACGCGGCGGCGCCGCTGCGCGCCACGACGCGGCCGGTGCAGGCGGGGCTGCGGCTGGCGCTGCTGGTGGCGTGGACGCTCGCGTCGGCCGCGGTGCAGGCGGTGCTGCTGCTGCTGCCGGGGCGCGGGAAGGTCGTGTTCGCGCGGGTGTTCTGGGCGGTGGTCGCGCGGCTCGTGGGCATGGAGGTGCGCGTCGTCGGCGAGGTGGCGCGTCCGTCCGGGCGGGCAGTGGTGTTCGCGGCGAATCACAGCTCGTGGCTCGACATCCCGGTGCTCGGCGGACGGCTGGAGGCGTGCTTCGTGTCCAAGGCGGACGTGGCGCGCTGGCCGGGGATCGGCACCGTGGCGCGGCTGGGGCGCACGGTGTTCGTCAGCCGCACGCGGGCGCGGACCGGGCGGGAGCGCGACGACCTGCTGGGGCGGCTGGCGGCGGGCGACAACCTGCTGCTGTTCCCCGAGGGCACCAGCTCGGACGGCACGCGGGTGCTGCCGTTCCACTCGGCGTTCTTCGCGGCGGTCGGCGCGGGGCAGGCGGGCACGGCGGGGCCGCTCGTGCAGCCGGTGTCGGTGGTGTACGACCGGCTGGGCGGGCTGCCGGTGGGGCGGGCGGGGCGGGCGCTGTTCGCGTGGTACGGCGGCATGGAGCTGGCGCCGCACGCGTGGCGGCTGCTGCAGTGCCGGGGGATGCGGGCGACCGTGTGGCTGCACCCGCCGATGGACCCCGCGGCGTTCGCGTCGCGCAAGGTGCTGGCGCAGGCGGCGTGGGCGCAGGTCGCGGAGGGCGCGGCGCGGCTGCGGCAGAACCGGGAGCCGGGGTAGGGCAGGCAATGCCAGGGGCAATATTGGTATCCAGCGAACCATCCAATCCCATCATCAAAATCGAGATGGAACCCAGCTTTCATTGAGACGCAATTATTAAATGAGATTATTTTAATGGCTTTGGAGAAAATAAATTACATATTCATACTTATGAGGAAGGTAATATTAACTTGTCCCTTAGTGTAAAACGGTAATCTATAAGTAGGAGACATTATGGAAATTAAACATCGAGCACCACTTGTTTTGGTTGGCCAGAACCCTTTGGAGAGAAAAAATGCCAGTAGATTAATGATAAATCTGCAAAGATTAGCTATTACAATAGGTGAGTTTGAATACTCTTTGGCTCTATTTGACCAGACTGCTCATGATGGTTCATTAGCATTCCACAATCTCCAAATGTTCAGTTCTGCAAGAGCAGAGAAAAAGAGACAAGCACGACAGAGTTTTGAAGATGGTAAGACTGACTCTCCATCCATAGGTCATATTCCTGAAATCAGTGAGATTAAAGACCAGAAATCTCTGTTGTATAAGGCATCTGCGTGGAATAAAATTGCTACTACGGATGGCGCAATAAAATTGTACTATTTTGCGAAAGCGATGAAAGCTTGTATTAGATTTTTTAAGCTTTGCCCAACTCTACATCTTGAGATCGAGCTTAGTGACTTAGAGGCTCTTTGGGGTGAGTTTGAACGAGATTTTCCAGACTGGAAAAATTGCCGCAACGCTGTCACTCATGAAGGTGACATTCTGGGCGATGAAATGTCTAGGCATGTCACTAAAGATGATTACGAGTCCCCTTCTATTATAGCTTCTCCTGGTAATCTTATTACAGAAACTAGAGGATCTCGTTTTATTACTACTTGGCAAGGTAAGATTGTTGGGTATGATATCAGCATAGATACTTTAAACAAACTTAGAGTTATTGCCAATAGCTTTTACTTTCTGTTTGATCCTAGCTCTGGTTTAGATAGAGCTTTTACCACACCTGAGCATGCTGGTGTTAGTAGGTATGTTCAGCAAGAATGGCGGCGCGAAGCAATGAGGCTACGGCGCCAAGCAACTGATGCAAACAAGGATGCGCCCAAGGTTTAGATTTACGAGTATAACCTTATCTGGGTCGCATCAAAAAAGCCTAGTTGTTTTTCTAAAGTACTCTAAAGTAAAAGTGCCGGAACAAACGCCGGTGAAAGGTAGGTCCTTTATGGGTAATATCCTGAGAAACCCTCAGCTGTCCCAATCACACGCTTGATGCGCGACGGGCCGAAGCCTCAATGGGGGATACAAGAGGGCGTGAAAGTCGGAAGCGACTGACACGTGGGCAGCGTCACCTTTGGGCTTCGCTTGAAACAGTCGCCTTGAGAAACCTTCCTTTAAGTCACGGGATCAAAGGGTCCTCGGACCCTTTGCGGGTCCGGGCAGAGCCCGGCCTTGCTTGCTTCGGCGAATCACTTGACACGGTGTGGGTGCGTCCTGCGACACTCGGCTGTTCCAGGCACAGGACCAGCGCCGCTGCGGCACGCCGTCTCCAGGGTTGACTCGCTCCCGGGCCGTCCCGATTCCTCCCGCTCCCGCCGGGCTGTTCCGGGCGGGCCCGGGACACCGCGCCGATGACCGCTCCGATTGCCGATCCTGCTGCCGGCCTGGCTGATGCGCGCCGGGGCCGCCGGCGGCTGCACGTCATCACCTGGGGCTGCCAGATGAACGTGTACGACAGCCTGCGGATGGCGGACGTGCTGGCGCCGGTGGGATACGGGCCGGCGGACGGGCCGGACGACGCGGACATGATCGTGCTCAACACCTGCCACATCCGGGACCGCGCGGCGGAGAAGGTGTTCTCCGAGCTGGGGCGGCTGCGTCTGGTCAAGCAGGCGCGGGCGGAGCGGGGGATGGGCACCATCCTCGCGGTGGCGGGGTGCGTGGCGCAGGCGGAGGGGTCGGAGATCCTGGCGCGGGCGCCGTTCGTGGACATCGTGCTCGGGCCGCAGACCTACCACCGGCTGCCGGAGATGGTGGCGCGGGCGACGCGGGCGGCGGGTGCCGTGGTGGAGACGGATTTCCCGGCGGAGCAGAAGTTCGACTTCCTGCCGGACACGGCGGCGCCGCAGGGGATCACGGCGTTCCTGACGGTGCAGGAGGGGTGCGACAAGTTCTGCTCGTTCTGCGTGGTGCCGTACACGCGCGGGGCGGAGGCGAGCCGGCCGGCGGCGTCGGTACTGGCGGAGGCGCGGCGGCTGGTGGCGCAGGGGACGCGCGAGATCACGCTGCTCGGGCAGAACGTCAACGCGTACCACGGCGAGGCGCCCGAGGGGGGGACGTGGGGGCTGGCGCGGCTGCTGCGGGCGCTGGCCGAGATCGCGGGGCTGGCGCGGCTGCGCTACACGACGTCGCACCCGCGCGACATGGCGCAGGGCGACGCGGCGCGCGGGGACTGCCTGGTCGAGGCGCACAGGGACCTGCCGCAGCTGATGCCGTTCCTGCACCTGCCGGTGCAGTCGGGGTCGGACACGGTGCTGGCAGCGATGAACCGGCGGCACACGGCGGCGGACTACCTGCGGCTGGTGGACAGGTTGCGGGCGGCGCGGCCGGACCTCGCGCTGTCGTCGGACTTCATCGTGGGGCATCCCGGCGAGACGGATGCGGACCATGCGGCGACGCTGCGGCTGGTCGAGGCGGTGGGGTTCGCGCAGGCGTTCTCCTTCAAGTACTCGGCCAGGCCGGGGACGCCGGCGGCGGGCGCGCCGAGGCAGGTGCCGGAGGCGGTGCGCGACGAGCGGCTGCAGTCGCTGCAGACGCTGCTGCGGGCGCAGCAGGCGGGGTTCAACGCGGCCTGCGCCGGCAGGACGCTGCCGGTGCTGTTCACGGGGGCGGGGCGCCATCCGGGGCAGGTGTCGGGGCGCTCGCCGTACCTGCAGCCGGTGCATCTCGAGGGGCCGATGTCGCTCGTCGGGCGGGTGGTGGAGGTGCAGATCGCCGTGGGGCACCCCAACTCGTTGCTGGGACACCCGGTCGGGGCAGAGGCCTCGACCGACGGACACGCCGCGGACCCCGTCGTCGCCAACCAGGAGAGAGCCTGCGCTTGATCAACCAGCCCGACGCCACCCCCCCCCAGCCCCTCGCGGGTCCGGGCGCGGCCCCCCTCCCCGTCCCCGCGGTGATGCCCGACGCGCCGGGGCTTCCGGTGGCGGGGCTCCCCGCGGCGGTGCTGCTTCCCGTGGCGGCGCTGCCGCTGGCGGGCCTGCCGGCGGCGGGGACCGGGCGGGCAGTCACGCTGCAGTTCGACGACAACGCCCTGCTGTCGCTGTTGCTCGGCGACCATGACCGGCACCTGGTGCGGCTGGAGCAGGGGCTCGGCGTGCGGCTGGCGTGCCGGGGCAACCGGGTGGCGATCTCGGGGGACGCGGACCGGGTCGAGCTGGCGCAGTCGGCGCTGGGCGGGTTGTACCGGCGGCTGGAGCGGGGCGAGAGCATCCGGCTCGGCGACATCGACGCGGTGATCCGGCTCAGCGAGCCGGCCGGGGTGCCGGCGCTGCACGTCGTGCTGCCGCAGGCGGGCGCCGTGCAGGCCATGGCCGGCGACGTGCGGTCGCAGGTCGGGCTGGGGCAGAGGGGCGTGGCGCAGAAGGGCATGGGGCAGGCGGGGATGGGACAGGCGGGGATGGGACAGATGACCGGGGCGTCCCGCGGCAGCCGCGATGGTGGGCGGGACGGGGGGCGGGACGGGGCGCGCGACCTGCGGGGCGGGCGGGCGGGCATGGCGTCGGGGGAGGCGGACCCGAGGCTGCCGCTGTCGGATCTGCCGGCGATCCGCACCAAGCGGGGCGCGGTGGGGCCGCGCTCGCCGGGGCAGACGTCGTACATGGACATGCTGGCGCGCCACGAGATGGTGTTCGCGCTTGGGCCGGCGGGGACGGGCAAGACCTATCTCGCGGTGGCGCAGGCGGTGGCGATGCTGCAGTCCAACCAGGTGGACCGGATCGTGCTGTCGCGGCCGGCGGTGGAGGCGGGCGAGCGGCTCGGCTTCCTGCCGGGCGACATGAAGGAGAAGGTCGACCCCTACCTGCGGCCGCTGTACGACGCGTTGCACGACATGATGCCGGGCGAGCAGGTGATCCGGCGCATGGGCACGGGCGAGATCGAGGTGGCGCCGCTGGCGTTCATGCGCGGGCGCACGCTGAGCCATGCGTTCGTGATCCTCGACGAGGCGCAGAACACCACGCCGGCGCAGATGAAGATGGTGCTGACCCGCATGGGCGAGGGCACGCGCATGGTGATCACCGGCGACCTGAGCCAGGTGGACCTGCCGTCCGGGATGCCGTCGGGGCTGCGCGACGCGATCGACACGCTGGAGGGGGTCGCTGGCATCGGGGTCACGCGGTTCACGTCGCGCGACGTGGTGCGCCATCCGCTGGTGGCGCGGATCGTGGACGCCTATGACCAGCGCAGCGTCGCCGAGCGCGATAGCCGGGCGGCGAACGGTTTTGCCCGCGAGGCGGGTGGGCACGGGCAGGCGGGCGGGCGCGGGCGGGTGGCGCCGCCCCAGGCTGGAACGCAACGCCCCGGAACGGATGAAGATGGAACCACGAAGTAGTCTCGGCCCCGCGTCGGCGGGGTCGGGGATCGGGACCGCGGCTGGGCCGGAGGGGCGCGGGGTGCGGGTTGTCCCGGGCAGCGATCCGCTCGAACCTCTGCCGCGGAAGGCCGGGGCGGGGGTGCCCGTCCTTGGAGTGAACGTGCCCGAGGTGATCGTGGCGGACCGGCGGTGGCATGCGCTGGTGCGGGGGAGCGGGCGGGTCGTGGCGCGCGCGGCGCGGCTGGGCGGGGGTGCGGGCAGCGTGCTGCTGACCACGGACCGGGCGGTACAGAGGCTTAACGCGCGGCATCGCGGGGAGAACCACGCGACCAACGTGCTGACCTTCGGGTCCGGGGCGGACGAGGCGGGGGCGGGCAAGGCGGGGGCGGGCGGCGACATCGTGCTGGCGCTCGGCGTGGTGCGGCGCGAGGCGGGGGCGGCCGGGCGGCGGCCGGCGCACCACCTGGCGCATCTGGTGCTGCACGGGGCGCTCCACCTGCGCGGCCACGACCACCACGGCGCCGGCGAGGCGCGGCGCATGGAGCTGCGCGAGGCGTGGCTGCTGCACAGGATGGGCGTGCCGAACCCTTGGCGTGTGGGGGGCAGGACGGCCGGGGTGCTGCGGCCCGGGACGCCGTGGCCCGGGCCCGGCCAGGGGGCGGCGCGGCTGCCCGGCGGGGA
>CAXSFE010000062.1:0-21556 GCA_964236585.1 uncultured Acetobacteraceae bacterium
CGGGCGAGGGCGGCGGCGACGGCGGAGGTCTTGCGGGCGAGGCCGGCGTCGTCGACGCCGGTGCCGCGGCCGGTCCAGGCGGAGGCGGGGCCGCCGAGCAGCGCGGCGGAGAGGGCGGCGGCGGGGGTGGTGTTGCCGATGCCCATCTCGCCGAGGCAGAGCAGGTCGCAGGATGCGGGAACGGCGGTCCAGCCGGTGGCGACGGCGTCGAGGAACTCCGTCGTGTCGAGGGCGGGGGCGAGGGTGATGTCGGCGCAGGGGCGGTCGAGCTGGAGCGGGTGGACGGCGAGGCGGGCGCCGGCGGTGCGGGCGAGCTGGCTGATGGCGGCGCCGCCCGCGGCGAAGTTGGCGACCATCGCGGCGGTGACCTCCGGCGGGTAGGGCGAGACGGCGTGGGCGGTGACGCCGTGGTTGGCGGCGAAGACGAGGATGTCGACGCGGTCCAGGCGGGGGGTCGCCCTGCCCTGCCAGCGGGCGAGCCAGGCGACGAGGGATTCGAGGCGGCCGAGGCTGCCGGGGGGTTTCGTCAGCGTGGCCTGACGGGCGAGGACGGCGGCCTCGGCGGAGGGGTCGCCGGGGGGGAGCGTGGTGCAGAGGGCGCGCAGGGCGGACAGGGTCGCGGGGGCGTCGGGCATGGGCGTCTCGGGCATGGGCGTTCCGGGCATGTCAGGGGTCCTGCAGGGCGATGGCGTGGAACCAGGTGCCGGTGGCCAGGCCGCGGCGGGCGCCGGCGGGGCCGAGGGACTCGCCGTTGGCGTCGCGCAGGGTGGCGAGCGGGGGGTCGGACTCGTGGCTGGCGGTGGCGTAGTGGAACTCGTGGCCGCGCAGGGTTTGGCCGGCGCGGCCGATGGGGGAGTCGTGCAGGAGGGTGGCCTCGCGGTAGCCGAGATGCATGCGGCGGGCGGCGTAGGAGGTTTCGTGGGAGAGGAGGCCGGTCATGGCGTGGCGGTGGCCGTTGGCATCGGTCAGGGCCTGGCCGAGGACCATGTAGCCGCCGCACTCGCCGTGGACGGAGCGGGTTCGGGCGAAGCGGGCCAGGGCGGTGCGGAAGGTCGTGGCGGCGGCGAGGGCGGGGGCGTGCAGCTCGGGGTAGCCGCCGGGGAGCCAGCAGGAGTCGCAGTGGTCCGGGGGGGCTTCGTCGGCCAGGGGGGAGAAGCGGGAGAGTTCGGCGCCGGCGGTGCGCCAGCCGGCGAGCATGTGGGGGTAGGCGAAGGTGAAGGCGGCGTCCCAGGCGAGGGCGATGCGCTGGCCGGGCGGGGGGAGGAGGCCGGGGGTGGGCGAAGGCATCGCGGCGGTTGCGGGGGGGCGGGCCAGGGCGAGGATGGCGTCGAGGTTCAGGCGGGACTCGGCGAGGGCGGCGAGGCGGGCGAGGAGGTCGGCCAGGGTGGCGTGCTCGCTGGCCTGGACGAGGCCGAGGTGGCGTTCGGGCAGGGCGATGGCGGGGTCGCGCGGGAGGGCTCCGAGGAGGGGGAGGCCGGCGGCCTCGACCGCGGCGCCGGCGCCGGCGAGGTGGCGGGGGCTGGCGACGCGGTTCAGGACGCAGCCCGCGACGCGGACGGCGGGGTCATGGGTCGCGAAGCCGCGGGCGGTGGCGCCGGCGGACTGGGACTGGCCGGAGACGTCGAGCACGAGGAGCACGGGGAGGGCGAAGCGGGCGGCCAGGTCGGCGGCGGCGCCGGTGCGGCCGGGGGTGGGGCCGGCGCCGTCGAACAGGCCCATGGAGGCCTCGATGACGAGGAGGTCGGGCGGTGCGCCAGGGGCTTCGTGCAGGAGGGCGGCGAGCAGAGCGGGGGGCATGGCCCAGGTGTCAAGGTTGATGCAGGGGGAGGCGGAGGCGCGCTCGTGGAAGGCGGGGTCGATGTAGTCGGGGCCGGATTTTGCCACGCGCACGTGGAGGCCGCGGGCGCGCAGCGCGGCGACGAGGGCGAGCGTCACGGTGGTCTTGCCGGAGCCGGAGCGGGGGGCGGCGACGATCAGGGCGGGGGTCATGCCGTCTGCCCTGCAGGAAGGAAGGCCAGGGGCTCTGCCCTCCATGCTTGAAGGCGGGGACCCCGCCAAAGGCGAGCCTTTGGAAGGCTGGACTTAAGGAAGGCCGGTCCAGGGGCGGCTCGCCCCTGGCGGGTCTGGGCAGAGCCCAGGCTTGCTGGCTTTGCCCTCGTCCGCAGCGGGTCCATATCGTGGGGCGTGGAACAGGGCGAACTCCGTCGCGGCTGGACGACCGGCGCATGTGCGGCGGCGGCGGCGAAGGCTGCGTTCGCGGCGCTGCGCGCGGGGGTGTTCGTGGGGGTGGTGGAGATCCCGCTGCCGGCGGGGGGGCGGGCGGCGTTCGCGCTGGCAGAGGGGGTGTTCGTCGCGGGCGGGGCGGTGGCGGGGGTGGTCAAGGATGCGGGGGACGACCCGGACGTGACGCATGGGGCGCTGGTGCGGGTCACGGTGCGGGCGCGCTCGTTCGGGGCGGGGGTGAGGTTTGTCGCCGGCGAGGGGGTGGGGACGGTGACGCTGCCGGGGCTGCCGCTGCCGCCGGGGGAGCCGGCGATCAATCCGGGGCCGCGGGGGATGATCGTGGCGGCGCTGCGCGAGGTGGGCGAGCCGGATGTGGAGGTGGAGGTGGCGATCCCCGGGGGGGAGAGGATCGCTCTGGGGACGATGAACGCGCGGCTGGGGATCGTGGGGGGGCTGTCGGTGCTGGGGACGACGGGGGTGGTGGTGCCGTACTCGTGCGCGTCTTGGATCCACTCGATCCACCAGGGGGTGGACGTGGCGCGGGCTTTGGGCCTGGCGCATCTGGCGGGGGCGACCGGGAGCGTGTCGGAGGCGGGGGTGGCGCGGCTGCATGGGCTCGGGGAGCGGGCGCTGATCGACATGGGGGATTTCGCGGGGGGGTTCCTGAAGTACGTGCGGGCGCATCCGGTGGCGCGGGTCACGGTGGCGGGGGGAGTCGCGAAGATGACGAAGCTGGCGCAGGGGCGGATGGACCTGCACTCGCGGCGGGGGGCGGCGGATCTGGGGCGGCTGGCGGCGCTGTGCCGGGCGGAGGGGGGCAGCCCGGAACTCGCGGCGCGGATCGAGGGGGCGAACACGGTGCTGGAGGCGTTCGGGCACGCGGAGGCGGAGGGCCGGCCGCTGGGGGAGGCGGTGGCGCGGGCGGCGGCGGGGGTGGTGCGCGGGGTGCTGGGCGGGGGCGTGCGGGGGGAGGTGGCGGTGTTCGACCGCGAGGGCGGGCTGCTGGCGAGCACGGGGTAGACAAGGAAGGCCAGGGGCTCTGCCCCTGAACCCCGCCAAAGGCTCGCCTTTGGAATCCAATACTTAAGCAAGGCCGGTCCAGGGCAGAGCCCTGGCCTTGCTTTCTTCATGGCGCGCCGCCCGGCCGGAACCTGCGGCGGTAATCGGGGTCGTAGAGGGCGCTTTCGCGGGAGAGGTGGCCGTCGAGGACGCGGCCGACGAGGACGAGGGCGGTGCGCTCCATGGGGGATACGGCCAGTTTCGCCTCGATGTCGGAGAGGGTGCCGAGGACGGTGCGCTCGTCGGGCCAGGTGGCGCGCTCGACGAGGGCGATCGGGCAGTCGGGGCCGAGGATGGGGAGCAGTTCGGCGACGATGCGCGGCAGGGCGTTGATGGCGAGGTGGATCGCCAGGGTGGCGCCGGTGCGGGCGAAGGCGGCGAGGGTCTCGGACTCCGGCATGGCGGAGGCGCGGCCGGGCATGCGGGTGAGGACGATGCTCTGGGCCACGGCGGGCAGGGTGAGCTCGCGGCCGAGCAGCGCCGCGGCGGCGGCGAAGGCGGGGACGCCGGGGGTCAGGGTGGTGGCGATGCCGCGGGCGTGCAGGCGGCGGAGCTGCTCGGCGACGGCGCTGTAGAGGGAGAGGTCGCCGGAGTGCAGGCGGGCGACGTCGTGGCCGGCGGCGTCGGCAGAGGCGCACTCGGCCTCGATCTCGTCGAGGGACAGGGGGGAGGTGTCGACTAGGCGGGTGCCGGGGGCGCAGTGAGCGAGCATCTCGCGCGGGACGATGGAGCCGGCGTGCAGGCAGACGGGGCAGCGGGCGAGCAGGTCGCGGCCGCGCAGCGTCAGCAGATCGGGGGCGCCGGGGCCGGCGCCGATGAAGTGGACGGTCATGGGCGTCTGTCCGGAGTGAGGAAGGAAGGCCAGGGGCGCTGCCCCTGGACCCCACCAAAGGCGAGCCTTTGGAAACCTCTTATTAGGAAGAAGGACCGGGTCATTCAGCCAGGGCGCAGGTTGCCCAGCCCTGCCCTGTTCTCGGCAGCAGCAGGGTGGCGTGGGGTCCGGCGGCGGACAAGGCCGCGCCTTCCGCGACGGAAGCCAATCCGGTTTCGGCCAGGGCGCGGGCGGAGCGGGTCACGCAGCGGGGCTGTGCGGCGTGCATCGCGGCGGGGGGTACGAGGGCCAGCGGCAGTCCGAGGGCGCGGGCGGCGGCGCGGGCGACGCCGGCGCGGGAGTCGGGGGCAGCGAGCGCCGTGGCCGTGCGGCCGGATACGGCTTCGGCGGCGCGGACGGCGGCGACGAGGGCCTCGGGGGGGCACGCGGAGCGGCAGCCGATGCCGGCGACGACGGTCATGGGGAGAGGCAGCCAGGAAGGCCGGGCTCTGCCCGGACCCGCCAGGGGCGAGCCGCCCCTGGACCGGCCTCACTTGAGTTCAGGTTTCCAAAGGCGAGCCTTTGGCGGAGTCCAGAGGCGGAGCCTTTGGCCTTGCTTCCCTTCATGGCTTCGTCGCCGCGAGCTGGGTCACGGACATGGCGGGGCGGAAGGCGTGCATCGTGCCGATGCGGTCCAGGCGCTCGATGCCGATGCGGGTCAGGGTGCCGCCGAGGGTGGCGCGGGCGCGGGCCAGGGCGGCGTCAGTTTCCACGGTGACGCTGTTGGCGACGAGGCGGCCGCCGGGCGGGAGGGCGGACCAGGCGGCCTCGATCACGCCGGGGGCGGTGGCGCCGCCGCCGAGGAAGATGGCGTGGGGCGGGGGCAGGCCGTGCAGGGCGGAGGGGGCGGCGCCGACGCGGACGTCGAGGCGGGGGACGCCGAGGGCGGCGGCGTTGCGGGCGGCGCGGGCGGCGCGGTCGGGGCGGGCGTCCAGCGCGGTGGCATGCAGGGTGGGGTCGCGGAGGAGCCACTCGATCGCGACGGAGCCGGAGCCGCAGCCGATGTCCCACAGGGTTTCGCCGCGCCGGGGGGCGAGGGCGGCCAGGGTCGCGGCGCGGACCTCGGACTTGGTGATCTGGCCGTCGTGCTCGAACAGGGAGTCGGGGAGGCCGGGGGTCAGGGGAAGGTCGGGGGTCGGGGACAGGCCGGCGGGTTTGACCTCGATGGCGACCAGGTTGAGGGGGTCGAGGTCGGCGAGGGCGAAGGTGTGGGCGGGGGTACTACGGATGCGCTCGCGGGGGCCGCCGAGGGCCTCCATGACGTGCAGGGTGGCGTTGGGAAGGCCGTGCGCAGTCAGCGTGGCGGCGATCTCGCGGGGGGTGTCGGGGCCGGCGGAGAGCGCCACGATGCGGGCGCCGTGGCGCAGGCGGGGGTGAAGGGTCGCGGTCGGGCGGCCGCACAGGGAGACGACGTCGGTGTCCTGCACGCTCCAGCCGAGGCGGGCGCAGGCGAGGCTGATCGAGGAGGGCGCGGGCAGGCAGCGCATCTCGCGGGGGGCGACCAGGCGGGCGAGCGTGGTGCCGACGCCGAACCAGAGCGGGTCGCCGGAGGCCAGGACGGTCACGGGTTTGCCGCGGCGGGACAGGATCGCGGGGTAGGCGTCGGACATGGGGTGGGGCCACGGCAGGGTTTCGGCGCGGATCAGGGGGCGGGTCAGGGCGAGGTGGCGGGCGCCGCCGACAACGAGGCTGGCGGTGGCGATGGCGGCCCGTGAGGCGGGGGAGAGGCCCTCGACGCCGTCCTCGCCCACGCCGACAAGGGTCAGCCACGCAGGCGGTGCGCCCTGCCCTGCCCCGGCGTCCGGCTGTGCGTATCCTTCCATCACGAGGCGAGCCCGTGCGTTGTCGTCGGTTGCTGATTTTGGGCGGGACCACGGAGGGCGCGGAGCTGGCGCGGGCGCTCGCGGGGGGTGCGCGGGTGGAGGCGGTGCTGTCGCTGGCGGGGGTGACGCGCGCGCCGGCGGCCTCGCCGCTGCCGGTCCGGGTCGGGGGGTTCGGGGGCGCCGAGGGGCTGGCGGCGTTCCTGCGCGACGGTGGGTTCGACGGGCTGGTCGATGCGACGCATCCCTATGCGGTTGGGATCAGCCGCAACGCGGTGGTCGCGGCGGGGATGGCGGGAGTCGCGCTTTTGCGGGTGGCACGGCCGGCGTGGGTTGCGGGGCCGGGGGATCGCTGGGTGCCGGTCGCGAGCCTGGAGGCGGCGGCGCGGTGTCTCGGGGCGGTGCCGCGGCGGGTGTTTCTGACGGTCGGGCGCAAGGAGCTGGGGGCGTTCGCCGACGGGGCGACGCGGCACAGCTATGTCGTGCGCAGCGTCGATGCACCGGAGGCGGGCGTGCTGCCGGGGGCGGTGGTGGTCGTGGCGCGGGGGCCGTTCACCATGGAGGGGGAGCTGGCGCTGCTGCGGGCGCACGGGATCGAGGTGATCGTGACGAAGAACTCCGGCGGGGCAGCGACGGCGGCGAAGCTGGAGGCGGCGCGGGTGCTGGGGGTCGAAGTGGTCATGCTCGAACGGCCCGGGGAGGCGGGCGGGGAGAGCGTGGCGGACGTGGCGGGGGTGCTGGGGTGGCTGGGTCTGTAGCGAGGAAGGCCAGGGGCTCTGCCCCTGGACCCCGCCAAAGGGCGAGCCCTTTGGAAACCCTCGACTTGGGCCTGTGCTTGTTTGTGCCGGTCCAGGGCGGCTCGCCCTGGCGGGTCCAGGGCAGAGCCCTGGCCTTGCCTTGCCGCTCATGACGCGGACCGTGGCGAGTAGACCCAGGCCTGGCCGTTGGGGCGCTCGATCACGCGGGTGTCCGCGGAGCCGACGATGACCAGGGTGCGCATGTCGGCGGAGGCGGGGTCGGCGGTGTCCAGGCGGGCGAGCTCGACGCGCTCTTCGGGGCGGGTGGCGGCGGTGACGAACAGGACGGGGGTCGTTGCGGGGAGGATCTCGCGGAGGAGGTCCAGGGCGGCGCCGAGCTGCCAGGGGCGGGCGCGGGAGGTGGGGTTGTAGAGGGCGAGGGCGAAGCCGGCCTCGGCGGCGGCGCGGAGGCGGCGCAGGACCAGGGGCCAGGGCTTGAGGTTGTCGGACAGGGAGAGGGCGCAGAAGTCGTGGCCGAGGGGGGCGCCGGCGCGCGAGGCGGCGGCGAGCAGGGCGGAGATGCCGGGGACGACCTCGATGTCGAGCGCGCGCCAGGCGGCGGGGCCGTGCTCGGCGGCCTCGAAGACGGCGGAGGCCATGGCGAAGACGCCGGCGTCGCCGGAGGAGACGACAGCGACGCGGCGGCCGGAGGCGGCCAGCGTCAAGGCGTGGCGGGCGCGGTCGAGCTCCTCGCGGTTGTCGGTGGGGTGGACGGTCTGGGCGGAGGTCGCGGCGACGCGGGCGACGTAGGGGGCGTAGCCGAGAAGGTCCTGGGCGGCGGAGAGCGCGGCCTCGGCGGCGGGGGTGCGGTGGGCAGGGCCGCCCGGGCCGAGGCCGACGACGGAGAGGTGGCCGGTCATCGTTGGGGTTCGCAAGGCAAGGGAAGGCTGGGGGGCGAGCCGCCCCCCAGACCCCGGCGCAACTTAAGGCTTGTGTGTGCCGGTCCAGGGCGGCTCGCCCTGGCGGGTCCAGGGCAGAGCCCTGGTCTTGTCTTCTGCGGGGTCATCGCGGCCGCTGCCGCCCTGGGACGAGGACGAGGGAGAAGTAGGGGGCGCGCTCGTCGTCGGGGACGTCGTGGAGGGGGCGGACGCGCTCGTCGGGCATGGTGCCGCGCTCGACGAGGATGGCGCGGGCGGCCATGCCGGCGGCTTCGAGGGCGGCACGGATGCGGGGGAGGTTGCGGCCGACCTTCATGATGACGGCGGCGTCGCAGGCGGCGAGGCGGGCGTGGAGGGCCGGGGTGTCGAGGGTGCCGGGGAGGACGGCGAGGACGTCGTCGCCGTGGAGCATGGGGAGCAGGGCGCGGGTCCAGCAGCCGCTCATGCCGGTGACGCCGGGGACGACGTGGGTGGGGAAGCGGGGGCGCAGGCGGTCGAACAGGGCCATGGAGGAGCCGTAGAAGAAGGGGTCGCCCTCGCAGAGCAGCGCGACGTCCTGGCCGGCGTCGAGGCGGCGGGCGAGGCGGGCGGCGCAGGCGTCGTAGAACTCGGCCATCTCGCGGGGGTAGCGGGGGTCGTCGACGGAAAGCTCGGTGGTGAAGGGGTAGGCGAGGCGCTCCTCCTCGACGCCGGGGCGGAGGTGGGGGGCGGCGATGGTGCGGGCGTGGCCGGGGCGGCCGCGCTTGCAGAAGAAGGCGATGGCAGGGGCGGCGGCGAGAATGCGGGCGGCCTTGAGGGTGAGCAGCTCGGGGTCTCCCGGTCCGAGGCCGACAGTGTGGAGGGTGCCGAGGCGCTGGGGGGCGGGCGCGGCGGGGGCGGCGGGGTTGCCCGGGTCGGGGGCGATGGTCGCGGCCAGGGGGGTGTGGTCGGGCGTCATTCGGCTTCGCTCGCCAAGGCGTTGACGGCGGCGACGGCCATGGCGCTGCCGCCGCGCCGGCCGCGGACGATCACGAAGGGGAGGTCGTGGGCAGCGAGGGCGTCCTTGGACTCGGCGGCGCCGATGAAGCCGACGGCCATGCCGATGACGGCGGCGGGGCGGGGGGCGCCGGCGTCGACCAGCTCCAGGAGGTGGAACAGGGCGGTGGGGGCGTTGCCGATGGCGACGACGGCGCCGGCGAGGCGGTCGCCCCAGAGGTCGAGGGCGGCGGCGGAGCGGGTGTTGCCGATGGCCAGCGCCAGGGGGCGGGTGCGGGGGTCGTTGAGGGTGCAGACGACCTGGTTGGCGGCGGGCAGGCGCGAGCGGGTGATGCCGTGGGCGACCATCTCGCTGTCGCAGAGGATGGGGGCGCCGGCGAGCAGGGCCGTCCTGGTCGCGTGGGTGAAGCCGTGGCCGAAGGCGATGTCGCGGGGGAGGTCGGTCATGCCGCAGGCGTGGACCAGGCGGACGGCGACGCGGGACTCGTCCGGGGAGAAGGCGGACAGGTCGGCCTCGGCGCGGATGGTGGCGAAGGAGCGGGCGTAGATCACGGGGCCGTCGTGCTCGTAGTCGTAGGTCATGGCGCGGCTCCGGGGGCGCCGGCCTGCGCCCAGCGCCAGGCGGCGGCGAGGGAGGCAAGGCGGGCCTGCGGGGGGGAGGAGGCGCGGGCGTCGCGGGAGGCGCCGTAGCCGCCGGGCTCGCCGACCAGGGTCAGGAGGGCAGGGCCGGGGTGGGCGCAGCCTTTCGCGCAGCCGGACAGGTGGATCGGGGTGTCGCGAGAAGGGCGGCGGGTGGCGAGGAGGGCGGCGAGGGCGGGGGCGTCGTGGCGGGTGTCGGCCTCGCCGCTGCGGCAGGCGGGGCGTCCGGGGCAGGTGGTGATCGACAGGCGTGGGTCGTGGGCGGCGGTGATCAGGCCGAGGGCAGAGCAGGCGTCGGCGAGGGCGGGGAGGTTTTTCGACGGGACGCCGGCGATCAGCAGGGTGCGCCAGGGGGACAGCCTGACGCGGCCGTCGCCGAAGCGTTCGGCGAGGGCGGCGAGGGCGTGCAGGGCGGCGGCGTCGGTCTGGCCGAAGGCGGGGGCGGCGGCGAGGGCGCCGCGCTGGGTGCCGGGGTAGTGGATGAGGCCGACGTCCGGGGCGGTGTCGGGCGAGGAAGCATGGGGCCCCTGCCCTGCCGGCTGATGCGGCGCGGGTGCGGGCAGGCCGGCGGCGGCGTAAATTGCGGGCTCGCTGAGGGCGAGGACGAGGTCGCGCATGCGGGGGGCGGGGCGGGGCGGGGTGCTTCCGGTGGTGGCGGCGGGGACGGGGGCGAGGGCGACGAAGGCGCGGGCCAGGGACAGGGCGGCGGGGGCGGCTTCGGCGGGGGGGACGGTCAGGGCGTGGGTGCCGCCGTCGAGGTGGAGGGTGCAGGCGGCGGGCGAGTAGCGCAGGGCGATGTCGGCCCGGAGGAGGGCGAGGTCAGTGCCGCCGTCGACGAGGAAGCCAAACTTGCCGGGGAGGGCGTCGAGGGGGTTCGGGGTGGTGTCGGGGCGGTGGGCGAGGCCGGCCTCGAGGGCGCGGGCGATGTCGAGGGTGGCGGGCGAGAGGCGCGGGTCGTCGCCGGCGAGGGGGGAGGTCACCAGGTTGCGGCGGCGCTCTGCGGCGGGGTCGGGGTCAGCGGCGCCGAGGGCGAGCATGGCGGAGGCGAAGGCGGGCAGGGTCGCCTCGGACAGGCCGCGGAGCTGGAGGTTGGCGCGGCCGGTCAGGTTCAGCGTGCCGTTGCCGCATCGTCGGGCGGCGTCGGCGATGGCGCGCAGGGTGTCGGCGTCGAGGCCGCCGGGGCGGGGCTTGATGCGGACCAGCAGGCCGTCGCCGGAGGGCATCGGCTCGAACAGGGACGGGCACCAGCCGCGGATCATGTCCCTGCCCTCCCCGCGGCGGCGGCGTCGAGGGTGGCGGCGACGGCGTTGCGCGCGGGGCGCCACAGGCCGCGGGTCAGGGCCTCGTCCAGGCGGGCGGCGAGGCCGGCGCGGGCCTCGGGGTTCTCGCGGGACAGGAAGGCGTCGACGGCGGGGGTGCCGAGGGTGGCCTCGAAGACGAGGTCGAACTGGCGGTCGAAGCGGTCGGGGAGCGTGGCCGCGAAGCCGAACAGGGCGTCGGCGCCGCGGGCGATCTCGCCGGCGCCGCGGTAGCCGTGGGCCATCATGCCGGCGATCCAGTCGGGGTTGGCGGCGCGGCCGCGCACGACGCGGGCGACCTCCTCGGCGGTGGCGCGGACGCGGGGGGCGCCCTCGCGGGAGGTGTCGGCGTGGTAGAGCGCGGGGGTGGCGCCGAGCGAGGCGGCGGCAGCGGAGAAGCCGCCCTCGTGAGCGACGAGGCCGGGGCCGTCGAGGATGTCGGTTTCCGCGTGGTCCTGGACGTGGACGAAGGCCTGCGCAGAGGCGACACGGCGTTCAAGGCCGGCGCGGTCGGGGGTGCCGTTGCGGCCGGGGCCCCAGGCGCACTCGGAGGCGGCCAGGTAGGACTCGCCCAGCTGCGCCCTGCACTGCCACGCGGAGGCGTCGAGGAGCGCGGTGGTGCCGGCGCCGTACTGGCCGGCGGCGGGGCCGTAGATGCGGGCGGTGGCGGCGTGGAGCGCAGGGCCGTGCAGGCCGCAGGTCGCGGCGGCGAGGGGGTTGAAGTCGGCGGCCTCGTCGCGGGCGGCGATGGCGCGCACGGCGTCGTCGAACAGGGCGAGCTGGGTCTCGAAGGCGTCGCGGAACAGGCCGGAGATGCGCAGGGTCACGTCGACGCGGGGGCGGTCCAGCACGGCGAGCGGCAGGATCTCGACGCCGGTGACGCGGGCGGACTCGGTGTCCCACAGGGGTTTGGCGCCGAGCAGGTGGAGCGCGAGGGCCAGGTCCTCGCCGCCGGTGCGCATGGCGCTGCTGCCCCACAGGTCGATCACCAGGGCGCGCGGCCAGTCGCCCTGCTCCTGGCGGTGGCGCAGGAGGAGGAGCGAGGCGACGTGGGCGGCGGAGGCGCAGGCGGCGCGGGTCGGCATGCCGCGCGGGTCGATGGCGGCGATGTTGCGGCCGGTGGGCAGGACGTCGGCGCGGCCGCGGGTGGGCGCGCCGCCGGGGCCGGGCTGGACGAAGCGGGCGTCCAGCGCGGCGAGCAGGGCGGCGGACTCGGCGGGGGCGCAGGCGTCGAGGCGCGCAGACAGGGCGGCGGGGTCGGCGGCGGGGTTGCCGAGGAGGAGGGCGGCGTGGAGGGCGGTTGGGTCGGTGGGCGGCTGGCCGAAGACGTGGAGGCCGTCGCGGATCTGGAGGGTCTTCACGTCGCACAGGTAGGCGTCCAGGCGGGACAGGGGGTCTTCGTCCTGGGCAGGGAAGGAAGGCCAGGGGCTCTGCCCCTGGACCCCGCTCAAGGCGGAGCCTTGAGAATCCACTTGCTTGAGGGAAGGGTTTCCAAAGGGCTCGCCCTTTGGCGGGTCCGGGCAGAGCCCGGCCTTGCTTTCTTCGAGCAGGCCGCACCGCTCCGCCCGCTCCAGGATTTCGTCCCGGAGGGTCGCGGCGCGGCGAGGGTCGAGGCCGTCGGCGGTGGTGTACTCGTCGATTAGGCGCTCCAGGGTCGCGGCCTGGCCCTGGGTGGCGGCGGGGCGCATCGGGGGGGTCAGGTGGCCGATCGTCACGGCGCCGAGGCGGCGGCGGGCGGCGGCGGCCTCGCCCGGGTTGTTGACGACGAACGGGTAGATCACGGGGAGGCCGGCGAGCAGGGCGCTGGGAGCGCAGTCGGCGGAGGGGGCGACGGGCTTGCCTGGGAGCCACTCCAGGGTGCCGTGGGCGCCGAGCATGACCAGGGCATGGGCGCTCTCGTGCAGGCGGAGCCAGAGATGGAAGGCGGCGTGGGCGTGGCAGGGGGGGAGCTGGGGGTCGTGGTAGGTGGCCGCGCGGTCGGTTGCAGCGCCGCGGTCGGGCTGGACGGCGAGCAGGGCGTGGCCGCGCCGCAGGTGGCGGAAGGCGAAATGGGAGTCGGTGACGGCGGGGTCGTGCTCGGGGGAGCCCCAGGCCCGGGTGATGGCGGCCTGGAGGGCGTCGGGGAGGGTCGCGAACAGGGCGTGGTAGGCGGCGAGTGCGAGGGCGGGGGTGGGGGCGGCGCGGCACAGGGCATTGGTCAGGGCGTGCGGGTCGGGGAGCGGGTCGGGGCCGAGGTCGTAGCCGGCGGCCTGGAGGGTGTGGAGGATCGAGGCGAGGCTGGCGGGGGTGTCGAGGCCGACGGCGTGGCCGACCTGGCCGGGGCGGCCGGGGTAGTCGGGGAGGACCAGGGCGAGGCGGCGTGCGGCGCGCGGGGTGGTCGCGAGGCGGGCCCAGGCAGAGGCGCGGTCAGCGGCGAGGGCGATGCCGGCGGCGTCGGGGGCGTGGCGGCGGCGGGTGAACTCCAGGGCGGGGACGGCGTCCTCGGCCTTGAAGGAGATGGCGGCGGTGGCGAGGCGGCCGTCGAGCTCGGGGAGGACGACCTGCATGGCCATGTCCTGGGGGGCGAGGCCGCGCGGCGAAGCGGCCCAGGCGGCGCGCGAGGTGCCGGCGAGGACGAGCTGCAGGACGGGGGCGTCGGCGGCGTCGAGAGGGGAGGAGTCACCGTCGGGCGAGGGGGCGCGCGAGGCGAAGGCGGTGGCGTTGAGGACGACGGCGGGGCGCCAGGCGCGCAGGCGGTCGCGGACGAAGGCGGCGGCGGCGGTGTCCTTGAGGCTGGGGACGAAGAGGGCGCGGGGATGCAGGCCGCGGGCAGACAGGGCGGAGGCGAGGGCGTGGATGGGGGCGATGTCGCCGGCCAGGAGGTGGGAGCGGTAGAAGACGATCGCGGCGGCGGCGGGGGCGTCGTCGGGCGGGGGGGCGAGGGCGAGGTCGTGCTCGCCGAAGGGGGGGACGGGGGCGCCTTCGGCCTCGGGGCAGGGGCAGAGGCCGCCTTCGTGGGCGGCGAGGCGCAGGGCGAGGCGGGTGTTGGCGGCGCCGCCGGCGCGGAGCAGGGATTCGATGCGCAGGCGGGTGGGCTCGGGGACGGTGGACAGCTCGGCGAGGCGGGGGTCGGCGCGCTCGCAGCCGGGGACGACGGCGAGCGCGATGCCCTCGCGGCGGCACAGGGCGCCGAGCTCCTCCGCGCCGTAGCGCCAGTATTCCATGCCGCCGAGGAGGCGCAGCACGATAGCGCGGGCGTGGGAGGCGGTGCGCTCCAGGTAAAGGTCCACGGAGAGGGGGTGGCGCAGGCGGGCGAGGCTCGCGAGGCGCAGGCCGAAGGAGGGTGGGGCATCGGGCGGGGCGGGTGGCAAGGCTCCTGCCCTGTCGAGGGTCTGGGCGGCGGGGTCGGGGTCGAGCCAGGCGGCGGCGGCGGCGGAGAGGTCGCTGTCGGAGAAGGAGATGAACACCAGGCCGGCCGGTGACTGGGCCAGGTCGACGGCGGTCTCGGCCTCGTCGAGCGTACGGGTTTCGCGGACCAGCAGGTGCACGGGTCAGGCCCGCATCGAGGCGGCGATGGCGGCGCGGTCCATGCCGGCGCGGCCGATCACGACGAGGCGGCCGAGGCGGGGCTCGTGGGCGGCCCAGGGGCGGTCGAACTCGTGGCGGAAGCGGCGGCCTACGCCCTGCACGGCCAGGCGCATCGGGCGGCCGGCGACGCTGGCGAAGCCCTTGATGCGCAGGATGTCGTGGGCGTCGGCGACGTCGCGCAGGCGGGCGAGGAGGGCGTCGGGGGACGGGGTCTCGGGGAGGTCGACGACGAAGCTGTCGAAGTCGTCGTGCTCGTGGGCGCCGTCCTCGGCGTCGTGGCGGGACGGGCGGGACGCGAGGTCGTCCTCGGCGGCGGCTTCCAGGCCGAGCAGGATGGCGGGGTCGATGCGGCCCTCGCTGGCGGCGACGATCCTTGCGCCGCGGGGGGCAAGGGCGGCGATCGTGGCGTGCAGGGCGGCGAGGCCGGCGGCGTCGAGGAGGTCGGACTTGTTGAGGACGACGAGGTCGGCGGCCTGGAGCTGGTCCTCGAACACCTCGGCCAGCGGGTTGTCGTGGTCGAGCGAGGGGTCGGCGGCGCGCTGGGCGGCGACGGCGGCGGGGTCGTCGGCGAAGCGGCCGGCAGAGGCGGCGGGGGCGTCGACCAGGGTGATCACGCCGTCGACGGTGACGCGCTCGCGCACCGCGGGCCAGCCGAAGGCGCGCAGCAGGGGCTTGGGGATGGCGAGGCCGGAAGTCTCGATCAGGATGTGCTCGGGGGGCGGGTTGCGGGCCAGCAGGGCGGCCATGGCGGGGAGGAAGTCGTCGGCGACGGTGCAGCACAGGCAGCCGTTGGCCAGCTCGACGATGCTGCCCTCGTCGCAGCCCTCGATGCCGCAGGCGCTCAGGGTGTCGCGGTCGATGCCCAGCGTGCCGAACTCGTTGACGATGACGGCGATGCGGCGGCCGCGGGCGTGGGCGAGGACGTGGCGCAGGAGGGTGGTCTTGCCGGCGCCGAGGAAGCCGGTGACGACGGTGGCGGGGATTCTTGCGCCGGGCGCGTTCATGCGGCCTGGTCCGTGGCGGCCTGGTCCGTGGCGGCGTGGTCCGTGGCGGCGTGGTCGGTCGCCGCGGGGTCGGCGGGGGGGATGCGGCCCATGACGACGTCGCGCAGGCCAGGGGCACGGCGGCTCGGCATGACGGTGCCGTTGCGCGACTCCGCGTAGGTGCGGGCATAGGCGGCGAGGTCTGCAGCGAGGTCGGGGGTCAGGCGGCCGAGGAGGTAGGTCCACCGGCCGGGCATGGAGAGGACGGCGGAGCAGCCGCGCTCGCAGTTGGCGAGGCAGGAGGTTTCGCGCAGGTCGACATCGTGGGTGGCGGCGAGGGCGGCTGCGACAGCGTCGTGGAGGTGGCGGCCCATGGGGCGCTCGCCGGAGACCAGGGTCATGCCGCCCTGGCAGGTGGTGCAGATGTGGAGGCGGACGGCGTCGGTCATGCGGGAGCCCCGGAGGTGGCCGCGCCGATCGGGGGCGTGGCCAGGCCGCGCAGCGTGCGCGTTCGGGGATGCGACCGTCCGGGGGCATGGCCGCGCCCGCGGGACCGGCGGCGTCGCGGCGCGGGAGGACCCGTGTCGCGGCGGTGCCGAGGCCGCCGGGGCACCCCGCCCGGAGACACGATCTGGTTCGGGGGCGGCGTCCGGCTCGCGCCGTGGTCGCCGTGCCCGCGATGGCAGGTCTCCTGGCTTGCGGATCAGGCGCGGCCGGCCCGCCTTCCCGGCCCTTCGAGGGGCCAGTGGCGCGTGGGCAGGTCGCTCTCCGCTCACAGTTGCGGGGGCAGCCGCGGCATTGGGCGCTTTCGTGCCCGCACCGCATTCCCTTTTCATCTCCCGTTGCGGGGAGAACCATCGGGGCTGGTCTAGGTCTCGGGGGGAGGCGAAGTCAAGCAAGCCGGGGGGCGAGGCCGCCCCCGGACCCCGGCATTGAATAAGAAAGCCTTTGCTTCGTAATGCCGGTCCAGGGCGGCTCGCCCTGGCGGGTCCAGGGCAGAGCCCTGGCCTTTCTGTCTTCGGGGGTCGCGGTGCTGACATTCGTTCTGGGCGGGGCGCGGTCGGGCAAGAGCCGGCTGGCGGAGGCTCTGGTGACGCGGCTGGCACCGCCGTGGACGTATGTCGCGACGGCGCAGGCGTTCGACGAGGAGATGCGGGTGCGGATCGCGTCGCATGTCGGGCGCAGGGACAAGGGGTGGCGGACGGTGGAGGCGCCGCACGATCTGGCGGGGGCGCTGGGGGCGGCGGAGGGGCCGGTGCTGGTGGACTGCCTGACGCTGTGGGTGAGCAACCTGCTGCTGCGGGGGGACGACGCCGGGGTGGCGGCGGACGGGCTGCTGGCGGCGCTGGGGCGGCGGGTCGGGGAAACGGTGGTGGTGTCGAACGAGGTCGGGCTGGGGATCGTGCCGGACAACGCGCTGGCGCGGGCGTTCCGGGATGCGGCGGGGGTGCTGCACCAGAGGGTGGCGGCGCGGGCGGAGCGGGTGGCGCTGGTGGTGGCGGGGGTGGCGGTGTGGGTGAAGGGAGGCGATCCCGGGGACGCGGAGGGGACTTCGCGACCTAGCGGGTGAGCGGTGGGGACGGAGCCGGCCGTGGGCTTCTTGCATCGGGGCGGCGTTGCAGGCTGATGCGGCCGGCGTGCGCTGGAACCGCCTGTGCGGGGCGGTAGCGAGCGGACTCGGCGGAGTCGCAGGACGCCGGGCGGGCGCGGATCGAGGAGGACGGTGGCCATGGGCGAGGAGGAGGACCGGCACCGCGCGAAGATGGCGGCGCGCAAGCAGGTGCAGGACGCGGAGGTCGCGTCCAAGGCGGTGGCGGAGAAGGGCCTGCTGATGGTCCACACCGGGCCGGGCAAGGGCAAGACCACGGCGGCGCTGGGGCTGGTGCTGCGCATGGCGGGGCGGGGGCGGCGGTGCGCGGTCGTGCAGTTCATCAAGGGGGCGTGGGATACCGGGGAGCGGCGGCTGCTGGAGCGCACGGAGCTGGTCGAGTGGCACTCCATGGGGGAAGGGTTCACCTGGGAGACGCAGGACAGGGCGCGCGACGTCGCGGCGTGCCGGGCGGCGTGGGCGCAGGCGGTCGCGCTGATGCACGCGCCGGGGGTGGCGCTGCTGGTGCTCGACGAACTGAACATCGCGCTGCGCTACGGATATCTGGAGGTCGAAGAGGTCGTGGCGGCGCTGGCGGGGCGGCCGGCGATGCTCCACGTCGTGGTCACGGGGCGCAACGCGAAGGCAGAGCTGGTGGAGGCGGCGGACCTGGTGACGGAGTTCGGGGCGGTGAAGCACCACTTCGCGGCGGGGGTGCGGGCGCAGGAAGGGATCGAGTTCTGAGGAAGGAAGGCCGGGCTCTGCCCGGACCCGCCAGGGGCGAGCCGCCCCTGGACCGGCATGACTTAGGGAAGGCGATCCAAGGGCCCTGCCCTTGGCGGAGTCCAGAGGCGGAGCCTTTGGCCTTGCTTCGCCCGTGACCCGCGCGGTGATGCTGCAGGGCACAGGCTCGGGGGTGGGCAAGTCGCTGCTGGTGGCGGGGCTGTGCCGGGCGCTGCTGCGGCGCGGGCTGCGGGTGCGGCCGTTCAAGCCGCAGAACATGTCGAACAATGCGGCGGTCACGGCCGACGGCGGGGAGATCGGGCGGGCGCAGGCGCTGCAGGCGCTGGCGTGCGGGGTGGCGGCGTCGGTGCACATGAACCCGGTGCTGCTCAAGCCGCACGGGGGAGACGGCGCGGGCGCCGGGGCGCAGGTCGTGGTGCAGGGGCGGGTGCGCGGGGTGGCGCGGGCGCGCGAGTACCAGGCGATGAAGGCGGGGCTCATGCCCGCGGTGCTGGACAGCTTCGCGCGGGTGGGGGCAGAGGCGGATGTCGTCGTGGTGGAGGGGGCGGGGAGCGCGTCGGAGGTGAACCTGCGGGCGCACGACATCGCCAACATGGGGTTCGCGCGGGCGACGGGGACGCCGGTGGTGGTTGTGGGCGACATCGACCGGGGCGGGGTGATCGCGAGCCTGGTGGGGACGCATGCGGTGCTCGACGCGGGGGACCGGGCGATGGTGCGCGGGTTCATCGTGAACCGGATGCGGGGGGATTTGTCGCTCTTTGACGCGGGGATGGCGGCGATCGCGCGGCACACGGGGTGGGCGGGGCTGGGGCTGGTGCCGTTCTTCGAGGGGGCGCGGCGGCTGCCGGCGGAGGATTCGGGGGACCTGGAGGCGGCGGTCGTGCGGCCGGCGGGGGGTGGCGGGGGGCGGCTGCGGGTCGCGGTGCTGGTGCTGCCGCGGATCGCGAACTTCGACGACCTCGATCCGCTGGCGGGGGAACCGGGGGTGGAGCTGATGATGCTGCGCGACGGCGAGGCGGTGCCGGCGGGGTGCGACCTGGTGGTGCTGCCGGGGTCGAAGGCGACGCTGTCGGACCTGGCGAGCCTGCGGGCGGCGGGGTGGGACGTGGACGTCGCGGCGCACCGGCGGCGGGGCGGGCGGGTGCTCGGGCTGTGCGGGGGGTTCCAGATGCTCGGGCGCAGCGTGGCCGATCCGGACGGGGTGGAGGGGCCGGCGGGGCGGGCGGAGGGGCTCGGGCTGCTGGAGGTGGACACGGTGCTGTCGGGGAGCAAGCGGCTGGAGGCGGTGCGGGGGGTGTCGGTCGAGGACGGGGTCGCGTGCGAGGGCTACGAGATGCACATGGGGCGCACGGACGGGGCGGATGCGGCGCGGCCGATGCTGCGGTTCGACGGCGGGCGCTGCGACGGGGCATGGTCGGCGGACGGGCTGGTGGGCGGGACCTATCTGCACGGGCTGTTCGGGGGGGATGCGCAGCGGTCGGCGTGGCTGCGCAGGCTTGGGGGGAGCGGGTCGGTGCGGCACCACGCGGCGGAGGTGGAGGCGGCGCTGGACGGGCTGGCGGCGCACCTGGAGCGGCACGTGGACGTGGACGCGCTGCTGGCGCTGGCGGGGTAGCGGGGCGGGGGGTGCGCCTGGAAGATCGCAGGCTTGGCGGCCGCGTTTGGGGCAGGGCTGAGGTGGTTACAGACGAGGCGGCCTTGTCCCGAAGCAGCCAGGAAGGAAGCGCGTTCTTTCTTGAAAGAAAGAACCAAAGAACTTTGCCCATTGGGTCCCGGGGCCGCTCGCGCGCCTGAGGTCCTTACGGGCAAAGTCTTTTTGCTTCTTTTTCTTCAGAAAAAGAAGACGCTTGCTTTTTTGCCTGAACGACGAACCTTCGCCCGGTGCATGGCGACCCCCTTTGGGCTCACGCTCAGGCCAGCAGGAGCAGGGCGAGCGCCGCGGCCTGCAGCAGGCAGGCGGTGCGGTAGAGCGCCAGGGCGTGGCGGAGGTCGGCGGCGCGGGCCTCCGCCCTGCCCTGCCCCATCCACGGGCCGGCGACCGGCACGCCGGCGTAGCTTCTCGGGCCGGCAAGGCGCAGGTCGAGGGCGCCGGCCATCGCCGCCTCGGGCCAGCCCGCGTTGGGCGAGCGGTGGCGGCGGGCGTCGCGCCGGACCGCGCGGGCGGCCTCGGCGGGGGAGCAGCGCGCGCCGCACAGGCGGTGCAGGCCTGCGGCGGTCACGAGCCACAGGGCGGACAGGCGGGAGGCGGGCAGGTTGATCGCGTCGTCGAGGCGGGCCGCGGCCCAGCCGAACGCGGCGTGGCGCGGGGTGAGGTGGCCGATCATGCTGTCGGCGGTGTTGACGGCCTTGCAGAACACCAGGCCCGGCAGGCCCGCGGCCAGGCCCCAGAGCGCGGGGGCGACCACGGCGTCGGAGAAGTTCTCGGCGAGGCTCTCGATCGCGGCGCGCACGACGCCGGCCTCGTCGAGCGTGGCGGTGTCGCGGCCGACGATGCGGGCCACGGCGAGGCGGGCGGCCGCGAGCCGTGCGGGCGACGCGGCGGGGGCGTCGAGGGCGTCGGCGACGGCGCGCACGTGGGTCCACAGGCTGCGCTGGGCGAACAGGGTGCTGGCGAGCACAGAGAGCACGGCCAGGGCGGGCCAGCGGGGCAGCGATGCCTGGGTGGCGGCCTGCAGGGCGGCGGCGGGCGCGAGGCAGGCGGCGAGGAGCAGCGCCAGGGCGAGCACGCCGTTGAGGCGGCGGCGCGCGGGGGGTAGGGTCGCGCGATTGAGCGCGCGGTCCAGCCGGGAGATCAGCGCGCCGATCCACGTCACGGGATGGCCGGCCAGTTGGAACACCGCGTCGGGATAGCCGAGCGCCGCCTCGAGGCCGAGGCCGCCCAGCACGAGTGCCGCAGAGATCGCCAGGATGCCGCCTCCCCGGCCGGGAGGGGCCGCGGGCGGGGCGATAGCACGGGGCGGGGCAAAGGAAGAAAGGCCAGGGGCCCTGCCCCTGGACCCCGCCAAAGGCAAGCCTCTGGAATCCGACTCTTAAGTCAAGGGATCAAAGGGTCCTCGGACCCTTTGCGGGTTCGGGCAGAGCCCGACCTTGCTTCCTTCCTGGCCGGCCGGCATGGCTGACGAGGGCCACGGCGGGCGTCGGCTCGCGGCGGAGCGGCGGTTCCCCGGGGCGCCGCGGCCGCTGCTGGACCTGTCGACGGGGATCAACCCGGTGCCGTATCCGGTGCCGGCGCCGGCGGCCGAGCTGTGGGCGCGGCTGCCGGACCCGGAGGCGGTGGCGGGACTGGAGGCGGCGGCGGCGGCGGCCTACGGACTGGGCGACCCGGCGCTGGTGGTGGCGGCGGGCGGGACGCAGACGATCATCGGCGTGCTGCCGTTCCTGCTGCCGGCGGGCGCGGTGCGGATCGTGGCGCCGACCTATGCCGAGCACCGCGGGAGCTGGGTGGCGGCGGGGCGGGAGGTGGGCGAGGTCGCGTCGGCTGGGGAGCTGGCGGGGGCGGCGGTGGGCGTGCTGTGCAACCCGAACAATCCGGATGGGCGGCGGGTGGCGCCGGGCGAGGTGCTGGCGCTGGCGGACGCGATGGCGGAGCGCGGCGGTGTACTGGTGGTCGACGAGGCGTTCGCGGACCCCGACCCGGAGGCGGGGGTTGCGGGGCATCCGAGGGTGGTGCGGCTGCGCTCGTTCGGGAAGTTCCACGGGCTTGCGGGGATGCGGCTCGGGTTCGCGGCGGGGCCGGCGTGGCTGGCGGAGCGGCTGCGCGAGGTGCTCGGGCCGTGGGCGGTGTCGGGGCCGGCGGTGGCGGTGGGCACGGCGGCGCTGGGCGATGCGGCGTGGACGCGCGAGACGCGGCGGCGGCTGGGAAGGGATGCGGAGCGGCTCGACGGGGTGCTGCGCGGGGCGGGGCTGAGGCCAGCGGGCGCGGGGGGCACGGTGCTGTTCCGGCTGGTGCACGAGCCGGCGGGGCTGTGGGAGCGGCTGGGGGAGCAGGGCGTCCTGGTGCGGCGGTTCGCGCGGCAGGGGTGGCTGCGGTTCGCGCTGCCGGGAGCGGAGGGCGAGTGGGCGCGGCTGGAGACGGCGCTTGCGGGCGGGACGGCGCGTTCGGGCGGGCGGGCGG
>CAXSFE010000063.1:0-21447 GCA_964236585.1 uncultured Acetobacteraceae bacterium
ACCCTGTCCGGAACCCGCCGGCGCGGCGGCGGCCTCGGCGGGCGAGGCGGCCGGCGCCTGGGCCGGCCCGCCGCTCAGCCGCATCACCTGCAGGCGCGGCGCCTCGTGCCGCCCGTCCGTCTCCTGGTAGACGGTGACCAGGACCTGCGCCGGCCCCCGCGTCACCCGGATCAGCGCCGCGCTGTCCTCGCCGCCAACCCAGCCGTCCTCGCGAAAGGTGCTGATCGACAGCGCGCCGGCCGGCTGCGAGGCCGACTCCGGCGGCAGCGACAGACGCACGCCCGGCAGGCCGGTGGCGCTGCTCGGCGGCGCGGAGCCGGGCGCGTAGAACAGGCAGAACACGCCGCGGTCGAGCGTCATCAGGTGACCCGACACCTTCAGCTCAGTGATCACCCGCGGCGGAGCGGCGTCGGCGTCGGACATGGTCGGTCTCTTTCACGCAAGCCACAGGATCAGCGGCCGGCCAGGCCGGAGAAGGATCCGGCCGGACCGGACAAGGATTCGGCCGGGACGGCGGCCGGAGAGTGCGACGGCAGGTTGTGCGCCGCAACCCGTGCCAGCCCGAGCAGCGCATTGTTCACCGACGCGGCCGGCAGCCCGAGCGGCAGCAGCCAGCCGCGCCCGGTGCGCCGGATGCGCTCGGCCGGCGCCCCCAGATCGAACGCCGCCACCCCGAGCCCCACCCGCATCATGTGCGTCAATGTATAACACCAGGTTTCCGGCCAGATCGACGGCAGCAATCCCAGGTCGCAGTCCTGCGCGCGGATCAGCGCGTCCACCTCGGCGTCGCGGTAGTCGCCGGTCACGAACACCGGCCCGGCGCGCATCAGCCGCTCGTCGTCGATGCTCGGCCCGACGACGACGAACTCCAGCGCCAGCGCCCGCGCCCGCGCGTCCCGCGCGCAGGCCAGCAGCACGTCGAACCCCTTCTCCAGCCCGATCGCGCCCACCACCGCCACGCGCAGCCGCCCGCCGCCCCGCAGGTCGGGCCGCGGCGGGCGCATCGCAGGCCACCCCGCCTCGTCCTCCCACGGCCGCACCTCCGCACGCACCGCCGGGAAATGCCGACGCATCCGCGACGCCGCGTCGGCCGAAGGCGCCACCACCGCCCGCGCCCCGCCCAGCTCCTCCGCCGAGCGCGCCAGCAGCGCCGGCATCGTGATCTCCTCCTCGAGGTTGGTCCCGAGGTCCGCGACGCAGGCCTCGCACCCCGCGACCTCCGGCTCGCCGCAGTAGCGCCGCCCCGGCCCGACCAGGGCGATGCGCTGGCAGAACGACGCGTAGTCGTGCACATACACGTCATACGGCACGCCCAGCCGCCGCAGCAGCACCGTCACCGCGCGGTGGTGCCCCAGCAGATGGTGCAGCTCCGCGTGCACGACCCCCTCGCCGCGCAGCAGCCGCACCAGCGCCGGCAGCTCCCCGGGCAGGGCGAACCGCAGGTTGGGGAACGCGTCCGGCGAGGCCGCGTCGCTGCCCGCCTGCTCCGACACCAGGCACGCGCCACCGCCGTCCGCCAGCATCACCGGACGCAGCACGATCGCCCGCAGCCCCTGCGCGCGCAGCGCCACGCACCGCTCACGCACCACGCGCTCCACGCCCCCGCCGCCCTCGTGCGTCACCAGCAGCGCCGCCCCCGCCGCCGCCCGCCCCTGCCGCCAGCGCGCCAGATCCATGCGCCGCCGCGCGGGGAACAGCGGGTCGGCCGCGACATGCCCCGCCACCAGCGCGTCGTATCCAGGGTGCAGCCGGTTCAGCACCACCAGGTTGCGCCGCACCAGATGCGCGCTCGCCGCCCCGAAGCTCACGCCGCCGACGTGGCCCACGAACACGCCGGTCGCCGCGACATGCCGCCAGCCCCGCCGCGCCGCGCGCATGCATAACTCGTTCTCCTCGCCATACCCCTGCGCGAACAAATCCTCGCGCAGCGGGCCCGCATCCTCCAGGCAGTCGCGCCGGACATACAGGCAGAAGCCGTGCCCGGTCGGGATGTCGACCACTCCGGAGCCGTTGGCCGACGCCGCCAGCCGCGCCATCCGTCGCACGCCCGCAAGATCCGGCACCGCGTTGACCCGCTCGCGCGACGGGTACGAGCAGATCGTCGCGTCGTTGGACAGCGGCGTCACCGTGCCGATGTCGGGCGCGGAGTGCGCCGCCTCGCGCAGCCGCTCCAGCCACCCCGGCGCCACCAGCGTGTCGCTGTTCAGCAGCACCGCGTCGCGCCCCGCCGCAGCCCGCAGCCCGGCGTTCGCCGCCCCCGGGAACCCCGTGTTGCGCGCCTGCCGCACCAGCCGGATGCGCCCCGCCCGCGCCATCCCCTCCAGCGCCGCCACCAGCGCCCGGTCCGGCGAGGCGTCGTCGACCACATGCAGCCGGCTCCCCGCCGGCAGCGTCGTCAGCACGCTCTCCAGGCAGTCCAGCGTGCGCCGCAGACCGCGATAGGCCGGCACCACGACATCCACTGCCGAGGCGGGCGGCCCCGCCACCGCCGGCGCCGCCACCAGATCGGCCCAGCACGGCGACCACAGCGCAGCGTCCTGCGCGCCGCGCGCCACCCTCGCCTCCAGCCCTGGGTCCAGCGGGCTGCCGAGCAGGTCGCGCCCGCCCGCATCGACGACCCGCACCGCCCCACTGACCGCCAGCCCGCCGGCCGCCAGCCCGCCCAGCGCCTCCGCCGACACCGCGAAGCCCCGCGGCCGCGACAGTGGCGCCGCCCCCTCCACCGTGATCGACAGATCCTCCGCCCGCAGCGCCCACGACGCCCCGTCCGCGCGATGCACCGCAAGCTCCGGCGCGCGGTCCGGATCGGCAGGCTGCCACGCCCACCCGACCAGCCCGCCCCGGCACGCCTCGACCACGCCCTCGACCCGCCCGATCGCCGCGACATCGACCGGGCTGCCGAGCAGCGCCACCCCGCCACGCTCCACCACCAGCGACTGCGCGCCACGCCACCCCGCCGGGAGCGCCTCCACGCCCTCGCCGAGCGCCACGCCGTCCAGAACAAGCAAGACCCCGGGCGGCTGCGCGGGCCACAGCCGCCCGTCGCCGACCACGCCGCACCAGCCCGGCAGGCCGGCGCGCTCGACCACCAGCGCCGCCAGCATCGCCACCGACTCGTCCGGCGCATGGCGCGACAGCAGCGCCCGCAGCGCCCGCACCGCATCCTCCACCCTGCCCCGCTGCAGCGCGCACACCGCGAGCCCGCTCCAGGCCTCGCGCAGGTCGTGCGCGTCGGCCACCGGCCCGAGCACCCGCTCCGCCGCCTCCGGATTGCCCTGCCGCAGCAGCAGCCCGCCCAGCGACACGGCGATGGTCGCATCGGTGGACGCCAGACGGCGCGCCCGCTCCAGCCACCGGCGCGCCTCGTCCAGCGCGCCGCCCGCCTCCGCGGCACGGCCGCGCTCCAGCGCGTCGCCGGCCCGCCCCCGCGCCCAGTGCAGCCAGTCCGCGCGATCCGCCTCGCTCACCACGGCATCACCCAACAGCGCCGGTTTTCAAGGAAGGCAAGGTTGAGGCTCTGCCTCAAACTCCGCCAGGGGCGAGCCGCCCCTGGACCGGCCTTGCTTAAGTCATGGGATCAAAGGGCCTCGGGCCCTTTGCGGGTCTGGGCAGAGCCCAGCCTTGCCTACTGCGCGGCGACGGGTGCCGTGGCACCCCGCGGCGCAGCGCCGGCCGGGGACAGCCGCGCCAGGTCCGCAGCCGCCTCCGCCACGCCCTGCGACTGCGCGCGCTCCAGCCACAGACGCGCCTCCGCGGGATCGCGCCGCCCGGCCAGCCCGCGCGCCAGGTAACGCCCCAGCATCATCTGCGCATGGCCGTGGCCGCGCTCCGCCGCCTTGCGGAACCACTGCTGTGCCACCGTCCGGTTCTCCGGCACCTCGTGGCCGCCGCCATGCATCGCGGCCACGGCGAACATCGCCGCCACTTGGCCCTGCCCGGCCGCCTGCTCGAACCAGCGCAGCGCCTCGGGATGGTCGCGCGGGCCGCCGCGCCCGCCCAGCGCCATCTCCGCCAGCGCCACCTGCGCGTCCGCCATGCCGGCCTGCGCGGCGCGCCCGAACCACGCCCGGCCCTCCTCGGCGTTGGCGTCGATGCCGCGCCCCTCGACCAGCATCCGCGCATACCAGTACTGGGCGTTGACCACCCCGTCCGCGGCGCGGCGCAGCCACATCGCGGCCCGGCGGTCATCGCGCTCGACGCCGACGCCCTCGGCCAGGCACACGCCGAAGTTGAACGCCGCCACCAGGTCGCCATTGCCGGCGGACTGCTCGAACCACTTGCGGATGCGGACCCTGTCCTCCTCGCCCGCAACGCCGGACAGCACCAGGTTGGCGAGGTCCATCTGCGCCTGCCCGTCGCCGGCATCCGCGGAACGGCGGAACCAGCGCGCCGCCTCCTCCGGATCGCGCGACACCCCCGCGCCGGTCAGAAACAGCAGCCCCAGCGCGCGCGCCGCCGCGGCATGACCGCCCTCCGCAGCGCGGCCGAACCACAGCGCGGCCTCCGCGTAGTTCGGCGGCAGGTCGCCCCCCTTGGCATACAGGTCGCCGACCAGCGCCGCCGCCTCGGTGTCGCCGGCCAGCGCCGCGCGGCGCAGCCACGACTCGCCCTCGATCACGTTGCGCTCGACCCCGCGCCCTTCCATCAGCGCCAGGCCCCAGCGCGCCTGCCCCGACCGCACGCCCTTCTCGGCCGCCTGCCGGTAAAGCTCGGAGGCGGCCGCCACGTCCTGCAGCACGCCGGAGCCGCGCTCGGTCATCACGCCCAGCAGGTACAGCGCGGTCGGCAGCCCGGCATGCGCCGCCTTGGCCAGCTCAACCGCCGCCCTGACCTGGCTTCCGGTGTCGTCGGCCTGGCGCAGCATCGACAGCCCGAGCCCGAGCTGCCCCTGCGGACAACCTGCCTCCGCAGAGCGCAGATACCAGGCGTCCGACGCCGCAAGGTCACGCATTTCCTCGGGTCCGGACACCAGCAGATAGCCGAGCAGCGCCTGCGCCTCTGGCGACCCAGCCTCCGCCGCCGGACGCGCCCAGCGAGCCGCGCGGGAAAAATCCGGCCCGGTCCCGACCCGGCCGTCAGCGAACAGCTTGGTGCCGGGCGTCGCGACCGTGGCATCGGTCACCAGCCCGTACAGGTAGAGCGTGGCCAGCAGGCTCTGCGCCTCGACCCAGCCCGCCTCCGCAGCCATCTCGAGCCATCGTGCGGCATCCGAGCGGCTGCTCGGCACGCCTGCGCCTTCCAGGTAGGCGCGCCCGACGCGGAACTGCGCCTCGGGCAATCCGGCACTGGCTGCCCTGGCCAGCAACGGAAACGCCCCCGCCACGTCGCCACGCTCCACAAGGCCGACGGCCTTGCGGAGCTGGCTGGTGGGCGAGAGCAGTCGGTTCAGCCGGTCGCCAAGCGCCATGGTCTCAGCCGCGGCGCCAGGCGTGCGGTGGCAAAGCCCTCACGGCTCGCGCATGCCTTCATGGGCCACCGGCAGGATCGAGCCCAGCAGATACCCGGCGATCGTGCGCTTGCCGATCTCGATATCGGCCGTGACCGGCATGCCCGGGATGATGTGGAACCCCTTCGGCGTATCGTGCAGCGTCACCTCGTCGATCGTCACCTTGCCGCGGTAGAACACCGCGCCGTTCGGATCGCCCGGGCTGGCGCCGCTGCCGTGGCGCTGGCCCTGCTGGTCGCCGCTGGTGAAGCTGTCCGGGCTGACCAGCCGCATCGTGCCCCGTGCGCCGCCGTAGCGGGTCGACGGGAAGGTCTGGAACTTCACCGACACCTTGTCGCCGACATGGACGTAGCCGGACTCGCCCGCCGGAACGTTGACCTCGATCTCGAGCGGCGAGTTCAGCGGCACCAGGGTGAAGAACTGGTCGCCCGACGCCAGCACCGAACCCACCGACACCTTGGCCACGGTCTGCACCACGCCGTCCTGCCCGGCCCTGAGCACCACGAGACGGCTGCGCAGCTCGGCCTTGGCAAGCTCCTCCTGCGACGCGCTCAGCTTGCGCGACGCCTCCGTCAGGTCCTGCGACACCTTGGACTGCCACTCCTGCTGGTAGCCGTCGCGCTCGGCCAGCGCGCCCTGCAGCTGTGCGCGGTCCTGCTGCGCCGAGCGCAGCGCGGCCCCCAGCGAGCGGGTCGCCTCCACCTGGGCATCCTGCGCCTGCAGCGTGTTCAGCTTGCTGCCCACAGCGTCGCGCTGCAGCTCGGCCCGCATGCCGGCGACGTTGCTCGCGATCGCCAGACGCTGCTTGTAGAACTCGCCGTCCTGCTCGTCCCGCTGCACCAGGGCCTGGAAGCCCTCGATCTTCTGCTGCAGGTTCTGCAGGTGGAAGCTGCGCTCGCTGGCGCGCTGCGCGAAGATCGCGGCCTGCACCTGCGTCGCCTGGTCGCTCGCCGTCGGCTGGTACGGCTTTCCCGAAGCCTCCGCGGTCAGGCGATCGACCTCGGCCCGGAAGCTGCCGGACTGCTGGGTCGAGGCCCCGACGTTGGCGGTGGTGTCAGTCGGGTCAAGCTCGGCGAGCACGTCGCCCCGGTGCACCACCTGGCCCTCCTGCACCTCGATCGAGCGGACGATCGACGTCTCCAGCGGCTGCACAACCTCGGTCGGCGCGACCGAGACGACCTTGCCGGTCGCGGTCACCACGCGGTCGATCGGGATCAGCCACGCCACGGTGAAGCAGGTCGCCACGAGTGCGCCGACGACCCAGATCGTGCCTTGCGCACCGCGCAGGGGAGCCACGTTGGCCATCCCGGCGGACGGCGAATGGAACTCGAGCACGGAGGCCGGGATCTCCGGGCCGCGCCGCGCCGCGCGGCGGTCGGTGCGCGCCGGCACGGCTTCGCCGCCAACGACAGGCTGCAGGGTGTTTCCTGACATTGTGGTCTCCTCAGTCGCCCTGGGCGAGCACGGGAGTCAGCGAAGCCTGCCGCCCCTTCTCGTTCAGGTGACGGTTCTGCTGCAGCCAGAGCTGCCGGTAGATGGAGCAGCGCTCCACCAGCACGTTGTGCGGCGCGATGTCGATCAGCTTGCCGCGATCCATCACCGCGATCTGGTTGCAGTCGATCAGCGACGACAGCCGGTGCGACACGATCACCATCGTGCGGCCCTTGGCGATGCGCTGCAGGTTCGCGTTCACCAGCGCCTCGCTTTCCGGATCGAGCGCGCTCGTCGCCTCGTCGAGGATCAGGATGCGCGGGTCCGAGATCACGGCGCGCGCGATCGCCAAGCGCTGGCGCTGGCCGCCGGAGATGTTGGCCGAGCCCTCCTCAATCCAGGTCTCGTAGCCCTGCGGCAGCCGCTCGATGAACTCCTCCGCACCGGCCAGCCGCGCCGCGCGCACCACGTCCTCCAGCGTCAGGCCGGGGCGCCCCGCGGAAATGTTGTCGCGCACCGTGCCGCGGAACAGGAAGTTGTCCTGCAGCACGATGCCGAGGTTGCGCCGCAGATGCGTGAGGTTGATCTCGCGCAGCTCCACGCCGTCGATCTTGAGGAAGCCGCTGTACTCGCGGTTGATGCCCTGCAGCAGCCGCGTGATCGTCGACTTGCCCGACCCCGACCGCCCGACCAAGCCGAGCATGGTCCCCGCCGGTATGTCGAAGCCCACGTTGTCCAGCGCCACGTTCTTGGCGCGCGGGTAGGTGAAGGTCAGCCCTTCCAGCACGATGTGGCCTGCCAGGCGCGGCCGCATGCCCGTGGTCAGCGCCCGGGTCTCCGTCGGCTGGTTGAGCACGTCACCCACCTCCGACACCGAGGCGCGAACGTCGGTCATCTCCTCCAGCAGCCTGGCGATGCCCACCAGCGGCGCGGTGACTCGCTGGCCCAGCATCATGAAGGCGATCAGCCCGCCGACCGCCAGCCCGGTGCTGTCGCCGATCGCTAGATACGCGCCCACCATGATCACGCCGCGCGAGATGAACATGTCGACGGGCGTGATGATCGACTGCGGCCAGTTCGCCATCCGCAGCGCCGCAAGACGCGCGGCGGTGGTCTCGGCCACGCACTCGTCCCACTCCGCGCGACGCGCCGGCTCCAGCGCCAGCGTCTTGATGGTGCGGATGCCCTGCACCGTCTCCGACATCACCGAGGCCTTGCGGTTCTCGGCCGCGATCACCCGGCCCACCAGCCGCCCGACCGGCTTGAGGAAGATCATGATGATCACCGCGATCAGGCCGGACGCCGCCACCACCATCCACGCCAGCGTCGCGTCCAGCCAGAACAGGAACGGCAGCAGGAACACCAGGGTGAAGGCGTCCAGGAACGTCGACAGCAGCTTGCCGGTGAGGAAGTCGCGGACCTTGAACACGTTGAACAGCTTGCTGATCGTCATGCCGGCCGGGTTGTGCTCGAAGTAGTCGACCGGAAGCGACAGCAGCCGCGTGAAGATGTGCAGGTTCAGCTTGGTGTCGATGCGCGCCGACAGCACGCCCGTCAGCTCGCGCCGGCTCCAGCCGAGCAGCGTCTCGTAGGCGCTCAGGATGATCAGCAGGGAGGACAGCAGCACCAGCGTCGACATGCTGTGGTGCGCGACCACGCGGTCGATCACCGACATCACCAGCAGCGCCGGCACGATCGTCAGCACGCTGAGCACCAGCGAGGCGATGCTGATGTCGCGGATCAGCTTCGGCTGCTCCGCCACCAGGCCGGCGATCCACCCCAGGGTGAACGGCGCCTCCACCTCCGCCTTGGAGCGCGAGCGGCGCACCAGCACCACCTCGCCCGTCCACACCTGCGACAGCCGCAGCTGGTCCACCGCCACCGGCGGCTCGGACGGCGCCGTCGCCGGGTCCTTCAGCCACACCACGTCGCGCGCCGCGTCCACGCCCACCAGCACGCCCGCCGAGCCGTCGTTGAACAGCAGCACCGTCGGCGGCGCGTCGTGGAAGCGGAACAGGTTGCGCCAGCGCAGCTTCAGCGCACGGCCCATCAGCCCCTGCTCGCGCACCCACGACACCAGCGACGCGGCCGACGGCACGTCCTCGCCCGCTTGTGCCCGGAAATCCTTCGGGTCAAGATCGACGCCATGGTGGCGGGCCGCGACGATCATCGCCCGCAGCCTGGCCTCCATCATCGGGTTGCGCGGCACGTCCCCGCCCGGTCCGGCCAGCCGCGGCGCGGCCGCGGCGTCGGGAGCGGCTGTGGGCTCGATCTCGGCAGGCGGTCGGTCCACGGTGCATCCTTCCCAGTCAGGGTCCGCGTACCTTGGCACGCTCAACCTCGCGTCCCTACCACGCGAAGCGTTAAAATACGATCACTATCCGCCCTTTCGCCGGCCCGGACGGCCTCCGCCCCACGCCCGCGGGCTCTCCCGCGACCCCTCCAGACCAGGACTTGCGCATGGACATCCGACCCACCGCCGAGGCCGACCTGCCCGAGATCCAGGCGATCTACGCGTACCACGTCCTGCACGGCACCGGCACCTTCGAGGAGATCCCGCCCTCGCTGGAGGAGATCGCCGCCCGCTTCCGCCGCGGCACCGACCGCGGCTTCGCCTGGCGCGTCGCCGCCGACGCCACCGGCATCCTCGCCTTCGCCTACTACGGCCCGTTCCGCGACCGCCCCGCCTACCGCTTCCTCGTCGAGGACAGCATCTACGTCCGCGAGGACGTGCGCGGCCAGGGCGTCGGCAAGCAGCTCGTCGCCTGCCTGCTCGCCGACGCCGAGGCCGCCGGCATGCGCCAGATGATCGCCGTGATCGGCGACGCCGACAACATCGGCTCCATCGGCATGCACGCCAGCCTCGGCTTCCTCCGCACCGGCACCCTGCGCGCCGCCGGCCTCAAGTTCGGCCGCTGGCTCGACGTCGTCGTCATGCAGCGCGCCCTGGGGCCCGGCGACTCCACCGTCCCGGACTAGCGCCCCCGGCCTGAGCTCCCAGCCTGGGCCCCACCCTGGCATCCATCCTGCATCGTGTCCCCTGCATCGTGCCCCGGCGACCGTCTGCCCCCGCACGCAGGCAGCGACCACCCGCCCGCCACGGCGCCCGGAGCCCCATGGACCTGTTCACCTGCCGGCACTGCGGACAGCGCCTCTACTTCGAGAACACCCGCTGCGAGCGCTGCGGCCACCGCCTCGGCTACCTGCCCGACGCCGCCACCCTGGCCGCCCTGGAGCCGCTCCCCGACGCCTCGCCTGGCGACGCCCCAGCCGGGGACGCCTGGCGCCCCATCCTCGCCGCCCCCGACGCCCCCGCCCGCCGCTTCTGCGAGAACGCCGCCCACGACGTCTGCAACTGGATGCTCCCCGCCGACGCCGCGCCGGGCGACCGCTTCTGCGCCGCCTGCCGCCACAACCGCACCGTCCCCGACCTTTCGCGCCCCGGCAACCTCCGGCGCTGGCGCAAGCTGGAGGAGGCCAAGCACCGCCTGTTCTACTCCCTGCTCCGCCTCTGCCTGCCGATGGCCACCCGGCAGGACGACCCCGGCTTCGGCCTCGGCTTCGACTTCCTCGAGGACCTCCCCGGCGCCCCCAGGGTGATGACCGGCCAGGACGACGGCATCATCACCCTCAACATCGCCGAGGCCGACGACGCCGTCCGCGAGACCCTGCGCCAGAGGATGGGCGAACCCTACCGCACCCTGCTCGGCCACGTCCGCCACGAGAGCGGCCACTACTTCTGGGACCGTCTGGTCCGCGACGGCGGCCACCTCGACGCCTGCCGCGCCCTGTTCGGCGACGACCGCGCCGACTACGAGGCCGCCCTGCGCACCCACTACGCCCGCGGCGCCCCGCTGGACTGGCCCACCCGCACCATCAGCGCCTACGCCACCGCCCATCCCTGGGAGGATTTCGCCGAGACCTGGGCCCACTACCTCCACATCGTCGACACGCTGGAGACTGCCTGCGCCTTCGCGATGGACCTGCGCCCCCACGAGGGCGCCGAGCACGTCGACCTCGACCCCTACGCACCCGCCACCACCATCGAGGACATCGTCGCCGCCTGGCTGCCCCTGGTGTTCGCCGTGAACAGCCTCAACCGCTCCATGGGCCAGGGCGAGCTCTACCCCTTCGTCCTGTCCACCCCCGTCATCGAGAAGCTCGGCTTCATCCACGGCCTCGTCCAGCCGTTCGCCAGGCGGGGCTGAACAAGCAAGCCTGGGCTCTGCCCAGACCCGCCAGGGGCGAGCCGCCCCTGGACCGGCCTCACTTAAGAGAAGGCGATCCAAGGGCCCAGCCCTTGGCGGGGTCCAGGGGCAGAGCCCCTGGCCTTCGCTATCCTCCCTCCAGCCTGAACCGCGCCGAAGCCACCACGTCCCCCTCCACTGCGGCCACCACCGCGGCCCGCCCCGCTGTGCTCGTCGTCACCGCCACCACCCGCCCGAACGCCGCCACCTCGCCCCGCGCCCGCGCCAGGAACAGCCCCCCCAGCGCCCGCCCCGCGTCGCTGCGCGGCACGCAGCACACGCACCCGATCGCATGCCCCCCCGCCGCCACCGCGAACCGCGCCGCCGCCCCCCGCGGCAGCGCCCCGTCCCCTTCCAGCAGCACGGCGTCCCCCTCGCCCGCCACCCCGCCCAGCACCACCGGGATCCGCCCGTCGCCCATCGCCAACCCCCAACACCCGCTGGACATAAGGATATGTTTATGTGTATGCCAGGCGCATGCAAGAGCTGCTCGCCGCCCTCCGCGCCGCCGCCGAGCCCACCCGCCTCCGCCTGCTGGCACTCGCGGCACGCGGCGCCTTCTGCGTGACCGAGTTCGTCGAGATCCTCGGCCAGTCCCAGCCCCGCCTGTCGCGCCACCTCCGCCTGCTGTGCGACGCCGGCCTGCTGGAGCGCGCCCGCGAGGGCGCCAACGTCTGGTTCACCGTCCCCCACGGCACCGACGCCGGCGGCCTGGCCGACGCCCTGCTGGCCCGCCTCCCGCCCGACGACGCCACGCTCGAGTCCGACCGACGCGGCGCCGCCCGCGTCCTGGCCGAGCGCGCCCGCGTCGCCTCGGCCAGCTTCAACCGACAGGGCGCCGACTGGGACGAGATGCGCGCCCTCGACCTCCCCGCCGGGGCCGTCGAGCTGGCCCTGCTCGCCCTGCTGCCGCAGTCGGACCTCGGCCGCCTGCTCGACATCGGCACCGGCACCGGCCGCCTGCTGGAGCTGCTCGGCGAGCGCGTCTCCTCGGCCACCGGCATCGACGCCAGCCGCGCCATGCTCGCCCTCGCCCGCGCCCGCCTCGCCGGCCTCCGGCTCCCCACCTGCACCGTCCGCCTCGGCGACATGTACCGCCTGCCCTTCCCCGACGCGTCCTTCGACCTCGTGGTCCTGCAGATGGTCCTGCACTACGCCGAGGACCCTGCCGCCGTGCTCGCCGAGGCCGCCCGCGTCCTCGCCCCCGGAGGCCGCCTCGTGGTGGTCGACCTCGCCGCCTACGCCGCGAACCCCAGGGCGCACGCGCTGGCCCACCGCTGGCCCGGCTTCGACGACGCCGCCCTCGCCGGCCTGCTCGCCGGCGCCGGCCTCGCCGCCCGGCCGGCGCGCATCGTCCCCGGGCCCCTGGAGATCCGCCTCTGGTCCGCGGAGGCCGCCGCCGTCAGCCTGGAACGCGTCGCTTGACCGAAAGAAAGGCCAGGGCTCTGCCCTGGACCCGCCAAAGGCTGGCCTTTGGAAACCTCGACTTAAGTAAAGCCGGTCCAGGGCGGCTCGCCCTGGCGGGTCCAGGGCAGAGCCCTGGCCTTCCTTCCTTCTCCGAGGACCTCCGCCCATGACCATCCGCCCCCACCTCCTCGACGCGCTCCGCGACCAGGTCCTCCTCGCCGACGGCGGCATGGGCAGCCGCGTGCAGGCGCTCACGCTCGACGTGGAGGCCGACTACTGGAACCGCGAGAACTGCACGGAGGTCCTCAACCTGAGCCGCCCCGAGCTGGTCCGCGAGATCCACCGCGGCTACTACGCCGCCGGCGCCGACATGGTGGAAACCAACAGCTTCGGCGGCTCCCCGATCACGCTGGCCGAGTTCGACCTCGAGGACCGCACCCACGAGATCAACAAGGTCGCCGCCGAGCTGGCCCGCGAGGCCGCCGACAGCTTCTCCGATGGCCGCAACCGTTGGGTCCTGGGCTCCGTCGGCCCGGGCACCAAGCTCCCCAGCCTCGGCAACATCGCCTACGACCCGCTGGAGGCGGCGCTGGCCGCGCAGTGCGCCGGCCTGATCGACGGCGGTGTGGACGCGATCCTGATCGAGACCTGCCAGGATACGCTGCAGATCAAGGCCGCCGTCAACGGCGCCAAGCTCGCCCGCAGGAACGCCGGCACCGACACCCCGATCTTCGTCCAGGTCACGGTCGAGACCACCGGCACGCTGCTCGTCGGCCCCGACATCGCCGCCGCCGCCACCGTGATCCACGCCCTCGACGTCCCGCTCCTTGGCCTGAACTGCGCCACTGGGCCCCAGGAGATGGCCGAGCACGTCCGCTGGATCAGCCGCAACTGGCCCGGCCTGATCTCCGTCCTCCCCAACGCCGGCCTGCCGGAGCTGGTCGACGGCCAGACCCACTACCCGCTCAACGCCGCCGACATGGCGACCTGGGTGGAGCGCTTCGTCGCCGAGGACGGCATCAACCTGATCGGCGGCTGCTGCGGCACCGGCCCCGACCACATCCAGGCGCTTGACCAGATGCTCCGCCGCCGCGACGGCAGCCGCGCCCGCCCTGCGCCCGCACAGCGCACCCACGTCTGGGTCCCCTCCGTCGCCAGCCTCTACGGCCAGGTCCCGTTCCGCCAGGAGAACAGCTACTTCTCCATCGGCGAGCGCTGCAACGCCAACGGCTCGAAGAAGTGGCGCGAGCTGCAGGAGCGCGCCGACTGGGACGGCTGCGTCTCCGTCGGCCGCGAGCAGGTCGGCGAGGGCTCCAACTCGCTCGACGTCTGCACCGCCTTCGTCGGCCGCGACGAGGTGATGGAGATGGACGAGGTGATCCGCCGCTTCACCTCCTCGGTCAACGCGCCGCTGGTGATCGACTCCACCGAAACGAACGTCATCGAGTCCGCCCTGAAGCTCCACGGCGGCAAGCCGATCATCAACTCGATCAACTTCGAGGACGGCGAGCACATGGCCGAGGACCGCCTCGTCCTCGCCCGCAAGTTCGGCGCCGCCCTGGTGGCCCTGACCATCGACGAGACCGGCATGGCCAAGACGCCCGACCGCAAGCTCGCCATCGCCACCCGCCTGGTCGACTTCGCCTGCGAGAAGCACGGCCTGCCCCAGTCCGACCTGCTGATCGACCCCCTCGTCCTGACCATCGCCACCGGCATGGAGGACGACCGCAAGCTCGGCCAGTACACGCTGGAAGGCATCCGCGCGATCCGCGACAAGTACCCCGACGTCCAGATCGTGCTCGGCCTGTCCAACATCAGCTTCGGCCTCAACCCCGCCGCCCGCGCCGTGCTGAACTCCGTCTTCCTCGACCTCGCGGTCAAGGCCGGCATGACGGCGGCCATCGTCCACGTCAGCAAGATCCGCCCGCTGCACCTGATCCCGGCGGAAGAGGTCAAGGTCATGGAGGACCTGATCTTCGACCGCCGCGCGGAGGGCTACGACCCGCTGCAGAAGGTCCTGGCGATGTTCGCCGACCGCAAGCTCGCCGACGCCACCAAGAAGGTCCGCGCCGACACCGTCACCGGCCGCCTCAAGGACCGCATCATCGACGGCGACCGCAAGGGCCTGGCCGACGAGCTGGACGAGGCGATGCGCGACATGCCCCCGCTCGACATCATCAACACCGTCCTGCTCGATGGCATGAAGGTCGTGGGCGAGCTGTTCGGCGCCGGAAAGATGCAGCTCCCCTTCGTGCTGCAGTCCGCCGAGACCATGAAGGCCGCCGTCGCCCACCTCGAGCCCCACATGGAGAAGGTCGAGGGCCAGCAGAAGGGCACCATCGTGCTGGCCACCGTGAAGGGCGACGTCCACGACATCGGCAAGAACCTCGTCGACATCATCCTGACCAACAACGGCTACCGCGTCGTCAACCTCGGCATCAAGGTCCCCCTCGCCGACATGGTCGCCGCCGTGCGCGAGCACCACGCCCACGCCATCGGCATGTCCGGCCTGCTGGTCAAGTCCACCGTCGTGATGCGCGAGAACCTGGAGGAGATGAGCCGCCAGGGCGTCGACGTCCCCGTCCTGCTCGGCGGCGCGGCGCTCACCCGCAACTACGTCGAGGACACCTGCGTCCAGGCCTACGCGTCCGGCCGCGTCGTCTACGCCCGCGACGCCTTCGACGGCCTCAACCTGATGGAGCGCGTCACCGGCAACGGCTTCGACGACTACCTCGCCGCCATCCAGTCCAAGCGCGTGGGAAAAGCCCGCAACACCGCCCGCACCCTCGGCCAGGCCGACACGAAGGCCTTCGCCCCCGTCGACGTCAACGCCGCCCGGACCCGCCGCCGCCGCCTCACGGCCGACACCCCCGTGATCGAGCCCCCGTTCTGGGGCCCGCGCACGCTGGCCGCGACCACCCGCGCCGTCCTGCCCTTCCTCAACGAGCGCAGCCTCTACCAATTCCAGTGGGGCTTCCGGAAGCAGGGCCGCACGCTGGAGGAATTCCTCGGCTGGGCGAAGCAGGAGCTGCGCCCGGTGATGAAGCGCATGCTCGCCCTGTGCGAGGCCGACGACATCCTCCACCCCCAGGCGATCTACGGCTACTGGAAGGCCGCCGGCCAGGGCAACGACCTCATCGTCTTCGAGCAGGACGGCACCACCGAGGTCGCCCGCTTCGCCCTCCCCCGCCAGCCCAAGGACGACGGCGAGTGCATCGCCGACTTCTTCCGCGACGTCGACGACGAGCAACGCGACGTCATCGGCCTGCAGGTCGTCACCGTCGGCCAGCAGGCGTCCGACACCGCGCGCGACTGGTTCAACGACAACCGCTACCAGGACTACCTCTACCTCCACGGCCTCTCCGTCGAGATAGCCGAGGCGATGGCCGAGTACACCCACAAGCGCATCCGCGCCGAGCTGGGCTTCGCGTCCGAGGACGACCGCGACCTGGAGAAGATGCTGTCGCAGTCCTACCGTGGCAGCCGCTACTCCTTCGGCTACCCCGCCTGCCCGCGCCTGGAGGACCAGGAGCCCCTCCTCGCCCTCCTCGGCGGCGAGCGCATCGGCATCTCGCTCTCCGACGAGCACCAGCTCCACCCCGAGCAGTCCACCAGCGCCATCGTCGTGCTCAACCCGAACGCCAAGTACTTCTCGGTCTGAAGCAAGCAAGGCCAGAGGCTCTGCCTCTGGACTCCGCCAAGGGAAGCCCCTTGGATGGCTTTCCTTAAGTCAAGGGATCAAAGGGTCCTCGGACCCTTTGCGGGTCCAGGGCAGAGCCCTGGCCTTCCTGCCCCTCCGCCCCCACCACGATCCGCCACAGCGTCCCCTGGCCGTCCTCGCGCTCCAGCACCCCGCCCGCCTGCTGCACCAGGCCTTCCACGAACCCCAGCCCCGCGCCCCCCGGCCGCGGCCCCGCGAACCCGCACCCGGTGTCGGCCACGCCCAGCACCGCGCCGCCGCCCCCCGTCGCGCGCAGCGTCACCGTGATCCGCCCGAAGTGCCGCCCCACGAACGCATGCTCGGCCGCGTTCGACACCAGCTCGTTCACCGCCACCGCCAGCGACAGCGCCCGCCGGCGCGACATCGTCACCGCCTCGGTCTCGACGTGCAGGTCGATCGAGCGCCCCTCCAGCCCGCCCGCCTCCACGATCCGCCGGCACAGCGTGCGCAGGTAGCCGCCGAACTCCACCTCCCGCCCGGCCCCCACGCCGAGCAGGTGGTCGTACAGCCCCGCCAGCGCCAGGACCCGCCCGCTGATCCGCCCGAACCCCCGCCGCTGCGCCGTGTCCGCGACGCGGCGCGCCTCCACGCCCACGCTGTCGCACACGCCCTGAAGGTCGTTGCGCACGCGGTGGTGCATCTCCATCAGCGACGCCCGATGGTCGAGCGCATCCCGCGCGCCCTCCGCCTCGCGCAGCGCCTGCCCGGCCACGCGCCCGACCGCCGCCGCCAGGCTGTGCGCCAGCAGCTGCAGGAAGCCCACGTCCTCCACCCGGAACTCGCCCCGGCCGCGCCCCTCCACCTCCAGCACCCCGAACGCCGCCGCGCCCGCCTCGCCCGCGACCACGACGTTGATGCTGCTCCCGATCCCGTGCTCGCCCAGGAGGCCCGGCATCCGGAACCGCCCCTCGGCCACCATGTCGTTGGACACCACGGACTCGCCGCTGTGCCAGGCGAAGCCGGCCGCGGTCCCGGTGTCCGAGTCCAGCCGCTCCTCCCCCACCAGCCCCTCGCGCCAGCCCACCCCGGCCTGCAGCACGAAGCACCGCTCGTCCGCCCGGTATACCAGGAGCTTGGCGAACCCCGCCTCCAGCCCCTCCGCCGCCACCCGGCAGGTCTCGTCGAGCAGCAGCTGCCGGTCGTCGCAGAGGGCCGCGAACGCCCCGAATCTCACGGCCAGGTCGACCTGGCTCTGCGTCTGCGCCTGCAGCCGCGACGACGCCCCCCTGTCCTCCTGCCGCTTCGACCGGATCGGGATGTCATGGATCATCGGAAAACCCCCGCTTCCGGCACAGGACTGCGTGAGGGACTATCCTGTGTTTGCGACAGCGGAGTCGCGTGGGCGCTGTATCGCCGGATGGCACCATCCCCCGACCCGCACGGCCAGGCAGCGCTCATGCTCTGCGAAAGCCTGGCACACATGCTCATCGCGCAGGGAACCATCGACCGCGAGGCCGTGGTCGAGACCATCGACGGCATCATCGAGGTCAAGCAGGAGATCGCCGGAACCAGCGAGAGCGTCGTGGTCAGCATCGCCTCGATCACGCTGCTGCGGGCCGTCGCGCAGAGCCTGTCCGCCGCGTCGCGCCCGCACCGGTCCGCCCCGGCGTGAGCGCCCACAAAACCGGCGACCCGCCGCATGGATCCGTGGCATCCTGCCATCATGCCTCCCTGGCGCCCGCGTGCGGCACCGAACCCAGATCGTGTCTAGCAATTCAGGCCGGACCGAGCCCTCACCTGGTATAAGTCGGCGGAGATAACCCTATGGCTCGTTCCGCACCCGGGCGAGAAGACGCGGCCACCGCGCTGCCCGGCGACAACCGCCTGGCGCGCAAGCTCTCCCTGTTCGTGCCGCTGTCGGAGTCCGACCGCGAGGTGCTCGACTCCCTGGTCACGACCGAGGAAAGGTTCCGCGCCGACACCGACATCGTGTCCGAGGGCATGATGCCGCGCTCGGTGTTCCTGCTGCAGGAGGGCATGGCGGTGCGCTACCGCAACCTGCCCGACGGGCGGCGCCAGATCATGACCTTCCTCATCCCCGGCGACCTGTGCGACCCGCACGTCTTCCTGCTCCGCGCCATGGACCACTCGATCGGAACCCTGACCCCGGTGCGCGTCTCGCCGGTCCCGCACGAGACCCTGATGAAGACCTTCGCCACCCGGCCCAGGATCTCCGCCGCCCTGTGGTGGAGCTCGCTCCAGGAGGAGGCCATGCTGCGCGAGCGCATCGTCTCCCTCGGCCGACGCGACGCCCGCGGCCGCATCGCCTACCTGCTGTGCGAGCTGCTCTGGCGCCACGCCGCGATGGGCCTGGCCGACAACGAGGTGTTCCGCCTGCCCCTGACCCAGACCGAGCTGGGTGACGCCCTCGGCCTGACCCCGGTCCACGTCAACCGCGTGCTCAGGGGCTTCCGCGAGCAGCGCCTGATCGTCCTGGAAAACCGGCTGCTCCGCGTCCTCGACGCCGTCGGCCTGCAGGACATCGCCGCCTTCGACAAGACATACCTGCACTACGGCGGCGCCTCGCCGGAGGTCCTGCGCTACTTCGACCGCCTGGAGAACCGGCAGCGCCGCGACAACACCGCCTCCCCGTAGCCGGCCCCCCGCGACGGCCAGGGCCCGGCGCCCGTGCCCTGTTCTTTAACCCCCTCCCGGCTATACCTGCGCACCGCAACGACGCCGGGGCGCCTGCTGATGCACATGGACTGGATGCTGGGCACGCTGGGCAGCGTGCCCGGCGACCTCTTCGCCGCCCTCCGCCTCGCGCTGGCCCTCGCCGCCACCGCCCACGTCCTGCTCACCAGCCGCAACACCCGCTCCTCCATCGCCTGGATCGGCTTCGCCTGGATCTCGCCCGTCGTCGGCGCCGCGCTGTACTTCGCCTTCGGCATCAACCGCGTCAGCCGCCGCGCCCGCAAGCTGCGCCGCCGCCTGCGCCGCAACGGCGACGAGGTCCCCGACAGCGACGGCCGCGACGACCACCTCGCCCCCCTGGAGGCCGCCGCCCGCACCATCACCAGGCGCCCCGCGCTCGCCGGCAACCGCGTCGAGCGCTTCGAGAACGGCGACGAGGCCTACCCTCGCATGCTCGCCGCCATCGACGCCGCCACGTCCAGCGTCGGCCTCGCCTCCTACATCTTCTTCGACGACGCCGGCGGCCGCCCCTTCATCGACGCCCTGGTCCGTGCCCACAACCGCGGCGTCCAGGTCCGCGTGCTCGTCGACGGCGTCGGCAGCGGCTACTTCCGCTGCCCCGCCGCGACCGCCCTGCACGCCGCCGGCGTCCCCGTCGACCGCTTCCTGCACTCCGTCCTGCCCTGGCGCATGCCGTTCATCAACCTGCGCAACCACAAGAAGATCCTCGTCGTCGACGGCCGCCTCGGCTTCACCGGCGGCATGAACATCTCCGCCCACAACCTGGTCGCGACCAACCCGGAGGGCCCGGTGCGCGACACCCACTTCCTGTTCGAGGGCCCCGTGATCGGCCAGCTCACCGAGGCCTTCGCCGCCGACTGGGACTTCGCCACCACCGAGGAGCTCGACGGCGACGCCTGGTTCCCCGACACCCCCGAGGACGGCCCGGCGGTCGCGCGCGTCATCACCGCCGGCCCCGACCAGGACATCGAGAAGATCGAGCTGGTCATGCTCCAGGCGATCGCCTCCGCCCAGCGCGGCGTGCGCCTGATGACCCCCTACTTCCTCCCCGACGAGCGCCTGGTGACCGCCCTCTGCCTCGCCGCCCTGCGCGGCGTCGCCGTCGACATCGTCGTCCCCGAGAAGAGCGACCACCGCGCCGTCGACTGGGCCGCCCGCAACACCTTCGGCCCGCTGATCGACGCCGGCTGCCACATCTGGCTCAACCCGCCGCCCTTCGACCACGCCAAGATCATGGTCGTCGACCGCACCTGGACGCTCATCGGCAGCACCAACTGGGACTCCCGCTCGTTCCGCCTCAACTTCGAGCTGAACCTGGAGGTCTACCACTCCGACCTCGCCGAGGACCTCGACCGCCTCGTCGCCTCCAAGCAGGGCCGCCGCGTCCACGGCCGCGAGCTGCGCGCCCGCTCCGTCCCGGTCCGCCTGCGCGACGCGGCGATGCGGCTGACACAGCCCTACCTCTGAAGCGAAGCAAGGCCAGGGGCGCTGCCCCCATTGCTTGGAAGCGGGGACCCCGCCAAGGGAAGCCCCTTGGATGGCTTGACTTAAGTCAAGGGATCAAAGGGTCCTCGGACCCTTTGTGGGTCTGGGCAAAGCCCAGCCTTGCTTGCTCCCTGCCTCCGCCATCTCCAGCCGCACCACGATCGGGTGGTGGTCCGACGAGCGCCGCTGCAGCACCTCGCGGTGGCTGCACGCCATCCCCCGGACCAGGCACCGGTCCAGCCGCAGCGGCACCACCCGCCCCGCCACGTGCGTCGCCCGGCGCGGCCCCACGTCGCGGAACCCCGGCAGCAGCACCGGCCCCACCAGGTTGAAGTCCCCCAGCACCGCCGCGTGCGCCGGCAGGTGCGCCGAGACCGCGCGAAGCTGGCGCCGGTTCAGCACCTGCCCGTGCGACAGGTGCACGTTCGCCACGCTGAACCCCCCCATCGCCGTGATCTGCGACACCCGGTGGAACAGCGCGCCCGACGGCAGCCGCACCACGGCCGTCGGCGCCACCGGCGCCGCGGGGCTCCACGTCGCCAGCCCGTGGATCCGCCCCGGCTGCGGGATGCGCGCGTAGTGCCCGCCCACCTGCCCCGGCAGCGCGTCCACCATCGCCGTCGCCTCCTGCAGCAGCAGCAGGTCCGGCTTTTCCGCCTCGATCAGCCGGCACAGCTCGTCCAGCGTCGCCCCCACCAGGCGCAGCAGGTTCCAGCTCACGATCTTGATCATCCACGCTCCGGCTCAACCGGGCGCGACCCTGCCGCAGGCAGGAAGGCAAGGCCAGGGGCCCTGCCCCTGGACCCTGCCAGGAGCGAGCCGCCCCTGGACCCGGCCCCCATGAAGGCACAGCCCGCACGCCGGCGAGCCAGAACCCCAATCCCAGGTTTCCAAAGGCTCCGCCTTTGGCGGGGTCCAGGGGCGGAGCCCCTGGCCTTCCTTCCTACCGCAGCGAGTCCAGCTGCACCGGCGCCGCATGCGACCGCGTCGCCAGCATCGAGTCGATCAGCGCCAGCGCCTCCGCCCGCCCGCTGTTGCGCGCCTGCTCGAACGGC
>CAXSFE010000064.1:0-21386 GCA_964236585.1 uncultured Acetobacteraceae bacterium
TCCAGGGGCGGCTCGCCCCTGGCGGGTCTGGGCAGAGCCCAGCCTTGCTTGCTTTTGGCCTCAGGCCGGGTGGCGCTCGACCCAGGCGAGGGCGGGGGTGAAATCCACGCCGATCTCGCGGCCGCGGGCGAGCAGCGCGTCGGGGGACATCCGGCCAGAGGTCGCGGCGTCGATGGCCCAGACGAGAGAGGAGCGCATGCCGCTGCGGCAGTAGGCGTGCACCGGGCCGTTCGCCGCGGCCACGGCCTCGGAGAAGCGGGCGATGTCGGCGGGCGAGAGCGACGGCAGGCTGATGGGCACGTGGCGGAACGCCATGCCGTGCTCGGCGGCGAGGCGCTCTGCGTCGGCGGCGGAGAGCTGGCCGGGGTCCTCGTTGTCGGGGCGGTTGCCGATCACCATGCGCACGCCGCGGGCGGCAAGCGTGGCGAAGTCCGCGGGCGCGAGCTGGCCGGAGACGGTGGTCGACGGGTCGAGGGCGACGGGCTGCATCCCGGGTCTCCGCTGGTGTGGCGCGCCGCAGGGGCGGGGCGCCCAGAGTAGGCGGGCGGCGCGGCCGTGTCATGAGGGAGCGGGCAGCAGCTTCTTGCCGGGCGCACCCATGCTGGCGGTCCTGGGGCGTGAGTGGCCCGGCAGGCAAGGTTGAGGCTCTGCCTCAAACTCCGCCAAAGGCCGAGCCTTTGGAATCCATTCCTTAAGGATGGGGTTTCCGAAGGGCTCGGCCCTTTGGCGGGTCTGGGCGGAGGTGCCCAAGGGTTCCGATGGCTCGCTTGGGCCACTGGAATGGGCGCCGGAGGGGGAGCCCGGCCTTGCTTGCTGGCAGGCGGTGCTAGTCCGCGCTGTCCACGAGCTTGGCGCAGTCCGCCGGGAGTTCGGCGCGGTGCGACGCGAGGCAGGTGTTGATCTTGTCGCTGTCCGGCCGGGCGCCGGCGCAGAGGCGGTCGATCGGGCCGGCGCAGACCTGCTCCAGGCGCTGCTGCATGGTGCGAGCTGAGACGTTGCCGGCGGCCGCGAGGAGCAGCGCGGCCAGCGTCGCGGCGGCGCGGCGGCTCATGGGCGCGGGGGCGGCGTGACGCTGACCTTGATGCCGGAGTAGTAGGCGGCGAGGTTGGCCATGTCCTCGGGGCTGAGCTGGGCGGCGACGGTGTTCATGATCTCGTTCTTGCGCTCGCCCGAGTGGTAGGCCTGCAGCGAGGAGACCAGGTAGCCCTGCACCTGGCCGGCGAGGTTGGGGGCCTCGGCGAGCTTGGAGACGCCGTCGCGGCCGTGGCAGGTGGTGCAGCCGGCTGTCTTGATGCGCTGCGCGCCGACCTCGGCCGAGCCGGCGGCGTCGGCGGGCGGGTCGTCGGCGCGGGCGGGCGAGGCGGCAAGGGCGGCGGCGAGGCAGGACAGGGCCACGACGATGGTACGCGCACGCGGGAAGACCGCGTGGGCGGCAGTGTGGGCTCGGGTCATGGCATGCTCCGGTGGTGGGCCGGGCGGCATCGCTGCGCCCGGCCCCTGGTCCTGGTCGAGGCTACTTCGGCGCCTCGTAGGTGATGCGGTAGACGGCGCCGGCCAGGTCGTCGGAGACCAGCAACGAGCCGTCGCGCATCTGCTCGACGTCGACGGGGCGGCCGTTGTACTCGCCGTCCTCGTCGAGCCAGCCCTCCGCGAAGGGCTTGGAGCCTTCCGGCGCCTTTCCGTCGGCGTCGATCTTGGTGACCATGATGCGGGCGCCGACCGGGGTCGTGCGGTTCCACGAGCCGTGCTGCGCCGAGAAGATGGCCCCCTGGTACTCCTTGGGGAACATGCGGCCGCTGTAGACCATCATGCCGAGGTCGGCGGCGTGGGCGGTCTCCTCGACGACGGGGAAGACGACGTCGGCGGGCGGGGTCTCGTCCTTGTACTCGACGGTGCGGACGTGGCCGCCGCCGTACCAGGGGAAGCCGAAGTTCTGGCCGGGCTTGGTCGCGTGGTTGATCTCGCCGTAGGGGACGTCGTCACCCATGCCGTCCACCTGGTTGTCGGTGAACCACAGGGTCTTGTCCTTGGCGAAGTCCATGCCGACCGAGTTGCGGATGCCGTGCTCGTAGACCTCGCGGTTGGTGCCGTCGCGGTCCATGCGGACGATGCCGCCCATGCCGACCTTGTAGTAGAGGTCGAGCTTGTCGGGCGCGGGGACGTTGTAGGGCTGGCCGAGCGCCACGTAGAGCTTGTTGTCCGGGCCGACGCGGCAGACGCGGGCCGAGTGGTTGAAGCTCTGCTCGGCGACGGGGATCAGGTCGCCCTGCTTGACGACGGGGGCGACGGCGACGTCGGGGTTCTCGTAGAAGAACTCGGCGGCGGGAAAGCTCAGGACGCGGTTCTGCTCGATCGTGAACAGGAAGCCGTCCTTGGAGAAGCACAGGCCGTTGGGGTTGTTGAAGCCGACGCCGGGCGCGAACTCGCGCACGTCCTCGGCGGCCCCGGTGTGGCCGCGGTCGGTCAGGCTGTAGACCTTGGTCTTGCGGGTGGAGACGAAGGTGACGACGCCCTGGGGCCCCACGGCAATCATGCGCGCGTCCGGCACCTGGGCGTAGAGGCTGATCTTGAAGCCGGGCGGCAGCTTGACGTCCTGCAGGGTCCTGCGGATCGCATCGGCCTGCGCGCCGCCCTGCGGCACGGCGGCGAGCTTCATGGCGCCGGTCGACTTGAAGTCCTGCAGCTTGGCCAGCGTGGCGTCGGGCTTGTCGGTCGCCGAGGCGGCGGTGGCCGGCGCGGCGGCGGGCGGGGTGTCGGTGATTGTGGCGGCCTGCCGGGCGAGCACGGGGCCGCAGAGCAGGGCGCCGACGGCACAGGCCGTCAGCAACATCGACTTCATCGTTGGTTCTCCCATGTGGCCGGGGGTTCGTGCCCCCGGCCGAGTTATTGGCCTGGGGCGAGCGTATGCAACGCCGGTAGCGTTGCCAAGCCGAACCTTGGTAGCGGCGTACGCGACGTCGCCGCGCTCCCGGCGTGCGGCAGCGTGCCGGCCGGTTCCGTTGACCGGCCGGTGATCGCGCGATATCCCCCAGATTCACCGGCAGGGGACGCTGCGATGGCGCTGGATACGGCGGACGGGACTGGGGCGGACAGGACTGGGGCGGACGAGGCCGGGCTCGACGAGGAGCTGAAGGGGGCGGCGCCGGCGGTGGGCGGCATCGCGGCGGACCGGCTGCGCTCGATCATCGAGCGGGTGGAGCGGCTGGAGGAGGAGAAGAAGGCGCTGTCCTCCGACATCAAGGACATCTTCTCCGAGGCGAAGTCCGCGGGGTTCGACGTCAAGATCATCCGGCAGATCATCCGCCAGCGGAAGCAGGAGCCGGCGGAGGTCGAGGAGCAGGAGACGCTGCTCGACGTGTATCGGCGCGCGCTGGGCATGTGAGGGCGCCGCCGGGCGTGCGGCGGCGCGGTGCATGGCTGCGTCGCAGCGCCCGGCCTCGACCCGGGACGGGCTTGGGCGTTGGTTCGGGCAGATCGGACGGGGCCGCGGCGTGGCCCGGGCCGGCGGAACAGGGAGGACGGCATGGGCGTGCAGGCGATCTATTCCACCACGGCAACGGCCACGGGCGGGCGCGACGGGCGCGCGGCCTCGCAGGACGGGGCGCTCGACCTGGCGCTGTCGACGCCGCGCGAGATGGGCGGCGGCGGCGGCACGGGGACGAACCCGGAGCAGCTGTTCGCGGCGGGGTACTCCGCGTGCTTCATCGGCGCAATGAAGTTCGTCGCCTCGCAGGGCGGGCCGAAGGTGCCGGCGGACGCCAGCGTGACGGCCACGGTGGGGATCGGACCGCGCTCGGAGGGCGGGTTCGGCATCACGGTGGCGCTGAAGGTGGCGCTGCCCGGGATGGCGCGCGAGGAGGCTGAGGCGCTGCTGGAGAAGGCGGACGCGACGTGCCCATACTCCAACGCGCTGCGCGGCAACGTCGACGTGGCGCTGAGCCTGGCCTGAGCGCGCGGGCGTGACGAGCCGGCGGGCGGTGGCCCGCCGGCGGTGCCGGGGGCTGGCACCCCGGCCGTGATGGAGGCCGCAATGGCCCAGATCCTGCGACTGTTCACCTCGCCGTCGGCGTTCCCAAACCCGCAGCGGCTGCGGCTGCTGATCCATGAGAAGGGGGTGGCTGCGCACGTCGAGGAGGTCGTCTACGACATGGCGCCCGGCGGCGAGCAGCGCGGCTGGCGCGGGCTCAAGCGCAACCCGTGGGGGGAGACGCCGACGCTGGAGCTGGCGGACGGCAGCTTCCTGTCGGAGACTGCGGCGATCGGGCGCTACCTGGACCTGAGCCTGCCGGGGCGGCGGGTGATGGGGGAGACGCCGCTGGAGCAGGCGCAGGACGCGATGTGGGACGCGCGCATCTGGGTGCAGGTGCTGTACCGCATCACCACGATGTTCCACGTGATGCACCAGGGGCTCGGGCCGAAGCTGGAGCTGACGGAGAACCGGGCCTGGGGCGAGCACTGCCGCAAGGAGGCGCTGGCGCACGCGGCGCTGGTGGACCGGCACCTGTCGGACGGGCGGGACTGGCTGCTCGGGGGCGAGCGGCCGACGTTCGCGGACATGACGCTGTGCACGGCGGTGGCGTTCTCGAAGTTCGGGCCGAACCAGACGCCGCTGGACGAGCGGTTCGAGCACGTCGGGCGGTTCTGGGGGCGGTGGCAGGAACAGGAGAGCTTTCGCACCGCGTATGCGGACGGGGGCGGGATCGAGGAGCTGGCGCACCTGAAGCAGTAAGCAAGGCTGGGCTCTGCCCAGACCCGCCAGGGGCGAGCCGCCCCTGGACCGGCGTTACAAAGGGTCTTTCCTACGTGTGCCGGTCCAGGGCGGCTCGCCCTGGCGGGTCCAGGGCAGAGCCCTGGCCTTGCTTCCTACCGGCCGTTGTAGATCTCCGCGGCGACGATGGCGGACATGGTCTGCAGGAGGGCGGCGAGCGCCATCAGCAGCAGGCCGTCGACGATCGTGCCCATCGGCGACAGCGACAGCCCGGCCAGGTGCAGGGACTGCGGCACGTGGGTGAGGGCGTCGTCGGCGACGGCGCGGGCCTGGGGGTCGAGCGGCATCAGGCCGGCGAGGCGGGGCAGCGCCCACCAGCCAAGGCCGCAGACCAGGACCAGGGGCGAGAGGACCTCGAGCACCTGGCCGGCGAAGCCCAGCGCCCAGTGCGCGAGCGCCCAGCCGGTCGCGCGCAGGCCGCGGGCGAACACGCCGGGGACCTCGCGGCGGAGGTGGTCGGTGACGTCGACGGTCATGGGCGTGGGTCCTCGTCGGGCACGGCGGGGTGCGGTCGCACGGGCGGCGCGGCTGGCTGACGCAGGCGGCAGGCAGGCCGGAAAGGTCGAGGTTCCGCCAAAGGCTGCGCCCTTGGAACGCTCCCTTCGGGGAGGCCGGTCCAGGGGGGGCTCCCCCCTGGCGGGTCTGGGCAGAGCCCAGCCTTGCCTGCCGGCGCGTCGGCGAGCGCGGCCGTCCGTGTCACACCACCTCGCTCGGGCGTAGGGCGCAGGTCGCGGCGCCGCGGCTGGTCTCGACCTGGAAGGTGCAGTGGCCGATGCGGAAGCGCTCGCGCACGCCGTCGCAGGCGGCGCGGATCAGGCGGTCGGGCTCGGCGGGCGCGGCGTCGGCGCAGACGAGGTGGGCGGTGAGCGCTGTGCTGGTGGTGCTGAGGCCCCAGATGTGGAGGTCGTGGACCTCGCTGACGGAGGGCAGGGTGCGCAGGAAGGCCTCGACCTCGGCGGGGGCGAGGCCGGCGGGGACGGCGTCCATGGCGAGCGACATGCTCTCGCGCAGCAGGCCCCAGCTGCTCCAGCCGATGACCGCGACGATGGCGAGGGAGACGAGGGGGTCGATCCAGGTGGCGCCGGTGAGCAGGATCACGGCGGCCGCGACGACGACGCCGGCGGAGACGGCGGCGTCGGCGGCCATGTGCAGGAAGGCGCCGCGGATGTTGAGGTCGTCCTTGCCGCCGCGCATGAACATCAGGGCGGTGGTGCCGTTGACCGCGATGCCGATGGCGGCGACGCGCATGACGGTGGCGCTGCCGACGGCGTCGGGGTGGAGCAGGTGGCGGATGGCCTCCACGCCGATGGCGCCGATGCCGACGAGGAGGACGACGGCGTTGGCCAGCGAGGCGAGGATGGTGCCGCGGCCCCAGCCGTAGGTGCGGCGCTCGGAGGGGGCGCGCCGGGCGAGGACGACGGCGACCCAGGCGAGGACGAGGCCGAGCACGTCGCCGAGGTTGTGCACGGCGTCGGCGAGGAGGGCGACGGAGTGGGCGGCGAGGCCGAAGCCGACCTGGAGGGCGACGAAGCCGGCGTTGAGCGCGGTGCCGACGGCGAAGGCGGCGTCGAAGCGGGCGGGGGCGTGGGAGTGGCCGGCGTGGCCGTGCGCGGCGTGCGAGTGGCCGGCGTGGTCATGGGCCGGGTGGTCGTGGCCCGGGTGGTCGTCGTGGGCGTGGTCGTGGTCCATCGGCCGATCCTCCCTGGCGCCTCGCCGTGGCACGGCGGGGGCGCCGAGGCGGGCGGGGTGGTGCGGGCGTTGCGTAGCATGGGGGCGGCGGGGCGGTATATGGCGGGCGCGGCCAGGGCGGCGCGGGGTCCGACGCGCGGGCGGGAAGGAAGCGCGTTCTTTCTTGAAAGAAAGAACCAAAGAACTTTTGCCTGTTGGCGTCCGGGGTGCGGGCGAGGCCTGGCTTCCTTGGTGCAAAAGTCTTTTTGCTTCTTTTTCTTCGGAAAAAGAAGGGTCTTGCCTGCTTCAGTGCCGGCAGGGAGCAGGCCTCTCGTCCGTTTCAGGCGAGCCAGCGCCAGATGCCTGCGGGCCAGCCGGCGATCGGGATGTGCGCCCAGGTCGCGGCGAGCCACACGACGGTGCCGCCGGCGAGCGCGTGGGGGCCGAAGCGGCCGAAGGTTGCCCTGCGCCGGGCGATGGCGGCGAAGGGCAGGAAGCTGGTGCGGCTTTCCCAGGCGGCCCAGCCGGCGGGGTCGAGCGCGGCCTTCTTGCGGTCCTGCAGGGCGGCGCCGGCCAGGGCGAGCACGATGATCGCGCCCGAGAGGACGATGTTCCTGGCCGTGGGGTAGACGAGGATGTGGCACGCGCCCCAGGTCGCGAACGACCACATCATCGGGTGGCGGGTCACGCCGTAGACGCCGTCGGCCTGCGCGGTGGCTGCGGTGGCGGCGGCGCCGGGCATCGCCGGGTTGCGGACCAGGGAGCCGAGCAGGAGTATGGACGCGAGCAGCATCGCGGCGGTCGAGACCGCCCAGAGGCCGTCGCCGACGTTCCAGAGCGGCGCGGTGGCCGGGGCGGCCAGGTAGGCCCAGACGGTGGCGCCGAGGGTGATGGCCGCGACGGCCGAGTAGAGCGCGCTGAAGGCGGGCTCGCCCAGGGTTCGGATCAGGGGCTGGCGGAGAGGGTGCGACAGGACGAGGTGGCTTCCCACGAAGGAGGCGGCGGCGGCCAGCACAAGCGACGATCCGGGCATTGCGGGGTGTCCTTGGTCGGGGGTGGCGTCGGGTGGGTCGGGGGCGTGTTCGTTTCTGAGGCATCGATCCTACACGAGGGGCGGGACTGGCCGACACGTGGAAGCAGCGCACTTCAAGGGTCTGCAGGGTGGCTGACAGGAATATTGCTGCTGGTTCTTGCATGGGGTCAGGCTGTGAGGCCCGTGCCCGGGCAACCAGGGCGATGCTGCTCGTCCCGGCAGGCCTCTTCGCTTGCAGCAGCCTTGCGGGTTCCGGCGCCCGCGCCGCGGACGTGGACCCGGTGCAGAGGTACTAAGCCGCTTTCCTTGCCGAGGCGGGGGCGGCATCGTCGCTCGCCTGCGACTCAGAGACGCCATGTCAGACTTCGCCGCGCTGCTTTTCCTGACCGTCGCCGCCTTCCTGGAGTCGGGGGGCGACGCGCTCGTGCGGCGGGGGATGCCGCCCCAGGATCCGCTGTCGCGGATTGCCTACCTGGGGCTCGGCGCGGCGACGTTGTTCGCCTACGGCCTGTTCGTGAACACGCCGAGCTGGGACTTTGGTCGCCTGCTGGGTGTCTACGTCGCCCTCTTCTTCGTTGCCGCGCAGACGATAAATTTCGTCTTCTTCGACGTGGTTCCGACCGTGCCCGTTGCCGCCGGCGGGGCCTTGATCATAGCCGGGGGCCTTCTGATGACGTTCTGGAAATGAGAGCGCCGTCCTCTGGGCATCCGGCAAAGCAGGTCGCGAACGGCAACCTTTCCGGTTCGGCTGGATGCTGGTTGTCGTCGCGTCGTTCCGCCTGTTGGCGATCAGTGCTGGAGCGGCCGCTGCGAGATGTCTGGATTGCGCGGAACCCATACAGAGGCGTGTGATCGTTGACGAAGGAGGCCGGTCCAGGGGCGGCTCGCCCCTGGCGGGTCTGGGCAGAGCCCAGCCTTGCCTGCCTTCATCCCGGCAGCAGCGCCGCGTGGCGTTCGAGGACGAGGGCGCGGCGGATTTTCTGGCTGGGGGTGAGGAGGCCGTTCTCGACGGTGAAGGGCTCGACGAGGGCGTGGCGGCGGATGCGCTCCGTGGTGGAGAGGCCGGCGTTGGCGCGGGCGAGGGCGGTGGCGACGGTTGCGGCGTCGGCGCCGGGGGCGGGGACGAGGAGGGCGGAGAGGCTGCCGCGGCCGTCGCCGGCGACCACGGCCTGTGCGATCTCGGGCTCTGCGGACAGGCGGCCCTCGACGTGGGCGGGGAAGACCTTCTCGCCGCCGGAGAGGATGATGACGTCGCGCTTGCGGTCGGTGATGCGCAGGTGGCCGTGGGCGTCCAGCGTCGCGATGTCGCCGGTGTGCAGCCAGCCGTCCTGGATGGTGCGGGCGGTGGCGTCGGGCTGGCCCCAGTAGCCGTCCATGACGAGGGCGCCGCGGACCAGCAGCTCGCCGTCGGGGGCGAGCTTCAGGTCGACGCCGTCGAGCGGGCGACCGACGGTGCCGGGGCGGGGGGCGGCGTAGGGGTTGACGCTGATGACCGGGCCGGCCTCGGTCTGGCCATAGCCCTGCATGACGCGCAGGCCCAGTGCCGCGAAGAAGCGCTCGGTGTCGGGGTCGAGGCGGGCGGCGCCGCTGACGGCTGCGGCGAGGCGGCCGCCGAAGCGGGCCTGGACGCGGCGGCGCACGAGGCGGTCCAGCGCGGGGGCGAGCAGGCGGTCGGGCAGGGTTCTGCTCCCGTCGAGGCGGCGCAGGCCGGCGGACAGGGCGGCGTCGAACAGGGCGCGGCGCCAGGCGGGGAGGGCGGCGCGCTGCGAGAGGATGCGGCCGCGCACGGCGTCGAGCAGGCGGGGGACGAGGGAGACGACGTGGGGGCGGATGGCGAGCAGGTCGGCGGCGAGGTGCTCGACGCCGCGGCCGTGAACGACCTCGAAGCCGAGCGAGGGGAGGAGGAACAGGCCGACGGTGTGCTCGTAGGAGTGGCTGGCGGGGAGGAAGGACAGGTAGGTGGCGTGGCCGAGGCCGATCGGCTCGACGACGGCGGCGAGCGCGTGGCAGTTCGCGAGGATGGCGCGGTGGGGGAGCATGACGCCGCGGGGCGGGCCGCCGGTGCCGGAGGTGTAGAGCAGGCAGGCCATGGCGCCCGGCCGGATCTGCGCGGCCTCGGCCTCGATGTCGGCGGGCGGGCGGGGGTCGGCGGCGAGCGTGGCCCAGGCGAGGTCGGCGTCGACGCCGGAGTCGAAGGCGGCGAGGCGGTCCAGGCCCGAGGCGAGCGTGGCGGCCTCGCGGACGCGGGCGACCAGGGCGGCGGTGGAGACGATGGCGGTGCGCGCGCCGGAGTCGCGCAGGAGGTGGGCGTGGTCGGCGGGGGTGTTGGCGGGGTAGGCGGGCACGGGGATGGCGCGGATCGCCATCAGCGCGACCTCGGCGACGGCGACCTCGGGGCGGTTCTCGGAGACGAGGAGCACGCGGTCGCCGGCGGCGACGCCGGCGGCGCGCAGGTTGCGGGCGGCGGAGGCGACCTGGCGGGCGAAGTCGGCCCAGGACAGGGCGTGCCAGGCGCCGTCGCGGTGGCAGCGGAACACGGTGCGCTCCGGCCAGAGGCGGGCGCGGTCGAACATCATGGCGGCCAGGTTGGGCCAGGCCGGGCGGCCCCGGTCGCGCCCGGGCAGGCGGCTGTTCTGCGGCTGTTCCACGCTGGTCCCTTTGACGTCCCCCGCCGCGACCTTAGATGACAGGCCGATGCCCTGGAACAGGACGGATTGCCCGATGACGCCACGCGGTGCCGCACGCCTTTCGCACAGCACAGCCGATGCCAAGGATGGCCGCGCCGGGTCGCCCGACGGGGAGGGCGCGGTGCGCCGGGACGCGGGCCTGCCCGCCTCGCTGCCGGCCTGGGACCTGGGGGCGCTGTACGAGGGGCGCGACAGCGCGCGCATCGCCGAGGACCTGGCGGCGTCGGAGGCGGCGGCGCGGGCGTTCGCGCGGGCGTTCGAGGGCAGGCTGGCGGGGCTGGACGGGGCGGCGCTGGCGGGCGCGATCGCCGAGTACGAGCGCGTCGACGAGGTGCTCGGGCGGCTGATGTCCTATGCGCAGCTGCTGTTCAGCGGCGATTCCGCGGACGCGGCGATCGGGCAGTTCACCCAGACGATGAGCGAGCGGGTGACGGCGATCTCGTCGGAGCTGGTGTTCTTCGCGCTGGAGCTGAACCGGATCGAGGACGCGGCGCTGGACGCCAAGATGGCGGACCCGGCGCTGGCGCGCTGGGCGCCGTTCCTGCGCGACCTGCGGGTGTTCCGGCCGCACCAGCTCGACGACAGCCTGGAGAAGCTGCTGCACGAGAAGGAGGTCACGGGGCGGGCCGCGTGGAGCCGGCTGTTCGACGAGACGATCGCCGGGCTGCGCATCCCGCTCGACGGCGAGAGCCGGACGGTGAGCGACGTGCTGAACAAGCTGTCGGACCGGGACCGCGGGACGCGCGAGCGGGCCGGAAAGGCGGTCGGGGCGGCGTTCGGGGAGCGGGCCAAGCTGTTCTCGCTGATCACGAACACGTTGGCCAAGGACAAGGAGATCCTGGACACGTGGCGGCGCTACCCGCGGCCGGAGTCGGCGCGCAACCGCGGCAACATGGTCGAGGACGAGGTGGTCGACGCGCTGGTGTCCGCGGTCGTGGCGGACTTCCCGAGGCTGTCGCACCGGTACTACGCGATGAAGGCGAAGTGGCTGGGGCTTGAGAAGCTCCAGCACTGGGACCGGAATGCGCCGCTGCCGGACGACGACGACCGCTCGATCCCGTGGGACGAGGCGCGCTCGCGGGTGCTGGGGGCGTATGCCGGGTTCGACGGCGAGATGGGGCGGATCGGGCAGAGGTTCTTCGACGAGAGCTGGATCGACGCGGGGCTGCGCGACGGCAAGTCGGGCGGGGCGTTCGCGCACCCGACGGTGCCTTCGGCGCATCCGTACATCCTGATGAACTACCATGGGAGGACGCGCGACGTGATGACGCTGGCGCACGAGCTGGGGCACGGGGTGCACCAGGTGCTGGCGTCCGAGCGGGGGTACTTCATGTCGGGGACGCCGCTGACGCTGGCCGAGACGGCGAGCGTGTTCGGCGAGATGCTGACGTTCCGCGCGCTGCTGGACGCGGAGAGCGACCCGAAGCGGCGGCGGATCATGCTGGCGTCCAAGGTCGAGGACATGCTGAACACGGTGGTGCGCCAGATCGCGTTCTACCGCTTCGAGCAGAAGGTGCATGCGGCGCGCAGGACCGGCGAGCTGACGGCCGAGGAGATCGGGCGGCTGTGGCTCGAGGTGCAGACGGAGAGCCTGGGGCCGGTGTTCGAGTTCACGCCGGAGTACAGCGTGTTCTGGGCGTACGTGCCGCACTTCGTGCACTCGCCGTTCTACGTCTACGCCTATGCCTTCGGGGACTGCCTGGTGAACGCGCTGTACTCCGTGTTCCAGGGCGGGCATCCGGGGTTCCAGGCGAAGTACCTGGAGATGCTGCGCGCGGGCGGCACCAAGCGGCACCGCGAGCTGCTGGCGCCGTTCGGGCTCGACGCGGGCGATCCGGCGTTCTGGCGGCGCGGGCTCGACGTGATCGCCGGCTTCATCGACGAGCTGGAGACGACCTGATGGCAGAGCGCCCCTTTTCCGAGCGTCCGCTGGGCGAGCGTCCGAAGGCCAACCTGTTCGGCGAGGTGAGGCGGATGGCGCGCACGTCGGGCGCGGTGGGGGGGATCGCGGCGCGGGTGGCGGGCGAGCGGGTGTTCGGGCTCAAGACCAACAAGAACGCGCACGCCGAGGACCTCAAGGCGGTGCTCGGCGGGCTCAAGGGGCCGTTGATGAAGGTGGCGCAGTTCCTGTCCACCATCCCGGACGCGCTGCCCGAGGAGTACGCGGAGGAGCTGGCGCAGCTGCAGGCCAACGCGCCGGCGATGGGGCCGGGGTTCGTGCGGCGGCGGATGGCGAGCGAGCTGGGGGCGGACTGGCAGTTGCGATTCGCGAGCTTCGAGCAGACGGCGAGCGCGGCCGCCAGCCTGGGGCAGGTGCACCGGGGCGTGCTGCACGACGGCACGCAGGTCGCGTGCAAGCTGCAGTATCCGGACATGCCGAGCACGGTGGAGGCGGACCTAAGGCAGCTGCGGCTGGCGATGTCGATCTACAAGCGGATGGACAACGCGATCCAGGGCGACGAGATCTACGCCGAGCTGAGCGAGCGGCTGCGCGAGGAGCTCGACTACACCCGCGAGGCCGCGCAGATGACGCTGTACGGGCAGATGCTGGAGGGCGAGGCGGATCTGCACGTGCCGGTGCCGGTGGCCGAGCTGACGACGACGCGGCTGCTGACGATGAGCTGGGTCGAGGGCGGAGGGATGCAGCGCTGGCTCGACACCGAGCCCACGCAGGAGGCGCGCAACCGGGTGGCGCGGGCGCTGTTCCACGCGTGGTACCGGCCGCTGTACCAGTACGGCGTGATCCACGGCGACCCGCACATGGGCAACATCCAGGTGCGCGGCGACGGCGGGCTGAACCTGCTGGACTTCGGGGCGATCCGGGTGTTCCCGGCGAGCTTCGTGCAGGGGGTGATCGAGCTGTACGAGGCGGTCAAGACGAAGGACGAGGACAGGGCGCACGCGGCGTACGAGCGGTGGGGGTTCGTCGACCTGTCGCGCGAGAAGATGGGCTACCTGAACCAGTGGGCGGAGTTCGTCTACGAGCCGCTGCTGGACAACCGGGTCCGGCGCATCCAGGAGAACGGCGACTCGCAGTACGGGCGCAGCGTGGCGGAGAAGGTGCACGCGGGGCTGCAGCAGAGCGGGGGGGTCAAGCCGCCGCGCGAGTTCGTGCTGATGGACCGATCCGCGGTGGGGCTGGGGAGCATCTTCCTGCGGCTGCGCGCGGAGCTGAACTGGTCGGAGATGTTCCACGAGCTGGCGGACGGGTTCGACGAGGCGGCACTGGCGAAGCGGCAGGCGGCGGCGCTGGCGCGGGCGGGTGTGCCGACGTAGGCAAGCAAGGCCGGGCTCTGCCCGGACCCGCCAGGGGCGAGCCGCCCCTGGACCGGCCTTTGTAAGAAATCCTTATGTGTGCCGGTCCAGGGCGGCTCGCCCTGGCGGGTCCAGGGCAGAGCCCTGGCCTCGCTCTCTTCGCGCGACGACCTCGCCGACGATCAGGAGCACCGGCCCCGACTGCGCCCAGGCCGGCGCGTCCGCGGCGAGGCTGTCGAGGGTGCCGGCGAGCAGGCGCTGGGTGTCGCGGCCGCCGTTCTCGACGAGGGCGGCGGGGGTCTGCGGGTCGAGGCCCGCTGCCAGCAGGCCGTCGCGCAGGCGGGGCAGGGCGGACAGGCCCATGTAGACGCACAGCGTTCCCGAGCGGGCCAGGGTGGGCCAGTCGAGGTCGGGAGTGTGGCCAGTCACGAAGGTCAGGGACTGGGCGGCGTCGCGGTGGGTCAGCGGGATGCCGGCCTGGGCGGCGCAGGCCAGCGCGGCGGTGACGCCGGGGACGATTTCGACGGCGATGCCGGCGGCGCGCAGGGCCTCGGCCTCCTCGCCGCCGCGGCCGAAGACGAAGGGGTCGCCGCCCTTGAGGCGCACGACCTTGCGGCCCTCGCGGCCGAGGCGGACCAGCAGGGCGTTGATGTCGTCCTGGGGGAGGGCGTGGACCGGGCCGGACTTGCCGACGTCGATGCGCTCTGCGTCGCGACGGGCGGCGTCGAGCACGGGGGCGCCGACCAGGCGGTCGTGGACGATCACGTCGGCCTCGCCGAGCAGGCGCAGCGCGCGCAGGGTGAGCAGGTCGGCCGAGCCGGGGCCGGCGCCGACCAGGTGGACGATGCCGGGCTCGGGGGCGGCGGCGTCGCGCTCGGCGTCGTCGAGGGCGGCGGCGTAGGCGGTGCGGGCAGCGGCGTCCTGGCCGGCGAGGACGAGGTCGGCGACGCGGCCGCCGAGGACGCGCTCCAGCATGCGGCGGCGGCGCAGCACGTCGGGGAGGCGGCGGCGGGTCTCGGCCTTGAAGGCGTCGGCGAGGGCGCCGAGGCGGCCGTAGGCGGGGGCGATCAGGGTCTCGATGCGTGCGCGGAGCAGGCGGGCGAGGACAGGGGCGGCGCCGCCCGAGGAGATGGCAATCGTCATGGGGTTGCGGTCCACGATCGCCGGCGTGATGAAGCTGCACAGCTCGGGGCGGTCGACGCAGTTCACCGGGATGCCGAGGCGGGAGGCCTCGGCGAAGAGGGCCTGGAGCTGGTCCTCGGGGGCGCCGGCGCCGACGGCGATGGCGCAGCCGCGCAGGCAGACGGGGTCGAAGCCGGTGCAGACATCCACGTCGGCGCCGGCGCGGCGCAGGGGGTCGGCCTTGCGCTCGCCGACCTCGCCGCCGCCGACGATCAAGGCGCGGCGGCCGGACAGCTCCAGGAAGATCGGGAAGGTGCGCAACGGGGGGCTCCGGAGGAAGCAAGGTTGAGGCTCTGCCTCAAACTCCGCCAAAGGCCGAGCCTTTGGAAACCTGTACTTAAGGGAAGGGGGTTCAGAGGCCGTGCCGTTGCAACGTATTTCTTGAGTCATGCCGGTCCAGGGGCGGCTCGCCCCTGGCGGGTCTGGGCGGAGCCCAGCCTTGCTTGCCTGCAGCCAGCCAAAGAAAAACCCGGCCGGACGTGTGTCCGGCCGGGTCTGGCGTGTCGGCCGGCGGGCGTGAGGGCCCGCCGGAGCGTCAGAGGAAGCTGGACGCCGTCAGGTTGGTAACGCCGACGAACTGCACCTTGGTGCTGTCGGCGAGCGTGATCGTGGTGCTGCCGCCGCTCACGGTCGCGGTGTTCAGCACGGCCGCCGTGGTGGAGTTGTAGCCGGAGAGCAGCACGCGGTTCGCGGACGACGCGCCGAAGTCGGAGATGAAGTCGGTGGCGCCGCCGGTGGCGCCGGAGACGAACTCGAAGGTGTTGGCGCCGCCGCCGCCGGTGATCACCGAGGCGCCCTTGCCCGCGATGAACAGGTCGTTGCCGGTGCCGCCGACGAGGGCGGAGGTGCCGGTGCCGCCGAAGAAGACGTTGGCGCCGGTGCCGTTGGCGCCCTGCAGCGTCTCGTTGCCCGAGGCGGCCGCGAGGATGTTGCCCGACGAGGCGCCGAACAGGTCGATCGTGCCGCCCGCGCCGCCGAACGCCACGATCGGCGCGGTGGGGCCGGTGACGAGGGTGGCGATGCCGGCGCCGCCGACGAAGATCAGGCTGCCGGCGCCGCCGAACACCGCCTGGGTGGCACCGGCGCCGTAGATGACGCCGGTGCCGGCGCCGCCCAGGATGGTGTCGGCGCCCTGCGAGGTGACGGTGTTGGCGCCGCTGCCGAGGCCGACGAGGCTGGTGCCGGTGCCGGTGGCGATCAGGTCGGCGCCGGAGCCGGCGAAGATCGTGTTGGAGCCGGAGCCGGAGCCGACGACCGTGTAGTTGCCGGCGCCGGTGGCGGCGCCGATGACGAGGCTGGGGCCGCCGTCGAGGAGCAGTTCGCCGCTCGAGCCGGTGGCGCCGTAGTAGGTGACGCCGGAGGTGGCGCCGACGACGGTGTTGGCGGTCATCGCGGCGGCGCTGATGGTGGCGGCGCCGGCGATGTCGAGGATGTCGGCGTAGCCGGTGGGCGCCACGACGGTCGAGCCGGCGACGTCGACCAGGAGTACGCCGCTGCCGCCCGCGGCCAGGGTGGCCGGGCCGATGGACAGGTTGCCGATGGTCAGCGCGCCAGCACCGGCGGCGGTGGCGATCTGCGCGACGACGGCGCCGGGCAGGGTGGTGGGCGCGAGCGTCGCGTCGGTGAAGCCGCCGCCGACCTGCACGCTCTCGATCACGGCCTGGGTCAGCAGGGCCTGGGCGGGGGTCAGGATCGCCTGCGCGAGGGCGATCAATGCCTGGTCGCCGCCGCTGGCGATCTCGGTCTTGATGGCGGCCACGAGAGCCTGGTCGTTCGACACCTGATCAGCGGCAAATGTGTTCTCGAACACGGTGCCGGTGAACATGCCCAGCGTCGCGATCTGGATCTGCTGGGCGCTGGTAATCGTCTGCGGCACAACGAGGGTGCCGGTGACCGCGGTGCCGCTGGCGTTGGTGCCGGCGGCGGAGGCGGCGTTCAGGGCCGCGGCGGTCGCGGCGATGTTGGCGCCGCCCTGGGCGTTCTCGCAGCGCGTCCAATAGCCGTACATCTGGAGGCTGAGGTCGGGCGAGGTGGTGGCGCTGGCCGCCATCTGGCCTTCCATCATGGCGGTAAGGCCGCCCTGGATGGCGTTGGTGACGAAGGTCTGGTCGACGGCGTTGGAGCTGGTGGTGGGCGCCAAAGCGGGGCCCGCGATCGGCATGGAGGCCGGCACGGCTGGCAGCGGGGTGCCGGCCAGGGCGGCCTGGACGTACTGCGTCTCGGCGAGGTGCTCGGTGACGAGGCTGTTGCTGGCCTTGGCGAGCTGGATCGCGGTCGGGTTGGAGCCGGAGCTGATCTCGGTCGTGGCGCCGGCGATGTCCTGCTGCTTCAGCGTGACGACGTCGGCGAGGTACTGGGTGTCGAACGCGGTGCCGCTCAGCGAGCCGAGGCTCGTGATCAGGGCGACCTGGGGCACGCCCGGGCCGCTGGGCGACTGGACGTTGTAGGTCTTGGCGACGGCAAGGTCGGCGCCGATCAGGCGGCCGTAGTCGACGCCGAACCAGCGGCCGAGCTCGGACACGGTGGCGGACGCCGCAGTGGTGGACGCAGAGCTGTCGATCTGCGACTCGGCGTACTTGATCTCGGTGTCGTTGAGCAGGAACGTCTGGTCCTGCGCACTGAGCGTTGTGGTGGTCGATCCTGACAAGTCACGTCTCCCCGAATTTCCCTGTGCACCGCAGCGGCGATGCCGGTTCAAGCGCACAACACCACCCATTCGATCACCACACAACGTCGTGACCCGAATATTAGGTGTAACGCCGCTGCAACTATGCGTGCGGGTGCAGCGGGGTACTCGGATGCTTGGCCGGCGCGCTTCACCGTGTCCACGGACTTGGCGACGGACGCGGGTGGCGGGAGTGGCGGGCGGCGGGAAGGACGGCGGCGACGCGCGGCATTGACCGGGGCGGGCCCGGACCCTATCCACGAAGCTACATAGATGCGCCTGCGCCCGGGCCAGCCGGCGGCTCGCCGGACCCGGATGCAGGTCGGGGTCGCAGGTCCGGGTCTCAGGCCCGACGTGGAAGGGCGTGCTGATGACGAACAGGGTCCTGGTCACGGGCGGCGCCGGCTTCATCGGGTGCCACCTGGTGCGCGCGTTGCTGGCGCGCGGCGACGAGGTCAGGGTGCTCGACAGCCTGATCGGCCAGGTGCACGGCGAGGACGCGACCGAGGCGCTGGCGGCGGCGCATCCGGTGCTGCGCGGGGCGGAGTTCGTCCACGCCGACATCCGCGACGCGGACCGGGTGGCGGCGGCCCTGCGCGGGGTGGACCGGGTGGTGCACCTCGCGGCCGAGGTGGGCGTGGGCCAGAGCATGTACGCGATCGAGCGCTACGTGTCGGTCAACGACACCGGGACGGCCGTGCTGGCGGAGGCGCTGACGCGCCGGCCGGTGGAGCGGGTCGTGGTGGCGTCGTCGATGAGCGTCTACGGCGAGGGGCTGTACCGGACGGCGGCGGGCGAGGTTGTCGACGACGTCCTGCGGCCGGCGGGGCGGGTCGGGGGGTCGTGGGACCCGGCGGCGGCGGACGGCTCGCCGCTGGTGCCGGTGGCCACGCCCGAGTGGAAGCGGCCGAGCGTGGGCTCGGTGTATGCGCTGACCAAGTACGTGCAGGAGCGGCTCGTGCTCACGGTGGCGCCGGCGTACGGGATGCAGGGCGTGGCGCTGCGGCTGTTCAACGCGTACGGGCCGGGGCAGGCGCTGTCGAACCCGTACACCGGCGTGCTGGCGATCTTCGCGCAGCGGCTGCACAACGCGGAGCGGCCGCTGGTGTTCGAGGACGGGGAGCAGCGGCGCGACTTCGTGCACGTCGACGACGTGGCGCGCGCGTTCCTGCTGGCGCTGGACGTGCCGGAGGCGGCGGGGCGGGTGTTCAACATCGGCAGCGGCGCGGACGTGTCGATCAACCAGGTGGCCCTGGCGATGGCCGAGGCGATGGGGCAGCCGGGGCGGATGCCGGAGCTGGTGGGCAAGGCGCGGTCGGGCGACATCCGGCACTGCTTTGCCGATATTTCCCTCGCCCGCGAGGTGCTGGGGTATGCGCCGCGGCGCTCGTTCGCCGACAGCCTGGGCGAGCTGGCGGAGTGGGTGCGCCGGCAGCAGGCGACGGACCGGGTGGAGCAGGCCAGGCGCGAGCTCGAGACGCGCGGGCTGGTGGCGTGAGCGGCATCTCTGCGGGCGGCACCGGCAGGCGGCGCGGCGCGGCGGCGGCGGTGCTCGGCACGCGGCCGGTGCTGGTGACGGGGGGCGCGGGGTTCATCGGGAGCAACCTCGCGGACCGGCTGGCGGCCGAGGGGCACGACGTCCTGGTGTTCGACGCGATGGCGCGGGAGGGGGTGGAGCGCAATCTCGCGTGGCTGAAGAAGCGCCATCCGCGGCGGGTGTCGTCCGTGGTGGCGGACGTGCGCGACCGGGGGGCGCTGGAGGGTGCCGTCGAGCGGGCGGAGGCGGTGTTCCATCTCGCGGCGCAGGTCGCGGTGACGACGAGCCTGGTCGAGCCGGAGGCGGACTTCGACGTCAATGTGCGCGGCACGATCTTTCTTCTGGAGGCGCTGCGGCGGCGCGGGGGGCGGGTGCCACTCGTCTTCGCCAGCACCAACAAGGTGTACGGCGACCTCGGTGACGTGGGGGTGGCGCTGGCCAACCTGCCGTCGCTGGCGGGTGGGGCGCACGGGCCGGGGGCAGCGGCGACGCGGGGGTGGCTGCCGAAGGATGCGGGGCTGCGGGCGCACGGGATCTCCGAGGCGCGGCCGCTGTCGTTCCACACGCCGTACGGGTGCTCGAAGGGGGCGGCGGACCAGTACGTGCTGGACTACGCGCGCTCGTTCGGGGTGCCGGCGTGCGTGCTGCGGATGAGCTGCATCTACGGGCCGCGGCAGATGGGCACGGAGGACCAGGGGTGGCTCGCGCACTTCCTGCTGTCCATCCTGGCGGGGCAGACGGTCAGCATCTACGGCGACGGGCGGCAGGTGCGCGACGTGCTGTACGTCGATGACGCGGTGGATGCGTATCTGGCGTGCTGGCGGCGGATCGGCGCGGTGTCGGGGCGGGCGTTCAACCTCGGCGGGGGGGCGGGCAACGCGGTGACGCTGCGCGCGGCGATCACGGAGATGGAGGCGGTGACGGGGCGGCGCGCGGCGCTGGCGTTCGACGAGTGGCGGCCGGGGGACCAGCGGTATTTCGTGGCGGACTCGCGCGAGGCGGCCAGGGCGCTCGGGCTGGGGGCGCCGGTGGGGTGGCGCGACGGGCTGCGGCGGCTGGCGCACGCGCTGTCCGGGCAGGCGGAGGGGGGCGCCGTGGAGCGCGCGGCGGCCGGCGGGGTGGCGGTCGCGGCGGGGGCGGTCGGGTGAGGGTCGCGCTGCTCAACCCGGCGTGGGACTTCGCGGGGAGCATCTACTTCGGGTGCCGCGAGCCGCACCTGCCGATCGAGCTGGGGGCGTGCGCGGCGCTGCTGGGGCGGGCGGGGCACGAGGTGCTGATGCTCGACGGGCTGCTGCAGGGGATCGATACGCCAGGGATGGCGGCGGAGGTGGCGGCGTTCGCGCCGGACATGACGGTGGTGACGACGGCGCCGTCCTACCTGTTCTGGCGGTGCGCGCAGCCCGAGCTGCGGGTGCCGCGGGCGCTGGTCGAGGCGCTGGGCGGACGGGGCGGCGTGGTGGTCGCGGTGGGGCCGCACGGGTCGTCGACGCCGGGGGCGACGCTGCGCAAGCTGGGCTGCGACGTGGTGGTGCGCGGGGAGTGCGAGGAGGCGGTGCTGGCGCTGGCCGACGGTGCCGAGGGGGGCGTGCTGGCGGGGACGGCGGTGTTGCGCGAGGGGGTGCTGGTGGCGCCGGGCGGGCCGCTGGCGACGCGTTTCGTCGATCTGCCGGCGCTGCGCTGGCCGGATGCGTGGGTGCAGCGGCATCGGCACCACCACCACCGCTTCGACGCGCATCCGGACGTGGCGGGGGCGGAGGTGGAGGCGTCGCGGGGGTGCCCCTACACGTGCTCGTTCTGCGCGAAGATCGACTTTCGCGACAAGTACCGCAGGCGGGACCTGGGGGTGCTGATGGCGGAGATCGGGGCGCTGCAGGCGCAGGGCGTGGGGTACCTATACTTTATCGACGAGATCTTCCTGCCGGATGCGGCGCTGCTGGAGGCGCTGGTGGCGATGGGCGCGGACGGGCGGGGGGTGCAGTTCGGGGTGCAGACGCGCATCGACCTGTGGAAGCCGGCGATGCTGGAGCTGCTGGGGCGGGCGGGGTGCGTGTCGATCGAGGCGGGGGTCGAGAGCCTCACGGTCGAGGGGCGCGCCGCGCTGGACAAGCGGTGCAGGATGACGACGGAGGAGCTGGCGGAGCGGCTGATCCTGGCGCGGCGGCACGTGCCGTTCGTGCAGGCGAACCTGATCGAGAGCAGCGGGGACGACGCCGGCCTTGTGGCTGCATGGCGGGACCGGCTGCGGGGCGAGGGGGTGTGGGCGAACGATCCGGTGCCGCTGTACCCGTATCCGTCGTCGCCGGACTACCGGAGGCTGTGGGGGGAGCCGGACGAGCTGGCGTGGGAGCGGGCGCACGCGCACTACCTCGCGCAGTTCAGCCGGTTCTCGGACGTGCAGGGGGAGGCGCCGGTCGCGCTTCCGGCGCTGGAGGCGGCGTGCGGGTGCTGAGGCAGGGAGGAAGGCCAGGGGCGCTGCCCCTGGACCCCGCCAAGGGCAAGCCCTTGGAACCCTCGACTTTGGGTCGGAGTCTCCAGTTGTGCCGGTCCAGGGCGGCTCGCCCTGGCGGGTCCAGGGCAGAGCCCTGGCCTTC
>CAXSFE010000065.1:0-21152 GCA_964236585.1 uncultured Acetobacteraceae bacterium
CGCCGCGCGCCGAACCGGCCGCGCCCCGCGCCGGCGCAGCCCCGCCGCCACCAGCCGGCTCGCCGCCACCGCCAGCACCGCCCCCACCAGCAGGCGCTGCGGCCACGCGCCCAGCCGTCCGAGCGCGGTCATCCACCCGAGCTGCAGCACCGCCTGCGTGTCGAGCAGCAGCATCGCCAGGAACGCCGCCCCGGCCACCCCCCACACCCACAGACGCATGCGCTGCCGCCCTCCCCCGCATCCGTGCCCCATCAGACCCGCCGCCCCGCCCGCCCACAAGGCGGCGCGGCCACGCCGCCCCCTCCCTGTGCCTCCCGCACCACACCCCCCGGCACGACCGCGACCCTCGCCGGGGAACCCCCGTGCGGTGCGGCACTTCAGCCTGCGCCAGACCCGCAGGAGCTTCATCGTGACGCAGCAGGTGCCCCTCGACCCCCACGGCCTCGCCGCCGTCTCGTCCGACCACGGCGTCCACGCGATCGCCGCCGACCTCGCCTACACGCGCCTCGCCCTGGTCAACGTCGCCTTCTCCGGCCCGCCCGACGCCGGCGACCGCGGCTGGGTGCTGATCGACGCCGGCGTGATCGGCCTGACCGCGCGCCTGGTCGCCGCCGCCGCCACGCGATACGGCGCCGGCAGCCGCCCGGCCTGCATCATCCTCACCCACGGCCACTTCGACCACGTCGGCGCCCTGCCCGAGCTCGCCGGGCGCTGGGACGTCCCGGTCTACGCCCACCCGCTCGAGCACCCCTACCTCGACGGCAGCGCCGCCTACCCCCCGCCCGACCCGACCGTCGGCGGCGGCCTGATGTCGCTCCTCTCGCCGCTCTACCCGCGCGGCCCGATCGACCTCGGCGCGCGCCTGCGCCCCCTGCCCGCGGACGGCTCGGTGCCCGGCATGCCCGGCTGGCGCTGGCTGCACACCCCCGGCCACGCCGTCGGCCAGGTCTCGCTCTGGCGCGAGGCCGACCACACCCTGATCGCCGCCGACGCCTTCATCTCGACCGCGCAGGAGTCCGCCTACGCCGTGCTGACCCAGGCGCCCGAGCTGCACGGCCCGCCCCTGTACTACACCGCCGACTGGGGCCTCGCCCGCGACTCCGTCGCCGCCCTGGCCGCCCTGGAGCCGGAGCGCGCCATCACCGGCCACGGCCCGGCGCTGCAGGGCCCCGAGCTGCGCCGCGCCCTGCACGCCCTGGCCCGCGACTTCGACCGCCTCGCCGTGCCCCGCCACGGCCGCTACGTCGAACACCCCGCCCGCGCCGCCGACGGCACCGCCTACATCCGCAACGGCTGACGCCCCCCACCGGCCAGACCCGAAACGCTCCGGGCCGGGCGGCCTCCCGCCCCTCGTCGCCGGACCCGCCGCCCCTCGTCCACCCGTCCCCTTCCCGCCCCGCGTCCCGTACCGCATCCGTCCCGCTGCCGACATGATGCACACCCGGCCCGCGTCACCCGAGGATCCCCCGCCATGCCCAAAGCCATCATCTTCGACGTCGACGGAACCCTGGTCGACTCCGTCGACCTGCACGCCAGGGCATGGCAGGACGCCTTCTCCGAGTTCGGCCACCAGATCGCGCTCGGCGAGCTGCGCGGCCAGATCGGCAAGGGCGGAGACCAGCTGATGCCGGTCTTCCTGTCCTCCGACGAGCTCGACGAGAAGGGCCAGGCCCTGGAGAAGCGCCGCGGCGAGGTCCTCAGGCAGCGCTACATGGGCCGCATCGCCGCCTTCCCGCAGGTCCGCGCCCTGTTCGAGCGCATCCGCGCCGACGGCACGAAGATCGTGCTCGCCTCCTCGGCCAAGTCCGACGAGCTGGCCACCTACAAGACGCTCGCCGACATCGACGACCTGGTCGACACCGAGACCTCGTCCGACGACGCGGAGAAGTCCAAGCCCCATCCCGACATCTTCGAGGCCGCCCTCGCCACCATCCCCGGCCTCACCGCCGCCGACGCCCTCGTGGTCGGCGACACCCCCTACGACGCCGAGGCGGCCGCGAAGGCGGGCCTGCGCAGCATCGGCATGCTGTGCGGCGGCTTCCCCGAGGCTGGCCTGCGCGAGGCCGGCTGCATCGCGATCTACGCCGACCCCGCGCAGCTCCTGGCACGATACGCGGACTCGCCGCTCGCGCCGGGCTGAAGCCAGCAAGGTCGGGCTCTGCCCGGACCCGCCAAAGGGCCGAGCCCTTTGGAAACCCTTCCCTTAGGAATCGGATTCCAAAGGCTTGCCTTTGGCGGAGTTTGAGGCAGAGCCTCAACCTTGCTTTTGCCCAACCACGGCGTCACGGCCGCGGAGACGCGGTCCTACTGCTTCTCCTGCGTTTCCGGCTCGCAGGCCTTCTGCGCCGCCTTCTCACAGTACGCCCGGGTCTGCTCCGGCTTGGCGAACACGTTCTTCATCGTCGCGATGCAGCCCTCGACCTGGCTGGCCACGCACGCCGGCCCCGGCGTCGCCGCCAGCGCGGGCACCGCGCCATACGCCAGACACCCCGCCAATCCCACGATGCGCCACATGAGCCGGTTCCCCCCGGCCGCACTGACGGCGGCCTTTCCCGCCGGCACCCCGGCGGCGGCCATCACCGCACGCCCGCCCCCCTGTTTCAACTGCGCCGTGCCGCCCGCCTTGCACGAACGACGCGGCTGCCTGATACGTGCGGCCGCCAGGCAGGAAAGGTTGAGGCTCCGCCTCAAACTCCGCCAAGGGCTGGGCCCTTGGATCGCCCTCCCTTAAGGGAAGCCGGTCCAGGGGCGGCTCGCCCCTGGCGGGTCTGGGCAGAGCCCAGCCTTGCTTGCCTGCGGGTCGACGAACCCGGCCGCCCGCCTCACACCCACCCGCCCAGCTCGCGCATCACCACGTGCTCCAGCACGTCGAGCCCCCGCGGCGTGGCGTTGAGGCAGGGGATGTAGGCGTAGCGCTCCCCGCCGTGGTGCTCGAAGATCTCGCGGTTCTCCTCGCCCAGCTCCTCCAGCGTCTCCAGGCAGTCGGCCACGAACCCCGGCGCCAGGATCGCCATCCGCTTGACGCCCGAGCGCGCCAGCGCCTCCACCGTCTTGTCCGTGTACGGCTGCAGCCACTCCTCGCGCCCGAACCGCGACTGGAACGTGGTCCGCATCCGCGTCTCGTCCCAGCCCAGCCGCTCGCGCAGCAGCCGCCCCGTCTTCGCGGCGAAACAGTGGTAGGGGTCGCCCTCCCTCAGGTAGCGCTTCGGCACCCCGTGGAACGACGCCAGCACCATCTCCGGCTCGAAATCCAGCCCCGCCAGCCCGGCCCGCACCGAGTCCGCCAGCGCGTCGATGTACACCGGGTCCTCGTTCCACTGCGGCACCACCCGGATCGCCGGCTGCCAGCGCATGGTCATCAGGTGCTCGAACGCCTTGTCGCACACCGTCGCCGTGCTGCTCGCCGCATACTGCGGATACAGCGGCACCAGCAGGATGCGCTCGCACCCCTGCGCCTTGAGCGCGTCCAGCTTCGACGCGATCGACGGGCTGCCGTAGCGCATGGCGTAGTCGACGACGACCCGCCCCGCCGGCCGCTCCAGCCTCTCCCGCAGCCCCGCCGTCTGCGCCCGCGTGATCACCGCGAGCGGCGAGGCGTCGTTCTCCTTGTCCCAGATCGAGGCGTATTTCGCCCCCGACCTCTGCGGCCGCACCGTCAGGATCACCAGGTTGAGCAGCGGCCACCACAGCGCGCGCGGCACGTCGATCACCCGCCGGTCGGACAGGAACTCCTTGAGGTAGCGCCGCATCGGCCAGTACGTCGGCGCGTCCGGCGTGCCGAGGTTGATCAGCAGCACGCCGACCCGCCCCGACGTCACCGCAGGGTGGTCGACCGGCGCCGGAGCGGGCCGCGTGTTCACCAGAAGGTCCGACATCTCTCTCTTCGCTGCTTGCCTCGCCGCCAGGTCCGCGGCCGCGCCCCCGACCAGCCGCCGGTCCGCTGATGTGGCGCGCAACCCCCGCCCGCCCAGGCCCCCGCGACAGCTGGCCCGGAGCTGGAGCCCGGAGCTGGAGCCCGGAGATGGGGGCCCGGCGGCGGGGCTACGTGCCGGCAGGCCCGGGCTGCGCCTCATCCGCCTCCGCCTGCCCCCGGAAGTACGGCTCGACCGTGCCCTGCAGCTTGATCGTCATCGGCGTGCCGTCGCGCTTCACGCTCGACCCCACCGTCAGCCTCACCCAGCCCTCGCTCACGCAGTACTCGTCGACGTTGGTCTTCTCGACCCCGTTGAAACGCACGCCCACGCTGCGCGACAGCACCGCCTCGTCGTAGAACGGGCTGCGCGGGTTGGACGCGAGATGGTCAGGAGGGGTGTCGGTCATCGCTCAGCACTCGCGCAGGAAGGAAGGCCCATCGCCTCGCACCGGTGATAGACATGCACGCCGCCGGTGCCTACCCCGCGCGCCAGGGGCAGCAAGCAAGGCCGGGCTCCGCCCAGACCCGCAAAGGGTCCGAGGACCCTTTGATCCCTTGACTGAAGGGAAGCCATCCAAGGGGCTTCCCTTGGCGGAGTTTGAGGCAGAGCCTCAACCTTGCCTACAGACCCAGCGCGCTCTGCTCCGGCGCCTCCACCGCGACCCCGTCCCGCCGCGCCCGCTCCGTGCGCGCGGTGAACGCCATGTCCACGTTGCTGCCCGACCCGCCCGCCAGGATCTGGTCCAGCGCGTCCTCGCCCAGCTCCCCCCAGCGCCGCCCCCGCCACGGCCCGAACGGCACCTTCACCAGCAGCGCCGGCTCGTCCGACCACGCCAGCAGCTGCGCCACGTCCGCCATCGCCAGCATGTCGCGCACGTGGAACGCCGTGACGTACGCGTCCGGCCCCGCCCGGTGCGCCGGCAGCCCCGTCGCGCGGTCCAGTCCCTGCGGCCTGCGCCAGTAGCGCAGCCCCTGGTTCGAGTGCGTGGGCGACTCCGGCCACAGCCGCAGCGCGCACTTGTAGGTGCAGATCCACCTGGCCCCGCCCGACAGCTGCGGCCGGCACCAGCGCTGCTCGAACGACGCCCGGTGCGCCACCAGCGCCAGCGGCGCCGGCCCCGGCTGCGCCTGCAGCACCGCCGGCGCCACGTCCTGCCACGCGCCCGCGCCCGCCACGTCCTCGTCCACGATGTGGTGGATCGCCGAGGTCTGCGGGCTGATCGGATGCTCGGGCCGCACCAGCAGCGCCCCGGGACCGCCGCGCAGCGCCCATGCCCCGCCCGCGCCGCGCACCACGTCCTGCCAGCCGACCTCGACCACGCCGCCGTCGGCAAATCCCTGCCCCGTCGTCTCCAGATCGATCACGCGCAGCACGTCGGCGGCCGGAGCTTCCATCATCGCCTGAACATGGGAACGATCGCCTCAGGACCAATGCACCGCAGGCAGCTGGCAGGGCCGGAGCCTGAAGGCTGCCATGGACTCTCCGGCTTCGGTCCTGCGCGCCAAGGCGAACAGGAAGCGTGTTCTTTCTTGAAAGAAAGAACCAAAGAACTTCTGCCCGAAAGGCTCCGAACCCGCCCGGGAGCCCATGACCTCGTGTGCAAAGTCTTTTTGCTTCTTTTTCTTCAGAAAAAGAAGAGCCTTGCTTTCTCCTGCAGACGGCAAAGCCCTGCCGGATCAACGACAGCCTCCGGCCCTCTTCCGCCAGGCTGGGGTGGCCGGCCCGCGGCGCCGGGGAGAGCCCGCGTCCCGGCCACCCGCCGGCGGGCGGGCGAAGCTCTGCCCGCCGCACCAGGTCGCGCAGGGCACCGGCAAACCGCCCCGACGCACCCTGCCCACGAACCGTTGCACACTATTGCAGGCGAGCCTCACAGATCACGTCGAAATGAACGGTGTCCGGATGCTCACGCCCGGCCTGCCACGCCTGCGCGTCACGTCGCCTCGTGCAGGTCCTCGACCCGGACCGGCCCGTCGTCGCTGCTGAACGCGAGGTTGCGCGTGCCCCCGTCCTGCTGCGCCACGCCGCTGATCCGGTGATCCCCGCTGTCGTAGACGACGACCTTGCCGTCCGTCTCGATCGCCAGCCGCCGCTTGTCGCCGAAGAACGCGTAGCGCATGCCGTTCTGCGAGCCGCTCGACGACGGCGCACCCAGCCCGTCCGGCCACCAGCCACTGTCCGTAACCGGCTTCATGGGCTTCATCGGCGCCATGCCCTTCATCGGCTCCATCGGCTTCATGGGTTCCATCGGCTTCATCGGCTCCATCGCGCCCTCCTGCGGCTCGGGATCGCCCGGGACCTCCGGGCGGCCGCCCTCCCATGCACGCGTTGCCCGCGCGCCCGCAACCCGACCCACCCCGCCGTCACGCCGCCCCGAACCGCACGCCGCACAGCCGCTCGGACTCGTCCCACAGCCGCGCCGCCGCCGCGGCATCCGACGCCGCCGCGGACACCCGCGCCGGCGCCGGAGCCCCCCTCATCTCGCGGAACCCGTCCGGCCCGGTGTAGCCGCCCGGCTCCGCCTCCGCCGCCACCGCCGCGTACAGGATCGGCAGCGCGCCCCGCTCCGCCGACTGCGCGAGCGGCCCCGCCAGCCGCATCAGCACCCGCTCCGGCGACCACCCGCCCGCCCGCCCCATCCCCGGCCCCGTCTCGAACAGCTCGGTGCGCGCGATCCCCGGATGCGCCGCCAGGCTGGCCACGCCCCACCCCGCCGCGGCGCTGCGCCGCTGCATCTCGCGCGCGAACATCAGCACCGCCAGCTTGCTCTGCTGGTAGGCCGGCCACGCCCCGTAGCGCCGCTCGGACTGCAGGTCGGAGAAGTCGATCCTGCCCCGCAGGTGCGCCAGGCTGGCCACGCTGACCACCCGCGCCGCCTGCCCGCGCCGCAGCGCCGGCAGCAGCCGCGCCGTCAGCGCGAAATGCCCGAGATGGTTGACGCCGAACTGCCGCTCGAACCCGTCGCGCGTGGTGTGGCGCGCCGGGATCGCCATCACCCCCGCGTTGTTGACCAGCAGGTCCAGCCTCGGGTACTCCGCCGCGACCGCCTCCGCGAAGGACCCGACATCCGCCAGGCTGCCCAGATCGAGCGCCGCGAACGCGACCGCTGCCTCGCGGCCCGGCCCCGGCCCGCCGCGCCAGGCCTCCAGGCACCGCGCCCGGATCCCCGCCACCGCCGCCTCGCCGGCCGCCCGGTCGCGCCCGGCCAGCACCACGCGCATCCCGCTGCGCGCCAGCGCCTCCGCCACGTGCAGCCCGAGCCCCCGCGTCGCCCCGGTGACCAGCGCCGTGCGCCCCCGGCCATCGGGCATGTCCGCACTCGTCCACGCCATCGCCCATCCCCCAGCCCTGCCGCGCCGGCACCGCGCCACGACACCCTGCCATGACACGCAGGCCCCGGGCACCCGCCCGCCCGCCCCGACCCCGGACCGCAAAGGCCGGCCCGCCGCCGCAACCCGCAGCGTCGTCTCCCGGACCCGTGGACGTCCCGCCCGACCCCGCGCCCGCCGCCACGCTGGCCGAGACCGCGCTCTACGCCCCGGTCAAGGCGTTCCTGGCCGCGCGCGGCTACGAGGTGAAGGGCGAGGTCCGCGGCTGCGACGTGGTGGCCGTGCGCGACGGCGCCCCCACCCGCCTGGTGATCGCCGAGCTGAAGCTGGGCTTCTCGCTGGAGCTGCTGCTGCAGGGCGTCGACCGCATGCCGCTCGCCGACGAGGTCTGGCTCGCCACCCGCGCCGTGCGCCAGACCCGGCGCCGCCAGGCCAGGGTGGTGCGCCTGTGCCGCCTGCTCGGCTTCGGCCTGCTGGCGGTGACGGCGGCCGGCACGGTGACGACCCTGGCCGAGCCCGAACCCTACCGCCCCCGCCCGGACACGAGGCGCCGATCCCTGCTGCTGCGCGAGCACGCCGCCCGCCTCGGCGACCCCGCCACCGGCGGCTCGACCCGCCTGCCGGTGATGACCGCCTACCGCCAGCTCGCCCTGCGCTGCGCCGCAGCCCTCGCGCCGGCTGGCCTCACCCTGCGCGAGATGCGGGCCGCCGGCCTTGACCCCGGCACCATCCCGGCGCGCAACGTCTACGGCTGGTTCCGCCGCGAATCCCGCGGCCGCTACGCCCTGACCGAGGCAGGCAGGCTCGCCCTGCGCCAAGCAACACCGGACACGCCGGCGGCCGGCTGACCCAGCCCCGCCCGGGGTGGCCGGCGCACCGCCCGCCACCCCGGTGGAAAATCCTCTACTCCGGTGGCGTTGCCTCGGCCGGCTCCACGGCAGCCTCGGCGGCCGGCTCCTCGCCCGTGCCCGCAGCCGCCCCGCCCGACGCCGCCTGGGCCTCGCGCTCGCGCAGCTTGGACTCCTTCTTGGCCTGCTTGGCCCGGGTCCGCTCTGCCTTCTGCAGTCCGTAGTTCACCTTGAACGCCATCGAACACTCCTTCTGCGCCGCGCCCCATGCCCGGCGTTGGCCGACCCGCCCGCCAGTCGCCCGGCGGCCCGGTCAGCGGGCGATCAGCTCGCTTTCCACGACAACGCGCTCGTGTCCATCCCGGCTGTTGCGCAGCCGATACTCCCGGTCCGGCGAGTCGTTGGGCATCAGCCTGACCACGGTATAGACGCTGACCAGGACCGACTTGTCATACGGACGCCGGCGCAGCTCCACGTTGTCGCCAACGGCATACCTGTGTTCAACCACGTCCGCTCCCTCCTCGGGATGATGCGGCCGGCGGTGCCGGGAGGATTCCCGGCGCCGCCGGCCGCAGCCGGCATCAGGACGCCTGCAGGTTCACCGCAGACGTCTTGCCCTGCTGGCCCCGCTCGAGGTCATAGCTGAGCTTCTGCCCCTCGTTCAGCCCGCCAAGACCCGAACGCTCCACCGCACTGATGTGCACGAACACGTCCTGCGAGCCGTCCTCGGGCTGGATGAACCCGTAGCCCTTCTGGCCATTGAACCACTTAACCGTACCCGTCGCCATGATCGCATTCCCTGCTTAACGTCCCGCCCCGCACTGCGCGGACCGGGCTGCCCAGTGCCGAAAGAGCACCGGAAAGGGACGCGCATGACACAACGCCACGGCAACCTCGGCACAAAGACAGCCGACATATAGGCGCGAAGGCCGCGGCAATACAGGGGGCCTCGGCCGGGCACCACATTTCTCCGCCGCACCACCGGGTGGTGTCGGGGACGAACGCTCGACAAGCAAGGCCAGGGGCTCTGCCCCTGGACCCCGCTCAAGGCGATTGCCTTGAGAATCCCTTCCTTAAGTCAAGGGATCAAAGGGTCCTCGGACCCTTTGCGGGTCCAGGGCAGAGCCCTGGCCTTCCTTCTCCGCTTTCACCCGAACACCGACACCGCCGAGTGCACCCCCTGCAGCAGCACGCTCCCGCCGCCCGCGAGCGGCAGCACCAGCCCCGCCGACCCGTCGTGCGCGCCCGCGACCGCCGCCGCCCGCTCCGGCGCCGCCATCACCAGCTGGTCCACCCCCGCCCGGAACCCCGAGATCACGTCGAGCCCGCCCACCGCCTCGCCGAACAGGAAGCTGTGCGCCGCCCCGCCGCCGCCCACCGTGGCGCTGCCCGACCCGAACGTCACCGCATCCGCCTTCGCCGACAGCGACGACAGCACCACCGTCGTCGCCCCGGCCCCGGTGTCGATCGCGTCGCCGCCCGTGCCGCCGAACACCGTGTCGCCGCCCGACCCGGCCTGCACCGTCGCCGCCCCGGCCTCCAGCACCACCAGCGCCGCGCTCGCCCCGCCGACCACGGTGCAGGCACCGCCCGCCGGCCCGCCGAACACCGTGTCCGCCCCGCTGCCCGCGAACACCAGCGTGCCGCCCGACCCGGCCATCATGAACTGCGCCCCCGACCCGCCGGCCAGCGTCGCCGACCCGCTGCCGCCATACATCGTGTCGTCGCCCACCCCGCCCGCCACCAGCGACAGCCCGGAGCCCGCCACCACCACCGTCTGCGCGTCCGTCGACGGGCTGCCCCACACCGTGTCGCTGCCCGAGCCGGTGTAGACCACCGACTGCCCGCGCCCCGCGACCAGCAGGTCGTCGCCCACGCTGGAGACCAGCATCGACGCCCCCGCGCCGCCGAACACCGTGCTGTGCCCGCCGCCCGCGAACATCTGCGCACTGCCGCTGCCCGCCATCAGCAGGTCGCCCGGCCCGCCGGACGCCCCCACCAGCGTCGCGTTGCCCGACCCGCCCGCCAGGACGTTGCCACCCGCCGCACCGCCGACCAGCGTCGCCGCCCCGGCGCCCGCGAACGCCACGAGACGCCCCCCGCCGCCGCTCGCGTCGAGGTCGCCCGCAGCCCCCGTCACCGTGGAAGCGGCGTCCGAGCCAAGGAACGTCAGCGCCCCCGCCCCGCCCTGCACCGCGTAGGAGGTGCCCGCCGACGCCACGATCGTCTCCGGACCCGCGCCCGCCGTCACGCTCGTCACCGGCCCGGCCGCCGCGGCCGGCACCGACGCCAGCGAAGCCGACACGCTCGACGACGACGCCGGCACCGCCGCCGCGTCGCCCACCGAGGACGCGGCCACGCCGCCGGCTGCGTCCACCTGCGCGGCGGTCAGCGGCGCCGCCTCCTCGGACAGCGTCATGTTGCTGACCGAGTAGCTGAAGCTGTTCGCCTGGCCGAAATACTCGACCTCCGCATCCACCGACACGTTGGTCAGGATGTAGCGCGACAGGTCCGTCGAGAATGGCGTCGCCGGCCCCGTGCTGTTGTTGAACGCCTTGATCGCCGCCTCCAGCGTCGCCGGCGTGATCTCCAGGGCGAAATGCTCGCTCCCCGTCCACGCCGCCCCCTGGAACGACGCGGCGCCCGGCACCGCCACGTCGTAGCGCGACGCGGCGCCCGCCGCCTGCGCCACGATCGCAGCCCCGGTGCCGCCGACGCCGTTGTCCGCCCCGAAGAACGGCGACGCATCGCCGCGGCTGTCGAACAGGATCGAGCCGTAGGCGATCTGGCGCCCGCTCACGGTGTCGGTCAGCCCGAGGTACAGCACCACCTGGTTCGACGAGGTCTGCGCCCCCGGCCCGCCCGGGAACTCCGAGTACGGCACCGAAAGGTCGAGCTGCGCCACCAGCGCCCCGTTCGCCGGGTCCGCGAACGGCGCCACCGTCTCCGGCGCCTGCCACTGCGTCAGCAGCGCCATCGGCCCGAACGGCACCGTGCCGCCCTGCGTCAGGTCCTGCGTGTTGATCACCGCGCCCACCTGCGAGCCGTCCGCCGACGTCTCCACCGCCGTGCCGCCCGGATCGTCCGCGTCCAGCCCCAGCACCGTGGCGCCGGTCCCGTCGGTGATCCCCATCTCCGACGACGGATCATACGACAGCGCCTGCAGCGGGTAGGCGACGCCCGTGTGGCTGAACAGCGCCATGTTCAGCCCCGGCTGCTCGCCCGGCCCGATGCCGCTCGCGATCGACTCGATCGGAACCGCGGCATGCCCCTGCTGGAACAGCACCTTGCTCGCGGGCGTGAGCACCGCGCCAGTCACGACGCGACCCGCGGGCAGGAGGGCAGGCGGGGGGATGAGGTCGCCGGGATATGTCTCATGATTTGAGACAATACGTCCGGGAGGTTAACCGATCACTGAAGCGTGATCGTCCTCGCGGAGAATTTCCTGCCTGTACCAAGCCAGGGTTTCAGCAAGCAAGCCCGGGCTCTGCCCGGACCCGCAAAGGGTCCGAGGACCCTTTGATCCCTTGACTTAAGGGAAGCCATCCAAGGGGCTTCCCTTGGCGGAGTTTGAGGCAGAGCCTCAACCTTACCTGCTTCCCTCACACCTTGCGGAACCTCAGCACGAAGTTGTCCGCCTCCCCCACCGCCAGGTACTTCGCCCGGTCCTGCTCCCCCAGCGCCAGCGCCGGCGGCAGGGTCCACACCCCCTTCGGCCAGTCCGCCGTGTCCCTCGGGTTCGCCGCCATCTCCGACGACCCGTCCAGCACGAACCCCGCCCGCTCCACCAGCGCCACCGCGTAGTCCTGCCGCACGTAGCCGCTCGCCGCCTCCGGGTCCTGTGGCCGCGACGCGCTCCCCCGGTGGTCCTCGATCCCCAGCACGCCCCCGGGCTTCAGCGCCGTGCGGATCGCCGCCAGCATCTCCGGCGCGTCCCCCTGCCCGATCCAGTTGTGCAGGTTGCGGAACGTCAGCACGACGTCGACGCTTCCCGCCGGAGCCAGCGCGTCGTGCCCCTGCCCCAGCTCGCTCAGCATCACCCGCCCGTAGGCGGCCGGGTCCGCCGCCAGCTTCTCACGCATTGGCGCCGTCGCCTTGGCGAAGTGCACGTCCACCGGCCCGCCGTCCGCCGGCGCCATCGCCAACCGCAGCGTCCCCGCGTCGTGCAGCAACGGCGCCAGGATCTCCGTCCAGTACCCGCCGCCCGGCCAGATCTCCACGACGCTCGACTCCGGCCCCACCCCGAAGAACGCCAGCTCCTCCAGCGGATGCCGCGCCCCGTCCCGCGCCACGAACTTCCCGCTGCGACCGGGCGCCTGCACCGCCCGCGCCAGCGCGTCATCCGCGGCCCGCCCCGCCCCCGGACAGGCGGCAATCGCGGCGGCGGACAGCAGCAGGGTGCGGCGGCGCATGGGCAATCCCTCGTCGAACAACGGTCGCGAACCAGTATCAATCCGGCCGCCGGGGTGGAAGTTCGGACGCATGAAAAGGAAGAAAGACTGGGCTCTCCCTCCGGTGCCCATCCCAATGGCCCACGCGGGCCACCGGAACCTTTGGGCACCTCCGCCCAGACCCGCAAAGGGTCCGAGGACCCTTTGATCCCTTGACTTAAGAAAGGCGATCCAAGGGCCCAGCCCTTGGCGGGGTTCAGGGGCAGAGCCCCTGGCCTTCCTTCTGCTTCAGGCCCCCCGCCCCTCCCGCCAGCGCAGCAGCCCGAACAGCCCAGTGATCAGCACGATCGTCAGGATCGCCCCCAGCCTGAGCACCTTGAGCACCGCCAGGCTGTAGCGCCCGGTCACCGCGTCGTAGTGGAAGCACAGCAGCAGCACCGGCTGGATCGCCTGCTCCAGCCCCCCGTCGCGCGCCTGCACCACCGCCGCCCGCAGGTCCCCCGCCTGGTAGCCCACCCCCATCAGCGCCCCCGACACCACGCCTCCCGGCGTCGCCACCACCACTCCCGCCGGGTGCAGGAACTGCTTCAGCGCCGCATCGAACCGGCTGCGGTACCCGACCGACGCCTCCACCCCGGCCAGCGTCGCCGCGTCCCCGGTCAGGAAGTGCCACCCCGCCTCCGCCCCGGGCAGCGGAAAGCGCGCCAGGTCGTCACCCAGCGCCTTGCGGGCATCCTCCGGCCCCTCCGCCGGATCAATGCTGACGAACAGCAGCGTGTAGTCCCGCCCCGCCACCAGCCCGCTGCCGCCCAGCGCCGCGAACAGGTCGTCGCGCACCACCCCGCACAGCGCCGGGCATGAAAAATACCCCAGCGCCAGCAGCACCGGCCGCGCGCCCGCCAGCCTGCTCCCCACCAGCTCGCCCAGCGTGACCGCACGCCCGTCCGCCTCGCGCAGGCTCGCCCCCAGCGGCAGCGACGTCCCCGGCTGCGGCGAGAACCCCAGCCCCGCGGTGTCCGGCGGCGCCGCACGCCCCGCGCCAGCACTGAGCAGGACGCACACGACCGCCGCCGCCGCCAGACGCACGCCACGCCCGGACCCGCCGTCAGGCGCCCCGCGATGAGAAAGGATCGGCACCGCGCCGCTATGGGCCTGCGCCAGGCCCGCGGGAAGTCACGATGCGGCCAGCCGCCGCGGCGCGAAGGAGCCCCCGGTCACTCCATGAGCGGCAGCGGCCCCGACTGCAGCCCCGGCGGCGGCGCATACGATGGCGGCGCGTACGATGGCGGGGCATACGGCGAGGCGGCATACGGCGGCGCTGCGGCGGGCGGCGCCCCGTAAGGCTGCCCGTAGGACGGCTGGCCATAGGGCGACGTCTCCGCGGGCGCCTGGTAGGAGGACGGCGGCGCGACCGCCTGTGGAGACCCAGACGGGTACGGCGAAGCCCCCGGCATCGCAGCGCTTCCCGGATACGCCCCCGCCCCGCCGGGATACCCCGACGGCAGCGCCAGGCTCGCCGGCGGCGGCGACATTGCCCGTCCCTCCCCGCCCGCCGCATCCGGCGCCCGCGCCGCCCCGGCGCCCACGGGCACGCCATACCCCGGCGCCGCCACCGGCACCGCCCCCTGCGCGCCGCCCGCAGGCCCGGTTCCCGGCCCGCCCAGAGGCTGCGCCGAGACCGCCGCCGGCACGTCGCTTTCCGGCTGCAGCCACCCCTTCAGCGCGCGGCGCGACTGGAACTCGAACTCCACGTTCATGTCGTCCATCATCTGCCGCGTGAGCGCGTACTCGCGCGCGCGCAGGTCGCCCTCGTCCGTGGTCGAGCTGCGCGCCACCCGCGCCTCCGCGAACGCCGCCGGCTGCCCGCCCGGCCCCACGATGTCGAGCCGCACCGCCAGGCTCCCCGCCAGCGTGTCCCCGTGCCTGTGGATCGACGCGTCCTGGATCACGAACACCGCCCGCCCCGACGCCCCCCCGGGGAACACCCGGTCGTGCGCCATCTGCGTCAGCGCCTGCGCCGGCGGCACCGGCGCCTGCGCCGCCACGTCGTCGCCGCGCGAAACCGCGTGGTCCTCGACGTCGAGCGTCGCCACGTTCAGCCGGATCGGCCGCAGGTAGTCGTAGCTCAGCGGCGCGAACACGGCCGGCGGCCCCTCGTCCCCGCCGCACGCCGCCACCATCAGCATGAAACCCAGCGGCACGAGGCGGCGCAGCGTCATGGCAGGCTCCTGGCAGGCAGGCGCGCACCCTGGCAAGCGGGACCGCGACAGGCAAGACCGCCCACCCGGCCGAACCGTCACGCCACGAACCACCTCTAGTCCGGCGTCCCGGGCCCGTAGCACCCGCGGCCGCCACGGACCGGGCAGTCTCGGTGCTCCATGCCGCCAAAGAAAGAAAGCGAGTTCTTTCTTGAAAGAAAGAACCAAAGAACTTTGCCCGATTGGACTCGATGCCACCCGCGCACCCGAACCCTAATGTGCAAAGTCTTTTTGCTTCTTTTTCTTCAGAAAAAGAAGACCCTTGCTTCCTCCCCCACCCGAACGCCCCTAAGCCTCGCTCCCCCGAACCCCCTCGCGCGCGAACCGGAAGTCGTAGTTGCAGAACTCGCACGTCATGACGATGTCGCTGCCCACCGCCATGTGGTCCAGGTCGTCCGCCGGGAACCCTTCCAGGATCCCCGCCAGCCGCGAGCGCGAGCACCGGCACCCATACGCCAGCGCCCGCGGCAGGTCCCCGGCGACGCCCTCCGCCCCGAACAGCCGGTAGAGCAGCACCTCCGGCTCGATCCCTTCGTCCAGCAGCTCGCGATCCGTCAGGGTCGCCGCCAGCGTGGTCGCCGTCCGCCACGCCTCCTCCTGCGCCGCCTCGCTGAGCTGCGGGTCGATGCCGCCCTCGCCCGCGACCTGCTCCAGCACCAGCGCCGCCGCCTGCCACCCGTCCTCGCCCTTCGCGCAGGCGAGGCGGACCATGCACTTCATCTGCTCGCTGGTCTCGAAGTAGTGCAGCGCCATGTCGGACAGCGCCTCGCCCTCGATCGACACGATCCCCTGGTGGCGCTCCAGGTCCGCCCCCTGGTCGACGGTGAACGCCAGGTACCCCCCGCCGAGCAGCTGCGCGGCGCTCGGCTCCGGCACGGCGGCCAGCAGCGCCGCCAGCCGCTCGTCGTCCGCCCGCGCATACCCGCGCAGCGCGCCGGCCTCCGTGCAGTCCGCGAGCAGCATCGGCACCGGCCCGTCCCCCTTTGCCTGCAGGCTGAACGAGCCGCGGAACTTCAGCGCCGACGCCAGCCCCGCCGCCAGCGCCAGCGCCTGCCCCGCGAGCGCGGTTACCGCCGGGTGGTTGTCGTGGCGCGTCAGCAGCGCGTCGGCCAGGGCGCCGAGACGGATCAGCCGGCCGCGCACCGGCCGGCTCGGCAGGAAGAACGGGAAGATGCCGCGCGGCACGACGATGTCGGGCACGTCGGGGCGGGCGCTGTCCAGGAACGCGGGGGTGTCTGTCATCGCGCCAAGATGGGGTCCCGCCCCGCCCTTCGCCACCACGAACCGGCGGCCGGTGGCCAGGAAAGCCAGCAAGCCTGGGCTCTGCCCAGACCCGCCAGGGGCGAGCCGCCCCTGGACCGGCATGACTTAAGGGAAGCCGGTCCAGGGGGGGCTCCCCCCTGGCGGAGTTTGAGGCAGAGCCTCAACCTTGCCTTGGGCTGCACGCCGAATGGAACCCGCCTCTACAAGCATAAACAAAGCATAAAGGCCGCGCGACTTTCACCCGCCGCAGTCGCGCCCGAGATTGACTTGGCCCAGGGCCGCCGCCATCTGTATTCCTGCCGCCCAGACAGGGCTGCGGGCCGCCGATACCAGCGGGCCGCACTGCACAGGTCCTTGCCAAGATGTCCTACACCAACGACCCCGACCAGGACCCTGGCCCGTGGCGCCCCCAGCTCGTCCTGCCGCGCAACCGCGGTCCCCGCCGCCTCAACACGGGCATCGCGGCCGGCGTGATCGTCGCACTCGCCGCCGCCGGAACCCTGCTCGGCAGCTTCTACACCGTGCAGCCCACCGAGATGGCCGGCGTGCGCCGCTTCGGCACCGTGCTCACCACCGAGCCCGTCGGCCCCGGCCTGCACATGAAGCTGCCCTGGATCGACACCGTCGACACGATCCAGACCAGCCTCGACACCTACCAGCTCGACGACCTGGTCGTGTACACCATCGACAACCAGCCGGTGCGCGTCGGCATCGGCATGAGCTACCGCATTCCCCGCGACGCCGTGCTCAAGCTCCTCTACGGCGTCGGCCGCACCGGCAACGTCGACATCGCCGCCAACATCCGCCCCGTGCTCGCCGACCGCGTGCTGCAGGTCTTCTCCACCCAGAACACCGTCAACATCTCCGCCAACCGCGAGCAGATCGCCACCGCCATCAGGAAGGGCGTCGCCCAGGGCCTGGGCAGCATCTTCGGCCTCGAGATCACCGACCTCCAGCTCAGCTCCATCACCTACAGCCCGAGCTTCCAGGCCTCCGTCGAGGCCGCGGTCGCCGCCAAGAACGACGCCATCCGCGCCGAGAACACGGTGGTCAAGGTCCGCTACGAGGGCGAGCAGGCCAAGGTCCAGGCCGAGGCCCAGGCCGCCGCCCGCATCGCGTCGGCCAACGGCGAGTCCGAGGCCGCCATCGCCCAGGCCCGCGGCGAGCGCGAGGCGTCCATCCTGCGCGCCCAGGGCACCAGCCAGGCCGCCGTCCTGCTCGGCGACGCCGACTCCAAGGTCATCGCCCAGGTCGGCGCCGCCGTCGCCGCCAACCCCGGCGTCGTCGCCTACGAGCAGGCCCACCGCTGGAACGGCCAGATGCCCGCCACCGTCCTCGGCAACGCCAGCCCCACCACCCTGTTCAACGTCCCCGCCACTACGTCCGCGCGGTGATCTCCGCCTCCAGCGCCTCCAGCCGCTCGCGCAGCCCCTCGCGCACCCCGTCCTCCACCCCATCCGCCTGAAGCTGCGCCAGCAGCGCCACCCGGCACCGGTCGTGCGACGCCTCCACGTCGCCCACCCGGCTGCCGGCCAGGCAGTCCGCGTACTGCGCCCGGTGCCCCTCCGGCAGGCCCGCGAAGATCTCGTCCAGCTCCTGGTCCACCCAGCCCGGCGCCACCGGCCCCTCCTCGGTGTTCGACGCCTTCATCTCGACCATCCGCCACCTCCTCAAAAGAAAGGCCAGGGGCTCTGCCCCTGGACCCCGCCAAAGGCCAAGCCTTTGGAATCCGATACTTAAGTAAGGCCGGTCCAGGGCGGCTCGCCCTGACGGGGTCCAGGGGCAGAGCCCCTGGCCTTACCTGGCCGCCCCCAGCGCCCACGCCAGCACGCCCTTCTGCGCGTGCAGCCTGTTCTCCGCCTCGTCAAACACCACCGAGCGCGGCCCGTCGATCACCTCGGCGGACACCTCCTCGCCGCGGTGCGCCGGCAGGCAGTGCATGAAGATCGCGTCCTCCGCCGCCAGCCCCATCAGCCGTTCCGTCACCTGGTACGGCGCCAGCAGCGCGTGCCGGCTCTCCGCCGGGTCGTCCGACATGCTGACCCACGTGTCCGCGACCACCGCCCGCGCGCCGCGCACCGCCGCCACCGCGTCCGCCGTGACCTCGACCCGCGCGCCCTGCGCCCGCGCCCACGCCAGCACCGCCTCGCCCGGCGCCAGCTCCGTCGGGCACGCGAGGCGCAGCGTGAAGTCGAACCGCGCCGCCGCCTCGATCCACGACTGCGCCACGTTGTTGCCGCAGCCCACCCACGCCACCACCTGCCCCGCGATCGGGCCCCGGTGCTCCTCGAACGTCATCACGTCCGCCATCACCTGGCACGGGTGCGACTGCGCGGTCAGCCCGTTGATCACCGGCACCGTCGCGTGCGCCGCCAGCTCGTGCAGCTTCGCCGCGCTGTCCGTGCGCAGCATGATCGCGTCCACGTAGCGCGACATCACCCGCGCGGTGTCGGCGATGCTCTCGCCCCGCCCGAGCTGCATCTGCGCGCCGGACAGCACGATCACGTCGCCGCCGAGCTGTCGCATCGCCACCTCGAACGACACCCGCGTCCGCGTCGACGGCTTCTCGAAGATCAGCGCCAGCGTCCGCCCCGACAGCGGCCGGCCCAGCGTGGCGAGCCGGGCCGCCGGCTGCCCCGCCCCGGACCGCCCGCCCGGCCGCGCCTGCTTCAGCGACACCGCGACGTCCAGCATGTGGCGCAGCGTCGCCGCATCGAAGTCGCACAGGTCGAGGAAGTGCCGCGGCGCCTCGGCCCGCGCCTCGGCGTCCGCGCGCCGCAACGGCCCGCTCACGAGACGGGGTCCAGCGGCGCCGGCTCCGTGACGCCCCGCCCCACCGCGTCCGCCCCGCCGGGACGCGGCTCGGCAAAGCCCGCGCCCTCGCCGCCGTGCAGCGCCACGCACCGCGCCGCCGCCCGCCGGATCATCGCCACCGCCGCCGCCGCGTCCGCGTCCGTTAGCACCAGCGGCGGCACTAGGCGCAGCACGTTGTCCCCCGCCGCCACCGCCAGCAGCCCCTCCGCCGTGCACGCCTGCTGCACGTCGGTGTTCGGCACGACGCACTTCAGCCCGAGCATCAGCCCCGCGCCGCGCACCCCCTCGAACACGTCCGGGCAGTCGCGCACCACCTCGCCCAGCGCGCCCCACAGCCACTCGCCCTTGCGCGCCACCTCGCCCAGGAACCCCGGCGCCAGCACCACGTCGAGCACCGCGTTGCCGGCCGCGCACGCCAGCGGGTTGCCGCCGAACGTCGTCCCGTGGCTCCCCGGCGTGAGATGGCGCGCCACCGCCTCCCTCGCGAGCACCGCCCCCATCGGGAACCCCCCGGCGATGCCCTTGGCCGCGCTCAGCACGTCCGGCTCGATCCCCGCCCACTCGTGCGCGAACAGCTTCCCCGTGCGCCCCATCCCGCACTGCACCTCGTCGAGCGCCAGCAGGATGCCGAACTCGTCGCACGCCGCGCGCAGCTCGCGCAGGAACCGCAGCGACGCCACGCGGATGCCGCCCTCGCCCTGGATCGGCTCGACCAGCACGCCGGCCGTCTGCGGCCCGATCGCGTCGCGCAGCGCGTTGAGGTTGCCGAACGGCACGTGGTCGAACCCCTCGACCGCCGGCCCGAACCCCGCCAGGTACTTCGCGTTGCCCGTCGCCGACAGCATCGCCAGCGTGCGCCCGTGGAACGCGCCGTCGAAGCAGATCACCCGCACCCGCTCCGGCTGCCCCGTCGCCGCCATGGCGCGGCGCATCATCTTGACGGCGCCCTCGTTGGCCTCGGCGCCGGAGTTGCAGAAGAACACGCTGTCCGCGAACGAGGCGTCGACGAACCGCGCCGCCAGCCGCTCCGCCCCGGGCACCCGGTACAGGTTCGAGACGTGCATCACCCGCCCCGCCTGCTCGGCGATCGCCGCCACCAGCCCCGGATGGCCATGCCCGAGCGAGCTGGTCGCGATCCCCGACCCGAAGTCGAGGTATCGTCGCCCGCCGGCCGCGAACAGCCACGCGCCCTCCCCCCGCTCGAAGACGAGGTCGGCACGGTTGTAGGTCGGCATCAGGGCGGAAATCGTCACGATCGCGTCGCCAGTCCACGCAGCACCCCGGCCGTCACCCCGGCAGCGGGGAAGCCGCGGCCGGTCGCGGGGGCAAGCGGCGATCTTGCGGCGTGGATTCGCGCGAAGTCAACGCGAACGGGGCGGCCCGCGCGCCAGCCCGACGATCAGGCGGCCAGGGCGGTCCCGGCAGGAGCGGCCACGTCGCCGTCCGGGAAGGCCGCCTGGACCTGGTCGGCGTAGCCGGCCAGGCCGGCGGCATCCAGCTCGCGCAGCAGCCTGACCACCGCGTCCCTGGCGGACCCGACGGGATCCGGCGCGGCCCGCTGCGCCACCGACAGGCCGGCGCCATGCCTGTGGGTCACCAGCACGCACGACAGCGCCCGGGTGAACAGGCCCACCAGCGCGTCCGTGTCCTGGTCGGCGGCAGCCTCCGTCATCGTGACGCGGAAGACCTCGTGCCCGCCCGCCGGCACCGCCTGGCCGCCGGCGCCGCGCTGGAACCGGACGACAACCTCGCCCAGCCGCGGCGGCGGATCGCGAACGTCCCTCGCCATCGCCACGCAGAAGTCGAGCTTGAGGGCCACGTTCGCCAGCTGGTCGCGATCCACGCTCTCCGCCAGGCTGACATCCCCGGCGGGCAGGGAGTCGAGCAGGGCCTTGACCATGACCGCCGCGGCGGTCGCCTCGCCCTCCTCCGCGGCGACGTCGAGCCTGACCAGGGCAGGGTCCACCTGCGACCTGATCCGGCCCTCGAGCAGCCCCGCCTCCTCGGGCAGGGCCATGAACCGCATCGCGATGGCCGGCGTCTCCGCCACGGAGAAGCTGAGCCGGTGGCAGACGGGAACGGACAAGGAGGACCTCCTGGCGAACGGGCCCGCAGGACAAGCCCGGGCGTGCTTCCGACCGTCATGGTCTACCGTCGAAGCGTTAACGCCGGATTGACGCCCGTGACCCCGCGCCGCCCGGTCCCGGCCGACCCGGACGGCCCTGGCCTCGCCGCCGCCGCCGATGCCACACTCCGCCCATGCCGCGCCCCCCGCCCGCCCCCCGTTCCGACCGGCGCCCCGACCGCCGCCCTGCCGGCCCCGCCCCCACCGCCGCCC